>DAIDJQ010000143.1 GCA_027451305.1 Cellulomonas sp.
CGCGACCAGCGTTCTCCGGGCCGACGGACGGGAGAACCGGGGACGACGAAGGCCCGGTCCGTGGGGACCGGGCCTTCGTCGTGACTGGGGAACGACCGTCAGGCCGCGTCCTCCTCGGTGAGCCGACGCGTCTTGTTCTGGTCGAGGGGGATGCCCGGACCGTTCGTCGTCGACATCGTCGCCTTGGAGATGTACCGGCCCTTCGAGGCGGCCGGCTTGAGCCGCAGGATCTCGTCGAGCGCCGCCGCGTAGTTCTCCACCAGCTGGACATCGGTGAACGACGTCTTGCCGATGATGAAGTTGAGGTTCGCGTGACGGTCCACGCGGAACTCGATCTTGCCGCCCTTGATGTCCGCCACGGCCTTGGCCACGTCCATCGTCACGGTGCCGGTCTTCGGGTTCGGCATCAGGCCACGCGGACCCAGCACCTTGCCGAGACGACCGACCTTGCCCATCAGGTCCGGCGTCGCGACGGCGGCGTCGAAGTCGGTGTACCCCGCGGCGACCTTCTCGATCAGCTCGTCGCCGCCGACCTCGTCGGCACCCGCGGCGCGCGCCTGCTCGGCGCGCTCACCGACGGCGAACACGAGAACGCGGGCGGTCTTGCCGGTGCCGTTCGGCAGGTTGACCGTGCCACGGACCATCTGGTCCGCCTTGCGGGGGTCGACGCCGAGCCGGAAGGCGATCTCGACGGTGGCCGGGTAGGAGGACGTGGACGTCTCCTTGGCCAGCCGCACGGCCTCGAGCGGGCTGTAGATCCGGCCCACCTCGATCTTCTCGAGGGCGGCGCGGTACTTCTTGCTGTGCTGAGCCATCTGCTTCTCCTTGTTTCAGCAGTCGTGGTCGACGGACCGCACAGGGCCCTGCCACTGGTGGACGTGCCGAGGGCGTCAGCCCTCGACGCGGATGCCCATCGAACGGGCGGTACCGGCGATGATCTTCGACGCGGCGTCCAGGTCGTTCGCGTTGAGGTCCTCCAGCTTGGTGCTGGCGATCTCACGCACCTGCGCGTTGGTCAGGGTCGCGACCTTGGTGGTGTGCGGCGTGGGCGAGCCCTTCGCCACACCGGCGGCCTTCTTGATCAGCTCGGCTGCCGGCGGCGTCTTGGTCACGAAGGTGAACGAGCGGTCCTCGTACACCGTGATCTCGACGGGGATGACGTTGCCGCGCTGGGCCTCGGTCGCCGCGTTGTAGGCCTTGCAGAACTCCATGATGTTGACGCCGTGCTGACCCAGCGCCGGGCCGATGGGCGGCGCGGGGGTCGCGGCGCCAGCCTTGATCTGGAGCTTGATCAGGCCGGTGACCTTCTTCTTCGGGGGCATTGCGTTCCGTTCCTCTCGTGGGCCGACGCCGTGGGCGATGACCCGGTTGCAGTGCCGTGCGGCGACGCCGCCCGGCAGGATCAGGTGGTGGGGATCAGATCTTGGAGACCTGGCTGAAGGACAGCTCGACGGGGGTCTCGCGGCCGAACAGCGAGACCAGCACCTTGAGCTTCTGGTTCTCGGGGTTGATCTCCGAGATCGTCGCCGGGAGCGTGTCGAACGGACCGCCGTCGGTCACGGTGACGGACTCGCCCACGGTGAAGTCGACCTGGATCGGGGCCGCTGCCTTGGCGGGCTGACCGCCGGTCGGCGCCTTCGGCTGCAGGCTCGGGGCCAGCATGGAGAAGACCTCGTCGGGCGTGAGCGGGACGGGCTGGTGGGTGTGGCCCACGAAGCCGGTCACACCCGGGGTGTGCCGCACGGCGCCCCACGACTCGTCCGTCAGGTCCATGCGCACCAGCACGTAGCCGGGGATGCGCACGCGCTTGACGACCTTGCGCTGGGCGTTCTTGATCTCCACGACCTCCTCCATGGGGACCTCCACCTCGTAGATGAAGTCCTCCATGTTGAGGCTCTGCGTGCGGTTCTCCAGGTTCGTCTTGACCCGGTTCTCGTAGCCCGCGTACGAGTGGATGACGTACCAGTCGCCGGGCAGACGACGAAGCTTCGACTTGAACGCGGCGACCGGGTCCTCGTCGGGGTCCGGCTCGACGTCCTCGTCGGCCAGGGCCTCGCCGACCGGCTGCGACTCCTCGACGGGCTCGCCGGCCTCGTCGACCACGGCCTCGTCGTCCTGGACGGGCGTCTCGTCCGCGTCCGCGGGCACGTCCGTCGTCCCCTCGACGGCACCGACCGACTCGAGGGCGTCCTCGATCTCGGTCTCGGCGCCCGGGGTGGGCTGCGGCGACTCCTGCGACACGTGCGAACCTGCTTCCTGCTCGAGGACGAACGACGGGACCTGCAGGTCCCGGTGGCGGTCAGCCGCCGAACACCCAGAAGGTGAGCTGGCCGACGCCGAAGTCGACGACCGTGATGAAGGCCATCACGATCGCGACGAAGACGATGACGACGGTGGTGTAGGTGCCGAGCTCCGAGCGGGTGGGCCAGACGACCTTCTTCAGCTCGGCGACCACCTGCCGCCAGAACAACGCGATGCGAGCGAACAGCCCAGGACGCTCCGTGCCGGCGCGGGTGCTCGGCGCCGTGCTGCGGCGCGGCGCCTTGCCCTCGGACGCCGCCGCGGGTGCGGGTTCGCTCACGTCTGGCCTCTCCCTCTCATGGCGGACACCGGACCGGTGGGCCCTGCGTCCGCCGGCCCACCGGGTCCCGGGGGACCTGACCGGTGCCGACGTGACCCGCCGGACCGTCCGGCAGTCCTGCTCGCGGTCGAGTGACCGCTTGCGCAGGGCAGACAGGACTCGAACCTGCAACCTGCGGTTTTGGAGACCGCTGCGCTACCAATTGCGCCACTGCCCTACGGTCGATCGACGTCCCGCTCGGTCCGAGGACCGACCCGATGGCCCCGCCCGAGGGCGCAACACATCATGGCGGACGTCAACCGCCGGGGGCCCACTGTACGCGACGGTGGACGTGGGGTCGAACCGCGGGCAGTCCGCGGGATGATGGCCCGGTGAGCCAGCAGACCTCGTCCTCCCGCCCTCGCGTCTCCGCCCGGATCGGCGCCATCGCCGAGTCCGCCACCCTCGCGGTCGACGCCCGCGCCAAGGCGCTGAAGGCCGCCGGCCGGCCCGTGATCGGCTTCGGCGCCGGCGAGCCCGACTTCCCCACGCCGCAGCCCATCGTGGACGCCGCGATCGCGGCCGCGTCCGACCCGCGCAACCACCGCTACACGCCCGCCGCCGGCCTGCCCGAGCTGCGCGAGGCGATCGCCGTCAAGACGCTGCGCGACTCCGGCTACGAGGTCCGGGCGGCGGACGTGCTGGTGACCAACGGCGGCAAGCAGGCCGTGTTCCAGGCGTTCGCCACCCTCGTCGACCCCGGGGACGAGGTGCTGCTGCCCGCGCCGTACTGGACCACCTACCCGGAGGCGATCCGGCTCGCCGGCGGCGTCCCGGTCGAGGTGTTCGCCGACACGGACGCCGGCTACCTGGTCACCGTCGAGCAGCTCGAGGCGGCGCGCACCGACCGCACCAAGGTGCTGCTGTTCTGCTCGCCGTCCAACCCGACGGGTGCCGTCTACTCCCCCGAGCAGACCGAGGAGATCGGCCGCTGGGCGCTGGAGCACGGCATCTGGGTGATCACCGACGAGATCTACGAGCACCTCACCTACGACCACTCGGTGTTCACGCCCATCGTCCGGGTGGTGCCGGAGCTCGCCGACACCACGGTGGTGCTCAACGGCGTCGCCAAGACGTACGCGATGACCGGCTGGCGGGTCGGCTGGATGATCGGCCCGTCGGACGTGGTGAAAGCCGCGACCAACCTGCAGTCCCACCTGACGTCCAACGTGGCGAACGTGTCCCAGCGGGCGGCCATCGCGGCGCTCACCGGCGACCTGTCGGCGGTCGAGGCGATGCGCCAGGCGTTCGACCGGCGACGCACGACGATGGTGTCGATGCTCGAGCAGATCGACGGCGTGGTGATCCCCACCCCGCAGGGCGCGTTCTACGCGTACCCGTCGGTCAAGGGCGTGCTGGGCCGGACGATCCGGGGGGTCACCCCGGCCACCTCCGCCGAGCT
>DAIDJQ010000144.1 GCA_027451305.1 Cellulomonas sp.
CCGAGCCGCAGGTACGTGGCGGGTTCGAGCATGGTGGCGTCGCCGATGATGACGTGCAGCCGTCGCCACCTCGCCGGATCGGCGTGCGGCTCGTCGCGCGTGTTCACGATGGGCCGGCGCAGCGTGGTCTCCAGACCCACCTCGGCCTCGATGTAGTCGGCCCGCTGCGAGAGCTGGAATCCTGCCTGCTCGCCCCGTTGGCCGATCCCCACACGACCCGCCCCCGTGAAGACCTGCCGCGTGACGAGGAAGGGCGTGAGCCGCCGGACGAGGTCGCCGAACGGCACCGACCGCTCCACCAGGTAGTTCTCGTGCGTGCCGTAGGTGGCGCCCTTGCCGTCCACGTTGTTCTTGTACAGGGCGACGTCCGGCATCGCCGTCGTCGACGCGAGCGCACGCACGGACGCCAGCATGACCAGCTCGCCCGCGCGGTCCCAGCGGACCGCGTCGAGCGGGTTGGTCACCTCCGGGCTGGAGTACTCCGGGTGCGCATGGTCCACGTAGAGGCGCGCGCCGTTGGTCAGGATGACGTTGGCCGCTCCCGGGTCCTCGTACTCCTCGACGGGCGACCGCGGCATCGCCTGAGGCCCGTCGCTCGACGGCGCCGGCGCTGCCGGGTCGTCCGTCAGCAGCGACGGGTGCGCTGCAGCGCGCTGCAGCCGGAAGCCGCGCGCGTCATGCAGGGGATCCTCGTCGTCGTAGTCCCAGCGCGCCCTCGCCCGAGCACCCTCGCGAGCAGCGGCGTGCACCGCGACAACGTGGCTCGACAGCAGCATGGGGTTGGCCAACGGCCGGCCCGGCTGGAGGACGCCGTACTCGGTCTCGATGCCCATGATGCGGCGAACGGTCACGTCAACACCCTAGGGCGCGGCCGGGTGCCGCCCTGCGGGGACGCGACGGGCCCCCGCAGCCCTCGGCTCAGAGGTACTGGCCGGTGCTCGTCACCGTCTCGATGGTCCGCGAGGTGTCGACGCCCTTCTTGCCCTGCACGATGGTCCGGATGAAGACGATGCGCTCGCCCTTCTTCCCGGAGATGCGCGCCCAGTCGTCCGGGTTGGTCGTGTTCGGCAGGTCCTCGTTCTCGCGGAACTCCTCGACGCAGGAGGCGAGCAGATGGTCGACGCGGATGCCGCGCTGACCGGTCGACAGGAAGTCCTTGATCGCAGACTTCTTCGCACGGTCGACGATGTTCTGGATCATCGCGCCCGAGTTGAAGTCCTTGAAGTAGAGGACCTCCTTGTCCCCGCTCGCATACGTCACCTCGAGGAAGCGGTTCTCGTCGCTCTCGGAGTACATCCGCTCCACGACGCGGGCGATCATCTCCTCGACGGCGGCCACCTCGGACCCGCCGTGCTCGGCGATGTCGTCGGCGTGGATCGGCAGGTCGGCGGTGAGGTACTTGGCGAAGATCTCGCGGGCCCCCTCGGCGTCGGGCCGCTCGATCTTGATCTTCACGTCGAGGCGGCCGGGCCGCAGTATCGCCGGGTCGATCATGTCCTCGCGGTTGGACGCACCGATGACGATGACGTTCTCCAGGCGCTCCACACCGTCGATCTCCGCCAGCAGCTGCGGCACGATCGTCGTCTCCACGTCGGAGGAGACGCCGGTGCCCCGGGTGCGGAACAGCGACTCCATCTCGTCGAAGAACACGACGACCGGATGGCCCTGCGACGCCTTCTCCCGGGCCCGGGCGAAGATCAGCCGGATGTGCCGCTCGGTCTCCCCGACGTACTTGTTCAGCAGCTCGGGGCCCTTGACGTTGAGGAAGTAGGAGCGCGCGGCGTTCGGGTCCTCCCCACGGGCCGACGCGGCCGTGGCCGCGAGCGAGTGCGCAACCGCCTTGGCGATCAAGGTCTTTCCGCACCCGGGCGGGCCGTACAGCAGCACTCCCTTCGGCGGCTTGAGGCCGTGCTCCCGGAACAGCTCCGGGTGCAGGAAGGGCAGCTCGACCGCATCCCGGATCGCCTCGATCTGGGCGCCGAGGCCGCCGATGTCCGAGTAGTCGATGTCCGGGACCTCCTCGAGCACCAGCTCCTCGACCTCGGCCCGCGGGATCACCTCGAAGACGAACCCGCTGCGGGAGTCGATGGTCAACGCGTCGCCTATCCGCACGCCCGCGTCTGCCACCTGGCCGGCGAACCGGACCACGCGCTCCTCGTCGCCCCGCCCGACCACCAGCGCTCGGCCCTCGCCCAGCATCTCCTTGACCGTGACCAGCTCGCCGACCTTCTCGTAGCCGCCGGCCTCGACCACGGTCAGCGCCTCGTTGAGCATGACCTCCTGGCCCGGCTTCAGCTCTCGCAGGTCGAGCGACGGGCTCGCGCCCACGTGCATCTTACGGCCGGCCGAGATGATGTCGACCGTGCCGTCGGCGCGCGCCCCGAGGAAGACGGCGTACGTGCCGGGCGGCTTGGCGAGCTCGTCGACCTGCCGCTTGAGCTCGACGATCTGCTCACGCGCGGCGACGAGGGCCTCGGTCAGCCGCTCGTTCTTGGCGGCGAGCACCGCCACCTCGCGTGGCAGGTCGCGTCCAGGGGAAACCGGGTCGGTCATGTCGGCCTCCGTTCGCACGTCGCTGGTCTGGCTCCGGGTGATCCTGCAGCCATCCTGCACGGCGCTGTGCCTGCTGGTCCGGCAACAGTAACCACAGCCGGCGACGGTGCACCTGTGACGCGACGCACGTTCGACGGCGTCTCGAATCTCGAGCGCGCCGTTCCGCCCTCTGGGACGCAGCCGTCAGACCTCCGGTGGCTGACCTACCTCGCGCCGCGCGCGACGCACCTTCTTGTCAGAGACCGGCTGCTCACCGAGCTCCTCGGCCGACCACAGCTCGGCGTCGGCCGCGGGTGCACCGTCGGGGGCCAGTGGGTACGCACCCTTGGCCGGTCGCCGCCTGCGCAGCGGCGCCTGCACGCCGTCGGCGAGCCGGCGCGCGGTGAGCAGGAACCCGGTGTGGCCGATCATCCGGTGGTCGGGGCGGACGGCCAAGCCCTCGAGGTGCCACGTGCGCACCATCGACTCCCATGCGGCCGGTTCGGTGAACCGGCCGTCGGTGCGCAGGTCCTCGGCGAGCCTCGACAGCTGGGTGGTGGTGGCGACGTAGCAGATCAGGACGCCACCGGGGATGAGCGCGTCGGCGACGACACCGATGTTCTCCCAGGGCGCCAGCATGTCGAGGACGACGCGGTCGACCGATCCCGTCTCGGACGTCTGCGGCAGCACGTCCGCCAGGTCGCCCACGCTCAGCCGCCACGCAGGGTGCGGGCCGCCGAAGAAGCTCTCGACGTTCCCGCGTGCCACCGCCGCGAAGTCGTCGCGCCGCTCGATCGAGTGCAGGGAGCCACCGTCCCCGACCGCGCGCAGCAGGAAGAGGGTGAGCGCGCCGGACCCGACCCCCGCCTCGACGACGCGCGCGCCCGGGAAGATGTCCGCCATCGCGACCACCTGGCCGGCGTCCTTCGGGTACACCACCGCCGCGCCGCGGGGCATCGAGATCGCGTAGTCCGCCAGGAGGGGCCGCAGTGCCAGGTACTCCACGCCGCCGGACGAACGCACCACGGAACCCTCGGGCTCGCCGACGAGGTCGTCGTGCGCGAACCACCCCTTGTGGGTGTGGAACGTGCCGCCCGGGCTCAGCGTGATGGTGTGCAGATGGCCGCGCGGGTCGGTCAGCTGGACCCGGTCCCCGTGCCGGAAGGGTCCGCGGTGGCGCGCTGCGCCGGTCGGCAGGGGAAGGTCGGTCACGGCGCCCGAGTCTAGGGTGACGACCCCGCCGCCCGGTCCGGGTGCGGCAGGGGTCCCCGCGCGCCGCCGCTCAGGAGCGGAGCAGAGCGACCACGTCCGCCGTCCGGACGAGACCGGCGACGCGCCCGTCGACGAGGACGGCGACGACCGGCGACAGGCGCGACGCGTCCGACAGGGCGTTCAGCAGCGGCTCCCCGGAGAGGCGGCCGTCCACCCAGGCGCCGACCGGGAGCGGGACGGCGACCGCGCTCACCGGCGTCAGCGCCGCCGCGGCCGCAGGCACCCGCCCGGCCGCCTCCACGTCCACGTAGGCCGCGGGACGTCCGTCCGGCGCGACGAGGACCACCTCCGTCGCACCGTTGGCCACGGCGTGCCGACCTGCCACGGCGACCGTCTCGTCAGGCGCGACGGCGAGCGCCGGACGCGCGACCGACGCCAAGGTCAGGGACTGCACCACCCGCTGCTGCCGGGCGCCACGGATCGCAGCCGTGGCGCCGCTCCAGAGGAAGGCGCCCAGCAGCGCCGCCCAGATCACGTTGAACGTGGACGGCGCGGCACCGCTCGCCCAGGGGATCACCACTGCGAGCAGCACCAGACCGACCGCGACGGCACGGCCCACCCAGCCGGCCACCACCGAGCCACGC
>DAIDJQ010000145.1 GCA_027451305.1 Cellulomonas sp.
TTCGCCCTCGACGTGCTGGCCAAGTCCCGACTGACGCTCGTCGCCGAAGGCCAGGAGGTGACCAACCAGCCCCTCGCCCTGACAGCCTGACCAACCCGAAGATCACGCCAACGCGCTACACCACTCCCAGGGACTTGACCGGCGGATCGCCACAGGGTTGGCCGTCTGTGCGGCGTTGTGAAGTCAGCACTCAAGGGTGCGACACGTGGGTCGGTCCGCCCGCCTGGATCCATCGTGGGCGGGGTGTGGGCCGTTGTCCACGGCTTTCGGGCCCCGGCCCGGGCTGTCAGGCCAGGGCCCTGGCTCCGTCGGTGAGTGTGGATCCGGCTCAGAGGTCGCGGTCCTGGGCGTCTCGGTCTTTCGTCACCGCGCAGGCGGTGGCGGCTGATCGCGGTCGCCGGATCGACCCGGCTACCGCTCCCGACCCAGCACAGGGTCGTCCGCAATGACCTGGCGGAGGCGGGCGCTTGCTGCACGGACTGCTGGGGCGGTGGAGTCAACGGCGCGGGCGAAGCGGCGCCGTGCGCCAATCCTTGGTCGCGCGGCAGTTCTCATCGGCTCGTTGGCCGCGTTCACGGCGTCGAGCCCGGCCAGCACGGGGCTGGCCCGGACGGTCGTCAAGAGGAACTCCAGCACCGTCGCGAGCACGTCCTCGGACATGCCGAGCCCGCCGCGGTCAGGGGCGTTGGCGATCACGCTCGGGAGCTGCTGGGCAGCGGCCAGCATCTCGCCGACGGTGAGGTCCCCTCGCGCGCCCCGCGAGCCATCCGGGCTCCACGCCACTCGCGGGGCGACGTCGCTCCACAGGAACTCACCCCGGGCACGGCCTTCCGGCACCGCGAAGCAGGCGCGGGCGAGTTCTGGCGCCTGCTTCGCGGCCTCAGGCGGATCGAGCCGCACCGCGGGTTCGGACCACAGGAACCCAGATGCCGTCACCTCCCGGCTCTCCTTACCCGAGGTAGATGTCCTGCCAAAGCGCCGGTGAACTGACGCAGTCGTAGAGCGCTCCGGTCACGTAGATGTACCCCGTCACCTGATACTCCCCACCCGAGTGGACATCGTCGCCCGTCTCATGGTCGCGATGGCACTTGTCCTGGTGGCGGCCACCGTGGCCGCCTGGCTGGTCGCCGGGCCGATCGGCCCCGGCCTGTTCTGCCGGCACGTGCTCGCCAACGTACGCACCTTGGCCGGCTCCGTCGTCGAGCACGCTGAGACCGCGTTCGCCTCCGTCAGTGCCCTGACGCCAGCCGTTGCCCTGAGGGCCGCTGCGTTGACCGCCCTGGGCGGCAACTCGGTTCTCGCCCGCCGAATCGGTGCCTCGCTGGGTGGCATGTCTCGTGCCGCCGCCGCGATGGCGTGCGCGTGATCGTGGCCGACACCGGTGAGGGCATCGCCGGCCAGCGCCTGCCTCATGTGTTCGAGCGGTTCTCACGGCGGCACGATCAGCGCGCACAGCCCCGGCCCGGGGCGGGCGCCCAGTTCGTCATCGACCTGCCCGCGTCCGGGCGCAGATCTTCAGCAAGGGTTCATCGTGTGCGACCCGGAACTTGATCCGCCGGCCTGAGGCTGGTTGGTGAGCGGCCACCTACGCCGCTCGCCCGCGGCGAGGAGGGCTCGATGGGCCTGTGGTGCAGCCGGATAACCGTCGGTGGCTGGGTGTTCATGGTCGTCGCTCTGACGCTCGTGATCGGTCTGGCCGTCTGGGCGGTGTGCCGGCTGTTCCCGACACGGGCACAACGGATCCCCGACCCGGGTTCGGCCCTCGATGCTCGCCTCGCCGCGGGCGACCTGGACCTCACCGCCTACGTCCAGCTGCGGCAGGAGCTCGCCGGTCGCACGGCGGTCGCCACGGCCGGGTCGGTCCCGGTCAGCACGGCCCACGGTCGGCGGGGCACGCTCAAAGGAGGTGCGTGATGGCGACATCGAACACCAGCCCGGTGATCACCCCAGCGGCGGTGAGCCATTGGCCGAAGACTGTGCTGCGGGTGGCGTTCGGCCTGATCTGGCTGATCGACGCGGCCTTGAAGTGGCTGCCTGGGTTCCGGGCCAGCTACATGGACACCATCATGGGGCAGGCCGACGGACAGCCCGGTTGGCTGCAGCCGTGGTTCCGATTCTGGATCAACCTGCAGCATCCAGATCCGGCGTTCTTCGCCTACCTGGTCGCCACCGTCGAGACGCTGATCGCGGCCGCGTTGATCGTCGGCTTCACCCGCAAGTTCAGCTACAGCGCTGCGATCGTGTTCAGCCTGCTGATCGGGTCGACCGCCGAGGGCTTCGGTGGGCCGTACACCTCCGGCGCCGCGGACATCGGCACCGCCATCGTGTACGCGCTGGTGTTCGCCGCGTTGCTGATCTTCAGCTACTACCAGGGCGCCGCCCCCTTCAGCGTGGACGCCCGGCTGGAACGGCGCATCGGCTGGTGGCACTGGGTCGCCGAAGTCGGGCACCACCGACCTGACGCCCACACCTTGCCCGAAGAGCGTGTCCCGGCTCGGGCGAGCGTCATGGCGAACCCACCGCGACGCAAGCCCGCGTAGCCCAAGTCCGTCACCATTCCGTCCCTCTTCGGCGATTCCGGAGGTCCTCGTGATCACCTTCCTGGCCAACAACTGGTACTGGCTCCTGTTCATCGGGGCCATGGTCTTCATGCACGCCGGCCACGGCGGGCACGGCGGACATGGCGGCCACGGCGGGCAGGGTGGCGCGAACGGACACGGCGGCGCCGCCGGTGGGCACTGCGGAGGCACGACCCACCAGGGCGCCCACCCGCAGGACTCCACCCACGCCACGAGCCACGGCGCGTCCGCCGAGGGCAGCCCGCCAGCCGGGCCGGCACTACGGTGACCACCCACCACGGCCGGCCTGCCGGCCGCACCGGACGACCTGCCGATGCCGCACGTCCTCGCAGGCGAGCATGAACCAGATCGACGACTATGACGCGGTGGTGGTCGGCGCCAGCTTCGCCGGGCTGGCCGCCGCCGGGCAGTTGGTCGGTGCCGGGCGGGTGCTGCTGGTGGACCGGGAGCCGATCGGGACGGGGCAGACCTCGGCGTGCGGCACGCTGCTGACCGTGCTCGAACGCCTCGAGGCGGGCGACGCCCTTGAGCAGGTGCACCCGCGGGTCATGCTCAACGTAGCCGGCCGGCGCATCGGGTTCGACACCACGCACCACCCGTTCGCCACATTCGACTACATGACGCTGTGCCAGATCCTGGCCAGCCGGCTCGGGGACGTGCAGGTCGCCGTGGCACCGTTCGGCGGCGTCGACCCCGACGGCACGCTGCGACTCGGTGCCCGCCGGGTCCGCTCAGCGGTGCTGATCGACGCCTCGGGGTGGCGGCGGGTCTTGGCCCGCGCCCTGGGTGCGCCACCCCTGGACCGAGCGCACGCCTCCACCGGCGTGGAGACCCCCGCTCGTCATGTCGGTTGCGCACTGGAGTTCTGGTTCCGTCCCCCGGGCCGGCCCGACGGCGTGCACTGGGCTTTTCCCGCAGGTGATCACGTCCGGGACGGAACAGCCTCCTACCTCGCCCACCCCAACGGGCTCAAACGCGACCTGATGCGTTTCACCCACGTGGACGAACTGCCCGCCAAGGCGGTTCACGGCGGCGCGTTCCCATCCCGCCTGGCCGAACCGGTCATCGGCCAGGTCTTCCTCGTGGGTGACGCGGCCGGCCAGTGCCTGCCGCTGACCGGGGAGGGCATTCGCCCCGCCCTGGTGTTCGGGCAGGAAGCCGGCCGGCAGGCCCGCGCCGTGCTGCTCGGCCACCAGGACCTGCCCACAGCACTGGCCCGCTACCGGCAGGCCGTAACCAAGACTCGTCTGGCCTACCGGACGCTGGAACGCGTCCAGTCCTGGGCGCTGCACCTGCCCCCGACCGTCGTCGGCCATGCAGTCCGCGCCTCGGCCAGCCCTGGGCTTTCGCCCCTTCTGCAGGCCGCGTACTGGCAGATCGCCGACCCCGACACCCTGCTCGCGGCCCCCGACACCCGGGCCACGAGCATGCTGCCCCGCGTGCCATGCGCCACCGGGCCCGCCGCCGACCGGCGCCCAGACGCGGCGGGCTTGGCCGCCTGCGCGGCCGGCTGCGACTGCCCGCCAGGCAGCCCAGCGCCCCAGACTGCGGCCTGCTGCCTGGCGCCGTAATGCTACCGACCCGTTCCCAGGCCAGGTTCTGGCACACCACGTAGAGCAAGCGCGTATGGGCCGAGCGGGGCAGCGTCGCACCGCCCGGCCCGTGCCCGTGCCGGATCAGTTCCGCCACGAACCGGGCGCCCACCAGTCAGCCTGGCCGAAGTCGGTGCGCGGACCGGTAGTGACCCTCACCACCGCGCCCGCTTCCCGCATGCCCGAGGCGTTCATCGGGGGCGACGGACCAGCAGCACCCCCGGTCGGGTGGCGGCCCGGGCATCCCGAAAGGCCAGGTGCGAGTTGACGAGAGCTTCGTCGTTCGCTGATCGGCCCTCAGCCCAACAGCCGGCGAGGTACCCGACGATCAGGCACATGGGGAGGGGGAAGCCATGAGCGGCAGCGCGTTCGCGGTCGCCGGACTGGCCCGCGGAACCTGGCTGGCAGAGCTGATGGAAGCTGTCCGCGCGGTGCCGGGCGTGATCGGCGTCGGCGTGACCGTGGTCCACGGCGCACCGTCGGCGCTCACGGTGACCGCGCTGGGCCCGGTGCCCACCGAACAGATCGTCGCCGCGGTGACCTTGGTCGGCTTCACCTTGGCACCACAGGCCGCTCCGGTCCCGGACAGACCTACGGCCGCCGCGACCCGAACCCCGCCGTCCAGCCGCTAACCGGTGCCGGCTGCACCCCGCACCGGCAGGTGCCCGGAAGCACCGCGCCGCCAGTGGCGTCCCTGATAGTGGTGTAGCGCTGGGGCCGTGGGTCGTCGTGGACGACGACGCGGTCACCGCGTGATCCTTCGAGTGAACCTCTCACAGCACTCTCGAACGGAGCATCACGATGACCGCTGCACGCATTGTCGACCCCGCTGGCGTCTTGGGCGAGGCCCTGTCCGGGGCGTCCCCGGACCTGATGCGTCACCTGTTGGGCACGGTGATCAACAGTCTGTTGTCGGCCGAGGCGGACGCGGTCTGCGGCGCCGAGTGGGGCCAGGCCTCCCCGGAGCGGGTCAACCAGCGCAACGGCTACCGGCACCGGGACCTGGACACGCGGGTCGGCACGCTCGACGTGGCGATCCCCAAGCTGCGCACCGGGTCCTACTTCCCTGAGTGGCTGCTCGAACGCAGGAAGCGGGCCGAGGCGGCGCTGATCAGCGTGGTCGCGACCTGCTACCTGCTGGGTGTGTCCACCCGCCGGATGGACAAGCTCGTGGAGTCCCTGGGGATCACGAGCCTTTCCAAGTCGCAGGTCTCGCGGATGGCCACCGACCTGGACGAGCAGGTCACCGCGTTCCGGACCCGGCCGTTGGCCGACGCCGGGCCGTTCACGTTCGTGGCCGCCGACGCGCTGACGATGAAGGTCCGTGAGGGCGGACGCGTCGTCAATGCGGTCGTGCTGGTGGCAACCGGGGTCAACGCCGACGGGCACCGGGAGGTCCTGGGTGTCAAGGTCGCCACCGCCGAGACCAAGGAAGCGTGGAACGTGTTCTTCGCCGACCTGGTCGCCCGCGGCCTTACCGGGGTCCGCCTGGTCACCTCCGACGCCCACGCGGGCCTGGTCGAGGCGATCGCCGCCAACCTGCCCGGGGCGACCTGGCAACGCTGCCGCACCCACTACGCCGCCAACCTCATGAGCACCTGCCCGAAGAGCTCATGGCCGGCTCTC
>DAIDJQ010000146.1 GCA_027451305.1 Cellulomonas sp.
TGCTGCGCGATCAGCTCCCGGCGCCCGCTCCGGTGCGCCCGCGGCGTGCGTGCACCGCCTTGTCCAGCCGGTCGGCGACGAGCACGGTCACCGGCGCGGCGAGCGCCACCAGCCAGCCGAGGCCCGTCGGTGCCGCCTGTCCCAGCTGCCGCGCCAGCCCGGGGACGTAGATCGTGACCAGGCAGAACGCGATGCCGATCGCCACGGCCGGCGCGAGCAGGCGGTTCCGGGCCCGGCCGGGCGGGGCCCGCAGCTCGCTGCGGCACGCGAAGGCGTTCGCGGCCTGCCCGAGCACCACGGCGAGGAACGCCGCCCCCGACGCGGCCGCCAGCAGGGCGCCGCCGGGTGCGGCCCCGCCGAACCGCCACCCGGACGCGAGCAGCGTCACGGCGAACGCCGTCAGCGACACGGCTGCCTCGACGGGACCCAGCAGGCCGAACGACCGGCGCAGCACCGTGCGGTCCAGCAACCGGCCCGCCGCCGGGGCCTCGTCGAGCACCCTCCTCGCCGGCGGCTCCGCGCCGAGCGCCGTGGCCGAGAGCGTGTCCGTCCCGATGTCCAGCGCCAGCACCTGCAGCACGCCCAGCGCCAGCGGGAACGTACCGCCCGTCACGCCCCACAGGACGAAGGGGGCGAGCTCGGCGACGTTGTCCGTCAGGTGGTAGGTGAGGAACCGCCGCACGTTGGCGTAGGTCGCGCGGCCCAGCTCGATGCCGGCGACCACGGAGGAGAACCGGTCGTCGAGCAGCACCAGGTCGGCCGCCTCTCGGGCCACGTCCGTCCCCGACGCGCCCATCGCGATGCCGATGTCCGCCTCGCGCAGCGCCGGCCCGTCGTTCACCCCGTCCCCGGTCATCGCCACCACGTGCCCGCGCGCGTGCAGCGCCCGCGCGATCCGCAGCTTGTCCTCCGGTGCCACCCGGGCCACCACGATGCCGTCCCGGTCCAGCAGCTCCCCGAGCGCGCCCTCGTCCGACGGCAGGTCCGCACCGACCAGGACCGGTCCGTCCGCGGTCCGCAGGCCCACCTCGAGCGCGATCGCGGCCGCCGTCACCGGGTGGTCGCCGGTGATCATCGCGACGCGCACCCCGGCCCGCCGGCACTCGGCGACCGCGTCGGCGGACTCGGTCCGTGGCGGGTCCTCCAGGCCCACGAGGCCGAGCAGGTGCAGCCCCACCTCTGCGGTCGCGGTGCTGGTCGGCGGCTCGGCCCCGGTCGCGCGCGCCGCGACGGCCAGCACCCGCAACCCACGGCCGGACAGCTCGGCCAGCGCCGGGGCGGCTGCTGCGGCCTCCTCGGGCGGGCACAGCGGCAGCAGACCGTCCGGTGCTCCCTTGGCGAGCACCCGGTCGCCCGCCACCACGCTCATCCGGCGGCGGTGCGGGTCGAACGCGAACGCGACGTCGTGCCACGACTGCACGCGCACGGCGGGAGTGTCCACGCCGAGCCGCCGGGCGAACGCGTCGATCGCGGCCTCCATCGGGTCGCCGTGCGCCGCCCACCGCCCGTCGACCTGCTCGACGTACCCGCGCGAGCAGCGAGCGCCCGCTCGGGCCAGGTCTGCGACCGAGTCCCGCGCCCCGCCGTCGACCTGGACGTCCGCGGTCGGCGCGTACCCGGCCGTCGCGACGCGGGCCGAGCCGGCGGGTGTCCACACGGCGACCACCGTCATCTGGTTGAGCGTGAGGGTGCCGGTCTTGTCGGTGCAGACGAACGTGGTCGAGCCGAGCGTCTCGACGGCCTCCAGCGAGCGGACCAGCACCTGCCGCCTCGCCATCCGCTCCGCGCCCCACGCCAGGGCGAGCGTCACCGTGGGCAGCAGCGCCTCCGGGACCAGCGCGACCGTCACACCGATCGCCAGCACGAACGCGTCGGCCACCGGCCGGCCGATCACGATCGTGAGCAGCATGAACGCGCCGCCGGCCGCGACGGCGATCGCCCCGATGCCGCGCACCACCCGGGTCAGCTCGCGGGTGAGCGGCGTGGGGTGCACCCGGGCGGCGGACGTCGCTCCCGCGATCCCGGCGAGCCGGGTGTGCTCCCCGGCGGCGACGACGAGTCCCTCGGCCAGCCCCTCGACGAGGAAGGTCCCGGCGAACACGCGGTCGCCGGCCGCGAGGGAGGCCGGCTCGCTCTCGCCGGTCAGGGTCGACGTGTCGAGGAGCGCCGCGTCCGCCTCGAGCACGTCCGCGTCGGCCGGGACGCGGTCGCCCGCCTCGAGCAGCAGCACGTCGCCGACGACGACGTCCGCGGAGTCCACCTGCCGGGGCTGCCCGTCCCGCCGCACGCTGACCCGCCCGGGCAGCAGCGACCGCAGCCGCTCGGCCGCCCGGTCGGCGCGCGCCTCCTGCAGGAACGAGAACACGGCGTTGAGGAGCACCACCACGGCGATCGCCACCGTCAGCTGCGGCAGCCCGGCGAGCGCCGCCAGCATCGCGGCCACCCACAGCAGCAGGGCGAACGGGTGCACCAGCTGCGCACCGAACGTCCGCAGCGGCGACCGCCGCTTCGGGCTCGGCAACGTGTTCGGGCCGTCCGTCCGCAACCGGGCGGCGGCCTCGGCCGTCGTCAGCCCCCGGCGGGCACCGTCCATCGCGGCTCAGCGACCCGTCGCCGTCACCGCGCCGTCACCGGGTGGTCGCCGGCCCTCACCGGCTCAGCGCCGCCCGCACCTTGCCGGACAGCGCCTTGCCGTCCACCCGTCCACGGCCCGCCGCGGCGGCCTGCGCCGCCTTCATCACGGCGCCCATGTCCTTCATCGTCGTCGCGCCCGTGCTCGCCACCGCCTCGGCCACCAGCGCGTCGAGGTCGGCCTCGCTGAGCGCCGCGGGCAGGTAACCCTCGATGAAGTCGGCCTCGGCCGTCTCGGTGGCGGCGCGGTCGTTCGCGCCGGCCCCGGTGTAGATCTCCGCGCTCTCGCGGCGCTTCTTCACCTCGGCGGTCAGAACGGCCAGGATCTCGTCGTCGTCCAGCTCGCGGGCCACCGGGCCGGACTTGGCGGCGCCGCGCACGGCGGCGATCATCTGGCGCAACGTGCCCGTGGCGAACGTGTCTCGCGCCTTCATGGCGGTGTGCAGGTCGGTGTCGAGGCGGTCGAGGAGGGTCACGGCGTCCATCGTCCCGCGCGCCGCACCCGCGCGCGACGGCCCGTCGGTCCCGGCCTCAGCCCAGGACCAGGAGGAACGTCCGCGTCGGCCCGTCGTCCGCGTGATCGGCGCCCGTCGCACCGGCTCTCGCCGCACCGTCCCCCGTCGCGTCGGCGACCGACGAGTCGGCGCCCGTTGCATCGGCTCCCACCGAGTCGGCTCCTGCCAGCTCGGCGAACCCCAGCCGCGTCAGCAGACGGACCGAGGCGTCGTTGCCGCGCGCCACCACTGCGTGCACCTTGCGCACGCCGAGCCCCGTTGCCGCCTCCAGCAGGCGGCCGACGGCCTCAGCAGCCAGCCCCCGCCCCCACCGGTCGGTACGGATCGCGTACCCGACCTCCGCCTCGGAGCCGGACCCGCGCTTGAGCAGCGCCTCCCCGATGACGGTGCCCGTCGCCCGCTCCACCACGGCGAGGCTGATCACGTCCCCGGCCCCGGCCGCCCGGGTGCGCGGGATCCGCACGTCCAGCGCCTCACGGGTCTGCTCGCGGTCGCGCACCGGCCAGGGGGTGTACCGGGTGACCTGCGGGTCGCCGTGGAACACCAGCAGGTCGTCGAGGTCGCCGGGCCGGTGCTCGCGCAGCTCGAGGCGCTCGGTGCGCAGCGGCAGGTCCAGCACCCACTCGGTCACCGGTGCACGGTAGCCGCCGTCACGGGTGCAGGGTGTCGAAGGCCTCCCGTGCGGCGACGATCCCGGGCATGTGCTCGACGGCCCACTGCTCGAGGGCGTGCAGCGGGACGCGCAGCGTGCGACCCGCGTCCGTCAGCTCGTACTCGACGCGCGGCGGGATCTGCGGGTAGTGCGTGCGGGTCACCAGTCCGTCGCGTTCGAGGCTGCGCAGCGTCTGCGTGAGCATCTTCTGCGACACGCCCTGCACGCGGTCCGCGATGGCGGAGTAGCGCAGCGGACCGTCGCCGAGCGCACCGACCACCAGCACGGTCCACCGGTCGCCGATGCGGTCGAGCACCTGCCGCGAGGGGCAGTCGCGGGTGTACGGGTCCCAGACCAGCGGCGCGCTCATGGCGTCACCCCGTCGTGCACGACGACGATCCCGGGCGCCGTCACGACGCGGTGCGCCGTGACGATGCCGGGCGCCGTGACGATGCCCCGCGCCGTGACCCCCGTCACGCACCGCAAAGTGCCTACTTCCTGTCCGCTTGTCACTCTCCTACAGTACGTAAGAACCCGCCAGAGCGGAAGAGAGACGAGCAAGGAGCAGCACGCATGGCACGCATCACCATCCTGGGCGGCACCGGCTACGCAGGCGCACACCTGGTGCGCGAGGCGGCCTCCCGCGGTCACCAGGTCACCGCATGGAGCCGCACCGCACCTGTCGAGGCGGTGGCCGGAGTCGCCTACCGGCAGGGCGACGCCCTGGCTCCCTCCTTCGCCGCGGAGGCGGTCGCCGGCGCCGACGTGGTGGTCGAGGCGATGTCCCCTCGTGGCGCGCTGGCCGGACGTCTGGGCGACGTGGTCGCGGCGCTCGCGGCGGCGGCGCAGCAGGCCGGGGTCCGGCTCGGTGTGATCGGCGGCGCCGGCTCGCTGCAGGTGGCGCCCGGCGGTCCCCGCCTGCTGGACGGCGACTTCCCCGAGGCGTTCCGCGCCGAGGCGCTCGAGCTGACGGACGTCCTCGACGACCTGCGGCGCAGCCCCGAGGCGCTGGACTGGTTCTTCGTCAGCCCTGCCGCCGGCTTCGGCTCCTACGCGCCGGGCGAGCGCACCGGGCGCTACCGCCTGGGCGGTGACGTGCTGGTGACGGACGACGAGGGCCGCTCCGAGCTGTCCGGCGCCGACCTCGCGGTGGCGATCCTCGACGAGGTGGAGCGCCCGGCCCACCACCGCGCCCGGTTCACCGCCGCGTACTGACCGGCTCGCGCCCGCCCGCGCAGCAGCGGGCGGGCGCCGACCCGGTGCGCCGGTGCACGATGGACGGCATGGATCACCACCGTCTCGGCAGCAGCGGCCTGCAGGTCTCCTCGATCGTCCTGGGGTGCATGAGCTACGGCGACCCCGCCCGCGGCAACCACGAGTGGAGCCTCCCGGAGGAGGAGAGCCGCGCCTTCGTCCGACGCGCGCTGGAGCTCGGCATCGACACGTTCGACACCGCCGACGTCTACTCCGACGGTTCCAGCGAGGAGATCGTCGGCCGGGCCCTGCGCGACTTCGCGGCCCGGGACGAGGTGGTCGTCGCCACCAAGGTGCACGGCCGCATGCATCCCGGTCCGCACGGCGCGGGCCTCTCCCGCAAGCACATCCTGTCCGCGATCGACGCGAGCCTGACGCGCCTCGGCACCGACTACGTGGACCTGTACCAGATCCACCGCTGGGACCCGGCGGTGGAGATCGAGGAGACCATGGAGGCCCTGCACGACGTGGTGCGGGCCGGCAAGGCCCGCTACATCGGGGCGTCGTCGATGTTCGCCTGGCAGCTCGCCAAGGCCCAGTACACGGCCGACCTGAACGGCTGGACCCGCTTCGTCTCCATGCAGGACCAGTACAACCTGCTGTCCCGCGAGGAGGAGCGGGAGATGCACCCGTTCTGCCTGGACCAGGGCGTCGGGGTGCTGCCGTGGTCGCCGCTGGCCCGCGGTCTGCTCACGCGGGAGTGGGGGACGACGACGAGCCGCTCGCAGACCGACCGCTTCGGCGCGAGCCTGTACCGCCAGCGCGAGGACGTGGACCGCGAGATCGTCGACGCGGTCGGCCGTGTCGCGGCGGACCGCGGGGTGCCGCGGGCTCAGGTGGCCCTCGCGTGGGTGCGCCAGCAGCAGGCGGTCACGGCGCCGATCGTCGGCGCCACCAGGCCGCACCACCTGGACGACGCGGTCGCCTCGCTCGCCCTCACCCTCGAGCCGGACGAGCTGGCTCAGCTCGAGCACCCGTACGTGCCCCAGGCGCCGGAAGGGTTCTGACACCCGCGCCCGGAGCGCGGCCGCTCAGGGGGTGGCGGGGGAGGCGAGGCCTCCGTCCGGCAGTGCACCGCGGCGCGGCGACGGCTCGACCGGCTCGCGGAGCGGAGCCGGCGGCGCTGCCGTCGGTGCGTGACCCGTGGACGCCTCGTCCACCAGCAACCCCTCGGCGAGCGCAGGCGTGGCCGGCTCGAGCTCGACGGGGGTGGACTTCCTGGTCGAGGCCGCGGGCGTGCGCGGCCGGTCGGCCGGGGACCCGAGGAGCTGCTTGGCGGTGTGCACCAGCAACCAGACGAGCGCGCCGTTGCGGGCCGCGAGCACGAGCGTCACGCCCGCCCCGCCGAAGGTGATCTGCGAGTACTCCCACGGGAACACCAGCTGGGTCGCGGCGCCGATCCCGAGCACCGTCAGGGCTGTGGTGCGCCACCCGGGCAGCCCCAGCACCAGCGCCACGGCCACCGGTGCGGCCAGCCACGTCATGTACTGCGGCGAGCCCACCTTGTTGAACACCAGGAGGACGAGGGTCATCAGCATCGAGCCGCGCGCCACCAGCTCGGCGCGCTGGTTCCGCTCGGCCCACAGCACGAGGCCCACGCGCTCGCGCCGCCACCACAGCAGCCCGGCGCCGGCCGCCGCGGCGAGGGGCAGGAGGAGGCCGAGGAGGTCGGCCATCTTCTGGGTGCCGGGACCGATGACCTCCCAGGTGACGATCTCCGAGTTGAGCACCCGTTTGATCGAGCTGCTGAACAGCCCGACCAGCACCCAGGGCGTGGCGCCGGGCGCCTCGATCTGCAGCCCGCGCTGACCCTGCTCGAGCAGGAACGAGAGCACGTGCCCCTGCCCGCCCAGGCCGACGGCGGTACCGAGCACGATCGCGGAGAGTCCGGCCGCCGGCGCCACCACGTCACGCCACGGCTTGTGCGCCCCCCAGAACAGGGGTGCCAGCAGCACGCCTGGAGCCACCTTGATCCACGCACCGATGGTGAGCAGGGCGGACGCCACCGCGGGCCGGTCCATGCTCCACAGCAGCGCGGCGAT
Source organism: Cellulomonas sp. (assembly GCA_027451305.1). The sequence continues at coordinate 7,095 of DAIDJQ010000146.1, forward strand.
GGTCAGGGGCACGATGACCGCGTCGAGCCGGCCCATCGCGATGGGGCCGAGCAGGAGCAGGAACCCGGTCCACCACCAGCCGCCGATCTGCCCGCGGTCTCGCCGCAGCAGCATGGCCATCGCCAGCGCGTCGAGCGCGGTGACCATGATCGACCAGGCCAGCGCGTACCCGTGGCCGATCGCGAGCCCGCCGAACCCGGCCGCCAGCATGGGCACCGCCGCGCCGATCGGGTAGACCCAGCTGGTGTCGATGGCCGGCCAGCCGAACCCGTGCACGCCGAGCCACATCCAGTACCGGTACAGCTCCAGGTCCCAGAAGGCCTTCTGGGGGATGATCCACACGCCGAGCACCGCCAACCACAGGTGGACCAGGAGGAAGGCGGTCCACACCGCGGGACGGCTGTGGAGCAGCGTGCGCTTCAGGATGACCTCCGGAGCCGGTTGGATCGTCCTGCCAGGGTAGGTGGGGTCGCTGTGCGAGACGTCGGACGACCACCGACCACACAGGACCTCCGCAGGATTCGGCCAGATCGTTGCCTGCCTGTGACCTGTTCGCCGCCGCGCCGAGACCTTCCCTGACCGGTCACCCGGCCGGGCCGGCCCGCTGCCGCGGGTGGTCGTACCTCCGTCACGTGGTGGGGGAGGCGGTCGCAGCAGCGCGACCGACCCCGTGGTGAGCGTCCTTCGAGGATCGCACGGCCCCCACGTCCACGCCCGCCGAGCCGCCCGCGCGGAACCTGCCCGGATCACTACTCTTCCTGCGGGCGTCCGGGCGGGCGCGCGTGGACGATGGAGGAACCGATGGCGTCCTGGTCCTGGCAGCTGCACGGCGACGGGCGCACCATCGCCCCCGGCGCCGTGGTGTCCCCGGGTGAGCGGCTGAGCTGGCCGCGCACCACCGGAATCGGCCTGCAGCACGTGGTGGCGATGTTCGGTGCCACCTTCCTCGTGCCGCTGCTCACCGGCTTCTCGCCGCAGACCACCCTGTTCTTCTCCGCGATCGGCACCATCGGCTTCCTGCTGATCACCGGCAACCGGCTGCCCAGCTACCTCGGCTCGAGCTTCGCCTTCATCGCTCCGATCGGCGCCGCGACGGCGAGCGGCGGCCAGTCGGTGGCCGTCGGCGGCATCCTGGTCACCGGGTTGCTGCTCGCCGCGGTCGGTGTGCTGGTGCACCTGGGTGGCTCGCACTGGATCGATGCCGTGATGCCCCCGGCCGTCACCGGCACCATCGTCGCGCTGATCGGCCTCAACCTCGCCCCGGCCGCCTGGGGCTCGTGCAGCACCTCCGGCTGCTCGGGCTTCCGCGCGTCGCCCGTGACGGCCATCGCCACGCTCGGCACGGTCATCCTGGTCACGGTGCTGTTCCGCGGTGTGCTCGGTCGTCTCGCGATCCTCATCGGCGTCGTCGTCGGCTACGTCGTCGCCACCATCCGCGGCGAGGTGAACTTCACGGCCGTGCGCCAGGCGGCCCTGTTCGGCCTGCCGCACTTCGTGGCGCCGAAGCTCGACGCGTCGGTGCTCGGCCTGTTCGTCCCCGTGGTGCTGGTGCTGGTCGCCGAGAACGTCGGCCACGTGAAGTCCGTCGCCGCCATGACCGGCCAGAACCTCGACCCGATCATGGGCCGCGCGCTGATGGCCGACGGCATCGCGACCACGCTGGCCGGCCTCGGCGGCGGCTCCGGGACCACCACCTACGCGGAGAACATCGGCGTGATGGCCGCCTCGCGGGTGTACTCCACCGCCGCCTACTGGGTAGCCGCCGCCACGGCCCTGGTCCTCAGCATGTCCCCGACGTTCGGCGCCGCGATCGCCACGGTGCCGCCCGGGGTGCTCGGGGGCGCAGCCACCGTGCTGTACGGGATGATCGGCCTGCTCGGCGCGCGGATCTGGGTGCAGAACCGGGTCGACTTCTCCAACCCGGTGAACCTCTTCCCGGCCGCGATCGCCCTGGTGATCGGCATCGCGAACTTCAGCTGGACCGCCGGCAAGCTGCAGTTCCAGGGCATCGCGCTGGGCACCGCCGCGGCGATCGGCCTGTACCACCTGATGCGGGTCCTGGCGAAGTGGCGCGGCACCTCCCAGGAGCCCGCCACGCCGGCCTCCGTCCCCGGTGGCGCCGAGCTCCCGGACGCCGTCCCGGTGATCGCCGACCGGGACTGACCCCGGCCGTCAGCACGACGAGGAGCGCCCCGCGGTCAGCAGCACGCGGGGCGCTCTGCTGCGTGCGGGCGGACGACGCTGCCGGCGGACGACGCTGCCGGCGGCCGAGCGTCAGTTCGGGTGCGCGCTGTGCCTGGCGGCGCGTGCCACGAGGTGGTGGACGGTCAGGATCCGGCCGGGGTGGCGGCCGGCTTGGCGCTCGCCTGGGCCGCGAGCTGCTCGATGGGCACGCAGCCGGGCTGGCCGGTCAGCGGGGTGGCCGGGTCGAGCGCCACCTGGTCGGTGGAGACCAGGGTGTCGAAGCCGCTGCCGAGCGTGACGTCCACGGAGGTGTCCTTGGGGTCCGCCCGTGCGATGAGCAGCAGCACCGGGTCCTTGAAGTGCGCGGCGACGGTGTACGCCTGGGCGACGCCGGCCACGCCGAACGAGATCTGCACCGAGCCGGCGAACTGGGCCGGCGCGTTGGCGGTCACACCGATGGTGAAGCCGCGCTGACCGAGCGCCACGGCGGTCGACGCCGCCAGGCCCGCGCGGTCCGCGCCGTTGTACACGTTCACCTTGATGGTGTTGGCGGCCACCGGCAGCGCACCCTGCGGGGGGCACGGGGCCGGCGGCTGGGTGACGCTCGGCGTCGGCTTGGCCGAGAAGCCGCGGGCGAAGAACGGGATGTTCAGGTTCCCGGTGTAGATCGCCGCGGCGGACACCCCGGCCACGGCCATGATCGCGAGCAGGATGCCGAAGATCACGGCCTGCCGCTCGTGCACGTGCCGCCGGCGCAGGGCGCGGGCGCGATCCGGGTCGCTCATTCGATCACCAGCACCCGTGCGTGCAGCACCGGCCTCTGCTGGAGCGCAGCCCGCACGGCGCGATGCAGCCCGTCCTCGAGGTACAGCACACCCCGGTACTGCACGACGTGCGCGAACAGGTCCCCGTAGAAGGTGGAGTCCTCGGCCAGCAGGGCGTCCAGGTCGAGCGTGCGCTTGGTGGTCACCAGCTCGTCGAGCCGGACCTGGCGTGGTGCGACGGTGGCCCACTGCTTGGCCGTCGTCAGCCCGTGGTCTGGGTACGGACGGCTGTCCCCCACCGCCTTGAAGATCACGGACGCGAGTCTATGGTGCCCGGACCAGGCAGGACGTGCCGGCGCGTGCGCATCCCGTGCAGTGCTGCCGATGGCGATGGTGCCCACGTCACTCCAGGTACCCCTCCACCTCGGCGGCTGGGCGCACCTGCGCGCCGTCGGGGTCGGCACCGGCGTCCCGGCGGGCGCGGCGCTGGCGCAGCAGGTCCCACAGGCGGTCGACCTCGACCTCGAGCCGTTCGAGGTGCTTCGGCGCCTCCAGGTGCTCGGCGTCCCCGGCCGGAGCGTGCTCGAGCACCTCGCGCAGCCCGTGCTCCTCCTGCATCAGCTGGTGGATGCGGTCCAGGATCTGCTGGTCGTCCACGGCCCCTCCCCGGTGGCTGCGCGGTGACGTGCTGCCTTGTCGCGCAGCATGCCACGGCGCCGGGCGCCCGGCCTTCGGAACGTCGTCCCGGCGGCTGGCCGGCTTCGAACACCGTCCCGGTGGTCCGACGATGCTGCCGAGAACGCCGAAGGGCGCCCCACCGTGGAGGTGGAGCGCCCTTCGATCCCGGCAGTCGCCGGGGGAGCCTTGATCAGGCAGGCACGACGTTCGAGGCCTGCGGGCCCTTCGGGCCCTGCTGCACGTCGAACGAGACGCGCTGGTTCTCCTCGAGGGAGCGGTAGCCGGACGAGGCGATGGCCGAGTAGTGGACGAAGACGTCCGGGCCGCCGTCCTCGGGGGCGATGAAGCCGAAGCCCTTCTCAGCGTTGAACCACTTCACGATGCCAGTAGGCATGTGTCCTTCTCCTTGCGGTTGGTGTTCGACCCCGACGACCGGGACCGGTGAATCACGGTGGTCGTCGTCCGCTCCGGAGACCGGGGGAAGAGTTCTGCACTGCGACTACGTCGGAAACCCTAACCGGGTCCCGCCTTCGCGGCAACGGTGTTCCGCTCACAGGTGATCAGCGGGTGGTCTGCTCCACCCGGTCGCGGAGGGTCCGGAGCATCTTCTGGGTCATCAGGAAGCTGACCACCGCGACCGGCTCGACCAGCAGCGCGGCACCCCGGCGGGTGTAGCCGTACCGCTCCCGAACCAGCAGCCGGGTGCGCCCGTCACGACCGCGACGCAGGGCAAAAGTCCAGGTGAAGTCGTACGGCGGGGTGCTCCCACCGGCGGCGGTCCCACCGGTGGCGGTGACCGCTCCCCGGACGACCAGCGCCTTCCCGGGCTCGACCGCGGCCACCTCGAGGGCCACGTCGGGGTGGAGCCGGAACGGGTCGCCCACGCGCACGTCCTGCCACTGCGCTTCCACCCGCTCGGCGGAGTGCACCCGGCAGCCGACGAGGTTCTCCAGGCGGTCGTAGGAGTAGAAACCGCCGCGCCCCTGGCCGAGCTGGGCCACCCACGGCCACACGTCCTCCGGCGGCGC
>DAIDJQ010000147.1 GCA_027451305.1 Cellulomonas sp.
TGGTGTTCTGCCTGATCGACTGCATCCAGTCCGACCCGGCGGCCATCCGGAACCTGTCGAAGACGGCCTGGATCGTCCTGATCCTCCTGTTCCCGCTGGCCGGCGGCGTCGCCTGGCTCGTCGTCGGCCGCCCGGTGAGCAGCGGCACCCGCCGCGTCCCCTGGCCCGCCACCACGACCGCGGGGTTTCCGGAGTACGAGCGGCCGCGCCCGGCGGCGCCCGACGACGACGCGACCTTCCTCGCGAACCTCGCGGCCTCCAACGCGGAGCACGAACAGCTGCTGCGCGCCTGGGAGGACCAGCTCCGTGAGCGCGAGCGTCGCCTGGCCGAGCGCCAGGACGACGAGCCGCCCGCGCCCCCGACCACCTGACGGCGACGAGGCCGCCCGGCCGCCGTGGGTCGCTGCCGCGTCGGCGCGCCCGCAGCCTCCGTCCCGGTGCCCCCGCCGGGGTTCGAACCCGGACTGAACCGGTTTTAAGCCGGTCGCCTCTGCCGGTTGGGCTACGGGGGCCGGTCACATCGTGCCAGCCCGCCGCACCGCACCGGTGCGGGCCGCCGTTCAGCGCGCGCCGGCCACCGAGGGGTCGGCCGGCTCCGCAGTCGTTCCGGCGCCAGCCGGGGGCCGTGGCCGCACCGCGGCGGCGCGGAACTCGGCGCGCGGGTCGTGCAGGCTGCCGAGGGACACCACCTCCCGGCGCAGCAGCAGCGACGACGTCCAGCCCAGCATGATCCGCAGCTTGCGGTTCACGGTCGGCATGGCGAACACGTGGTAGGTGCGGTGCAGCACCCAGGCGAGGAACCCGCGAACCTTGATCCGGCCGAACATCTGGGCGACGCCCTTGTACATGCCGAGCGAGGCGACGGCGCCGATGTTCTTGTGCTTGTACGGCGTCGGCGGAGCGGAGCTCAGCACCCGCGCCAGGTTGTCGCCCAGGTGGTTGCCCTGGCGCAGCGCGTGCTGGGCGTTCGGCGGGCACGTCTGGCCCGGGTTGACCAGGTCCGGCACGGCCGCGCAGTCACCCGCGGCGTAGGCGTCGGGGACGACGACGCCGTCGGCCGTGGTGACCTGCAGGTACTCGTTGGCGATCACCCGGCCGGTCTTGTCCAGCGGCAGGTCCGAGCTGCCCAGCACAGGGTTGGCCTTGACCCCGGCCGTCCACACCACCGTCTCCGCGTCGAACTCGGTGCCGTCCGACAGGACGATGTGCCCGCCGACGCAGGAGCTGAGGAACGTCGACAGGTAGATCTCGATGCGGCGCTTGCGCAGCTGCTCGAGGGTGTACCCACCCAGCTCCTCGCTCACCTCGGGCAGGATCCGGCGCGACCCCTCGACGAGGACGAACCTCAGCTCGTCCTCCTCGACCTGCTTGTAGTGCCGGATCGTGTAGCGGGCGAGGTCCTCGACCTCCGCGAGGGCCTCGACGCCCGCGAACCCGCCGCCGACGAAGACGAAGGTGAGCATCCGCCGTCGCAGCTCGGGGTCCCAGGTGCTCGACGCCATGTCGATGCGGTCCAGCACGTGGTTCCGCAGGGCGATGGCCTCCTCGACGTTCTTGAAGCCGATGCCCTCCTCCGCCAGGCCCGGGATCGGCAGCGTGCGGGCTACCGAGCCGAGACCGACGACGAGGTGGTCGTACTGCACCCAGTACGGCTCGCCCTCCTCGGGGGCGATCTGCACGCGGCGCGCGGCGTGCTCGATGGTGCTGACCTTGCCCTGCAGCACGTCGACGCCCTTGAGCGCCCGGCGGTGCGGGGCGACGACGTTGGCCGGGTCGATCGACCCGGCGGCCGCCTCCGGCAGGAACGGCGCGTAGGTCATGTACGACCGCGGGTCGACGACGACGATCGCCGCGTCCCGCCGACCGAGCCGCTTGCGCAGCCGGCGCGCCGTGTAGAGGCCGACCGTGCCGCCGCCGAGGACCAGCACCCGGGGCGACTTGCGCGGCTTGAGGGGGCGGACGGGTGCGTCCGACGAGACGGGCGCGGTACCCGGAACGGCAGCGGGATCGGACATGGATCCACGGTAGACCGGGACTTTGGTCCCTGCCGCAGCGAGCCCTGGTGACCCTCGGCACAGCGGGCTCACCGGATCCGGTCAGCGGGCGCGGCCCTCGTCGTCCGCGTTCGACGATGCCGCGCCGACCCGCGACTCGAGCACGCTGGGGTCGCCCTCCGGCTCGAGCCGCACCGCCGCCACGCGCCGGCCGTCCACGGCGGTGACCAGCAGGGTCGCCGCCGACGGCCCACCCCGGACCGTCTCGACCGGCACCCGGTCCCCGACCTTCGCGATGCGACCCAGGCGGGACAGCACGTAGCCCGCCACCGTCTCGTACGGGCCGTCGTGCAGCAGCACCCCCGTGCGGTCGCCGAACTCCTCGAGCGTCAGGCGCGCATCGGCGTCCGCACCTGTGCCGGCGGGCTCCGGCTTCACGTCGTGCTCGTCGACGATGTCCCCCACCAGCTCCTCGAGCAGGTCCTCGAGGGTGACGATGCCGTCGGTGCCGCCGTACTCGTCCACCACGAGCGCGATGTGCGTGCCGGTCCGGCGCATGCTCGACAGCGTCGTGAGCACCTTGTTGGTCCCCGGCAGCGACGGGATCGGCCGCGCCACGTCGCCGACGGTCGCCTCCGGCTCGTCGCGCACGCCGTCCCCGAGGTCGACGGCGACGTCCGCGACGGCGGCCAGGATGTCCCGCACGTGCACGAACCCCACCACGTCGTCGAAGTCCGCGCCGGTCACCGGGTAGCGCGAGTACGGCAGGTGCCGCACCTCCGCGGCGGCCTCGACCACCGGCTGGGCCGCCGAGAGGAACCGGACCTCGCCGCGCGGACGCATCGCCTCCACCAGCAGGCGGTCCCCGGCGTCGAACACGTCGTCGATCAGCCGTCGCTCGTCCTCCGGCAGGTCGGGGTGGGTGGCGACGAGGTCGCGCAGCTCCTCGTCGGTGACCGCCTCGCCCTTGGCCCGCGGGTCCTGGCCGAGCAGCCGCACCACGGCGTCGGTGGACACGGACAGGAGCCAGATCACCGGCGTCATCAGCGAGGCCAGCCGGTCCACGGCGGAGCCGACGGCCCGGGCCACCTTGGCGGGCCGCTGCATGGCCAGCCGTTTGGGGGTGAGCTCACCGAGCACCAGCGACAGGTAGGCGATCACCAGGGTGAGGGCGATCAGGGCGACCGTGTCCGCGGCTCCCCGCGACAGACCCCAGCGGACCAGGACGGGAGCGACGTGCGGCGCCAGCGTGGACGCGCCGAAGGCGGCGGAGAAGAACCCGGCGACGGTCACGCCGATCTGCACGGCGGCGAGGAACCGGTTCGGGTTGCGCGCGACCCGGGCCACGCGGGCCGAGCGGCCACCCTCCTTGTCCAGCTGCACCAGCTGGCTCTCGCGCAGCGACACGAGCGCCAGCTCGGTGCCGGAGAACAGGCCCCCGATCGCGATGAACAGCAGCACCAGGGCGATGTCGGTCCAGATCTCGGCGGTCACGTCTCATCCCGGGGTCGGTGGACCTCCAGCGTAGGCACAACACGCCGGACGGACCGCTCTCCCCCGGCGGACGCTCGCCGGCCCGACGTCGCGCCGCAGGTCAGTCGGCGAGGCTCCAGGCGATGCCGTCGAGGATGTCGTGCTCGCTGGTCAGCACGTGCGTCAGCTCGCGGCCCGCCGCGGCGACCTCCGCCTGGACGCGAGCGACCACCTCGGCCCAGATCAGCGCACCCGCACCGATGACGTCGACACGGCCGGGGTGCATGAAGCCCAGCGCCATGCGCTCGGCGCGGCTGCGGTGCAGCAGGTCGTCGCAGGCGGCGAGGACCGTCGAGACGTCGAGCACCGACCCGTCGATCGCCGACCGGTCGTACCGCGGCAGGCCGAGCGCGTGCGCCGTCACCGACGTGACCGAGCCCGCCAGGCCCACGAGGGTCACCGTGCGGCCGATCGGCACGGTCCGCTCGGCCTCGTCGAGCGCCGCAGCGAGGTCTGCCCTTGCCGCAGCGACCTCGTCCGGCGTCGGCGGGTCGGATCGCAGGTGCCGCTCGGTCAGCCGCACCGAGCCGATGTCCATCGAGATGGCGGCCTCCGGCTCGTGCGTGCCGAGCACCAGCTCGGTGGAGCCGCCGCCGAGGTCCACCACGAGGAACGGGCCCGGGTGGTTCGCTGCGAGCACGCCGGTGGCCCCGCGGAACGACAGCGCGGCCTCCTCGGCACCCGTGACGACCTCCGGGTCCACGCCTACCGCCTGCCGCACACCGGCGACGAACTCGTCTCGGTTGCGGGCGTCCCGCGTCGCCGACGTGGCGACGAAACGGATCGCCTCCACCCCCAGCTCGCGACACGTGGCCGCGTAGGTGGCCGTCATGCCCAGCGTGCGGGCCAGCGCCTCCGGCGCCAGCTGGCCGGTGCGGTCCACGCCCTGACCCAGCCTGACGATCTCGGCCTGCCGCACCACCTCGACGAGCGTGCCGGCCGTCACGTCGAGGTCGGCCACCAGGAGCCGGATGGTGTTCGTCCCGCAGTCGATGGCTGCCACGCGTGTCACCGGCACATCGTGCCACCCGGGGCTGACACCGGACGGGCCGTCCGGCCCGGGCTCAGCCACTCAGCACGTGCACCGGTCGGGCCGCCACGAGTCCTTGATCAGGGCGAGCACCTCGTCGCCGACCGGGTTCACCCCGGGGCCCGCCGCGAGCGCATGGGCGACGAGCACGTGCAGGCACTTCACCCGCGTCGGCATCCCCCCGGCCGAGATGCCGGCGATCTCCGGCACGTGGCCGAGCACCTCGCGGTCCGCCAGGTACGCCTCGTGGGCGCGACGATGACCGGCCGCCAGCTCCTCGTCGACCTCGAGGCGCGTCGTGTACTCCTTCATCACTCCGCTCGCCTCGAGCGTGCTCACAGCGGCCACCGCCTGCGGGTTGGTCAGGTAGTAGGTGGTCGGGAACGGGGTGCCGTCGTCGAGGCGGGGCGCCGTCTGTGCCACCGTCGGGCGACCGCAGACGCAGCGGGCGGCGATCCGTACCACGCCGCGGGCGGGTCGGCCCAGCTGCTCCGCGAGGACCTCGAGGTCCCGGGGGGCCACTGCGGGCTGCGGCGCGACGGGCGTGTCGGGCATGGGAGGACGTCCTGTCAGGTGGAGGGGATCCCCATTCTCCCCGACGCCATCACGGGAGACGCCATCGCCGGGACCGCGATCACCGGGGCCGCGATCACCGGGGCCGCGATCACCACGGGCCCGACAACCGCAGGCCCGATCGCCGCGACGGGACATGCCGCCGCGCGTCAGTGGCCGGCGGTGCCGGTGGTCGCCGGGGTGGGTGCCGTCGTCGGGGCCACCGTCGGAGCCGCAGTGCTCGTCGGCGCCGGAGCAGCCCCCGCTGCCCGCACGGACTGCCACAGGTCGAGGTACCACGGCTGCGTGGAGCCGACCGCGCCGGACCCGTCCAGCGCACCCGAGCTGGAGACGGACGCCCCCGTCTGCGGCACCGT
>DAIDJQ010000148.1 GCA_027451305.1 Cellulomonas sp.
ACCCACCTGCTCGGCACCCGGCGCACCTCCTCGGACGCCGCCACGAGCCGCTGACCTTCGCCGCTCAGCCCACGCCCTCGGCGGTCAGCGCGTCGGTGAGCAGCCCGACCAGGGCCTCGAGCTGCACGTCCGTGGACGACGAGCCCTCCTGCTCCCCCGCACCGTCCAGCGCCCGCGCGGCCAGCCCGGACTTCTGGTCGATCAGCTCGGCGATCTTCGCGTCGATGGTCTGCGCGGCGATGATGCGCCAGGCGGTGACCGGCTCGGACTGGCCGATGCGGTGGATGCGGTCGATGGCCTGGGTCTGCTCCGCGTCCGTCCAGGAGAGCTCGGCGAGCACCATGTTGGACGCCACCTGGAGGTTCAGGCCCACCCCGGCTGCCGTCAGGGAGCAGACGACGATCTGCACCTCCGGGTCCTCGGTGAACGCCTTGATGTTCTTGGCGCGCACCCGCGGCGTCTGCTCGCCGCGGATGGACGCGTACCGGATGCCGCGCTCGGCGAAGGTCTGCTCCGCGGCGTCCATCACGTCGATGTGCTTGGCGAAGAAGACGACCTTGCCCACGTTGCGCGCCAGCTGCGCGGCGTAGTCGGCGGCCAGCCCGGCCTTGGCCTGCCCGATGCGGCGGACCATGGTGAAGACGTTCTCGCCGGAGGCCTTCTCGTTCGAGTCCTTGAGCTCGGCTGCCGCCACCCGGCGCACCACCTCCGGGTCGATCCCGTCGACGACGGCGCGAGCGGCGCGTGCCGCCACGGCGGACCGGTAGTGGGCGACCATCCGCCGGGCGAGCGCGGCCTCGGCTGCGCGGATGGAGCGGCCGATGGCCCCGTCCAGCTCCACCGGCAGGTCGGCCACCCGGCGGGCGGGGATGTCGGCCACCACGTCGGCCTTGCGGCGACGCACGATGCCCTGGTCGATCACCGCCGTCCGTGCGGCGGCCGAGAAGCCCCGGTCGGCCGGGGTCAGACCGGTCTCCTCGAGGGCCGCCATCAGCGTGCCGAGCGGCTTGGTCTCGTCGATCCAGCCGAGGAACTGCCAGATGGCCCGGAAGTCCTCGATGTCGTTGATCAGCGGGGTGCCGGTGAGTGCCATCAGCAGCGGTCGCGCGACGCGTTCGCGGATCCGCTTCGACACGGCCAGCACGTTCTGGGAGCGCTGCGAACCCTTGTTCTTGATGAAGTGGGCCTCGTCGACCACCATGCCGCGGAAGCCGAAGTCACCCATCCAGCCGACGTGCCGGTCCAGCACCTCGTAGTTGACGATCACCACGTCGGCGAACGCGTCGACCGTGTCACCGTCGCCGTGCACCACCGTCGGGCGGCGCAGCGGCAGCCACATGCCCACCTCGTGCGCCCAGTTGGTCTTGACGACGTTGGGCACCACCACCAGCAGCGGGAACGACTCCGTCGCCTGGGCGGCGAGCAGCGCCTGGGCCGTCTTGCCGAGGCCGGGCTCGTCGGCGAGCAGGAAGGTGCGGTGACCACCGGCGGCGGCCGCGACCACCCCCGCCTGGTGCGGCATCAGCTGCCGGCCGGCGGGAAGCGGCACGAAGCGCGGCTCGGGCAGGGCCATGCAGGCGGGCGCGCCGGCGGAGGCCTCCTCGAACGAGCGGAACAGCGGCTCGAGCAGCTCCCAGCCGGCGAGCCGGCGGGGCCGCACCGCGACGCGCTGGGCGGCCGCGGCGTAGTCGGGCGCGAGGAACGGGTTCGCGAGCTGGTGCGAGATCACCGACTGCGGGACCACCCGCTTCTCGGCGGTGGGTGCCGGGGCCGGCGGAGGCGTCGGCGCCGGCTCGTCGGGCGGCTCCAGGCCGCCGGCACGCATCAGGGTCGCCTTGTAGGCGCGCGCCGCGTCGGACACCCGGGCGTCCTCGCCGAGCAGCTCGAGCAGCGAGGTGTCCCGGGCCGCGATCCTGGCGAGGATCGTCGCCACCCCGTCGAGACGCTTCAGCTGCTCGCCCCGCCGCGACGCCGACAGGCCGCCGTCTGCCATCGCCCGGGCGCGCTCCTCGCGCACCAGCAGCGCCACCACCTGGAACTTGGTGCGCGTCGACGGCCGGATCGGCGGCCGCTGCACGGCGCGTTCGACGTCCACCGCCACCTCGGCCAGCACCGGGATGATCCCCTGCTGGTCGGGACGTGGCGCACGGCGGCGCTGCGCGCCGGACTCGTTGCGGGCGCGACCGGACTCGTTGCGGGCGCGACCAGGATCGTTCCGGATGCGACCGGGATCGGTCCCGGGACGGCCGGGACCGCGTTGGCCTCCTCGGGCCACGTCTCCTCCTTCGCGGAGCAGCCCCGACGTGCCTCAACCCGCCGACCGCACGCGGACCCGCGGCCCCCGACGACAGTCGTCCGGCTGTGCGCCGCTGTCACCGAGAGGCTCGGTGACCGGCGCCGAAGCGCGTGCGCTGGCGGATCAGCACCGCGGGCACGCGCTCGAGGAGAGCGGTGCTCGGTTCCCGGAGGAGCCGACGCGGAGGGTGAGGCCGTTCGGGTCACGTCGGTCGGTGCTGACCTGCACCACGGTGGCGTGAACCTCCGAAATGGTACCGGAGTGCGCCGCGCCGGCGACCGACCGGCTCGCTCTTCGACAGCGAGTCTGCAGGCGACGAGTTCCTCGCGAGCCGGAAGCCGTCGCTCGATCCCGCTGCAACCTTCCGGCAACCCCCTCTCCCTAGCCTTGCAACGTCGGTTGGCGGCGCCGCCTCGGGCAGTGCCGGTCGCCCGGCAGCCGTGACCACGGCACCTCACCCGAATGGAGAGCGTCATGCCGAAGGCAGCAGTCTGCGTGGACTTTTCCAAGCCTCTCGAGATCCAGGACGTGGAGGTCCGTCAGCCCGGGCCCGGAGAGGTTCTCGTCAAGCTGGAGGCCAGTGGCATCTGCCACACCGACCTGCACTCCACCCGAGGCGACTGGCCCATCAAGTCTCCGCTCCCGTTCATCGCGGGGCACGAGGGCGTGGGGATCGTCCAGGCCGTCGGTGAGGGCACGATCCGCAAGGTCGGGGAGCGGGTGTGCATCCCGTGGCTCGGGTACGCGTGCGGTCACTGCCGGTACTGCGTCGCCGGGTGGGAGACGCTGTGCCCCAACCAGATCCAGAACGGGTTCGCCCGTGACGGCGCGTTCGCCGAGTACGCCGTCGTGGACGGCAACTGGTGCGGGTTGGTCCCGGACGCGGTCTCCTCGCAGGACGCGGCCCCGCTGGTCTGCGCCGGCGTCACCACGTACAAGGCCGTGAAGGTCTCGGAGCTGAGGAGCGCCGAGGTCGCCGCGATCTGGGGCATCGGCGGGCTGGGTCACCTCGCCCTGCAGTACGCCAAGATCGCCGGCGGCACCCCGATCGCGGTGGACGTCAAGGAGGACAAGCTGGAGCTGGCCACCGAGCTGGGTGCCGAGCACGTGGTGAACGCGGCCGCGGTCGACCCGGTCAAGGCGATCCAGGACCTCGGCGGCGCGGACGTCTCGATCGTGCTGAGCCCCAACGAGAAGGTCTTCAACCAGGCGCTGGCCGCGCTCCGACCCGGCGGCCGCCTGGTCTGCGTCGCACTGCCGTCCGGCGGCGGCACGCTGTCCGTGCCGATCTTCGACACCGTCCTGTACGGGAAGCGGATCATCGGCTCGATCGTCGGCACCCGCAACGACCTGGACGACACGATGGCCCTGCACGCTGCCGGCAAGACCAAGGTCATCTCGATCGGCGTAGGGCTCGAGGACATCAACGACTCGTTCGAGCAGATGCTGGCCGGGAAGATCCCCGCCAGGCACGTGATCACCAGCTTCTGACCGCGGCAGCCCAGGGCGGGCGCGATGCCGCACGCCTCGTCTCGCCTTGTGCGCCTGAGCGGATTCGAACCGCCGACACCCGCTTTAGGAGAGCGGTGCTCTATCCCCTGAGCTACAGGCGCTCGAGGCTTGCGTGAAACCTGGTGGACAACCCGGCGCCGGGGGCGTCCGGAGTCTCCGAGGGTGCCTCGCTGCCCCGTCACGTCGTCGCCGGATCCTGAGAACTGCTGACGACGCGGGTACAGGGTACTGGGCACAGGTCCGGACGTGCGCCAGCGGGCCCCGCGAGCAGGGCTGCTCGTCGACGACGCTCAGATCGCGCCGGTCTGCGCGACGACGGAGCAGCCCCCGCCGGGGCGAGCCCTCCCCTACGCCGGCATCGGGGCTGTGAGCGGGGCCGTCAACACGTGCGTCCCGCCGACGACCTGGTGCACCGTCCCGTCCGGCAGCACCAGGTCGGCAGGAACACCGTCCGGAACGGTCGCCTCCAGCCGGAACACGTCGCCCTCCATCGACCAGCGCGTCTCGATCCGACCTGCACGCGAGTCGTACCCGGCGGCAGCCCAGGTGATCCCCGGACCCGGCACCGGCTCGATCCGCACCCGCGAGTAGCCGGGAGCGGCCGGCCGGATGCCGCCGACCACCTGGTACACCCAGTCGGCCACGGCGCCGAGCGCGTAGTGGTTGAACGAGGTCATCTCACC
>DAIDJQ010000149.1 GCA_027451305.1 Cellulomonas sp.
GGCCAGGGCCTGCGGGACGTCACGCGGATCGCCGCGAGCGACCCCGCGCTGTGGACCTCGATCCTCGCGGCGAACGCGCTGGCGGTGCGGCCGGTGCTGACCGAGCTGCGTTCCGACCTCGACGCGGTGATCACGGCGCTGACCGACGCAGCCCTGGCCACCGGCCCGGAGGATGCGGCTCCCGGTGCGCTCAGCGCGCTGGCGCGGGCGATCGCCGCGGGCAACGCCGGCGTGGCCCGGATCCCCGGCAAGCACGGCGGCGTGCGTCGTGCCTACACCGAGGTCAGCGTGCTGGTGCCGGACAGCCCCGGTGAGCTGGCCAGGCTGCTGGCGGACGTGGGCGCCGCCGGGGTCAACCTCGAGGACCTGCAGATCGAGCACGCCGCCGGCCGGCCGGTCGGCATCGCCGAGATCTCGGTGCTGCCGAGCAGCGCCGAGCACCTGCAGACCGAGCTGACCGCCCGCGGCTGGAGGCTGGTGCGGTGAACGAGCCTCTGGTGGTGGCAGTCGACGGGCCGTCCGGGTCGGGCAAGTCCAGCGTGTCGAGGGCCGTGGCACGGCACCTCGGGCTGGCGTACCTGGACACGGGGGCGATGTACCGGGCGGCGACGTGGTGGTGCCTGCAGGAGGGTGTGCGGCTGGAGGACCACGACGCGGTGGCGGACCAGGTGCGGCGGCTGCCCCTGGTGATGGGGCTGGATCCGGCCGCGCCGCGCGTCCACGTCGGTGGGGTCGATGTGGCGAAGCCGATCCGCGAGACGTGGGTGTCGGAGGCCGTCAGCGCGGTGGCGACCAACCTGGCGGTCCGGGCGGAGCTGAACCGGCGTCAGCGCGACCTGATCGAGGCGGAGCGCGTTCCGGGCGGCTTCTCCGGCGGTCGCGGGGTGGTCGCCGAGGGTCGGGACATCACGACGGTGGTCGCGCCGGACGCGGACGTCCGGGTGCTGCTGACCGCCAGTGCGGCGGCCCGTCTCGCCCGTCGCGCACTGGAGCTGCACGGCACGGCCTCGGCCCGGGCGGTCGAGGCGACCCGCGACCAGGTGCTGCGGCGCGATGCCGACGACTCGACGGTCGTGGAGTTCCAGACGGCGGCCGACGGCGTGGTGACGGTGGACTCGTCGGACCTCGACCTGCCGGGCACCGTGCGGGCCGTGCTCGACGTCGTGGCGCGGGTGACCGGGCGGTCCGTGTGACGCGGCCGACGGCGTCGACGGTCCCGAGGCGACGGCCGTGACCGACCCCTCGGCCGCGTCGGCGGGACCGGCCGGACCCTCTGCCGCGGGACCGGTGCGGGCCCGATGGGTCGGCACGCTCCTCGGTCGGGCGGTGTGGCGCGCCGAGGTGATCGGCGCCGAGCGGGTGCCCCGCACAGGGCCGGTGGTGCTGGCCGCCAACCACACCGGTGTGGCCGACGGGCCGCTGCTGTTCGGCCTCGCGCCGCGGCCCCTGCACATCCTCGTGAAGGAGGAGATGTTCCACGGCGTCGTCGGGTTCTTCCTGCGGGCAGCGGGCCAGATCCCGACCGATCGGGCAGTCGGCCGGTCAGCCCTGCTCTCCGGCCTGGCCGTGCTGCGCCGCGGCGGCGCGGTCGGCATCTTCCCGGAGGGTGACCGCGGTCGCGGCGCTGTGGAGAGCATCCGCGCCGGCGCCGCGTGGATGGCCGTCACGGGCGGTGTGCCGTTGGTCCCGGTGGCGATCCTGGGGTCGCGTCGCAGCGGTGAGTCGCTGGGACACCTGCCCGGCCTTCGTCGACGGCTCGTGATCGAGTTCGGCGAGCCGCTCATGCCGGACACCGCAGGAACCCGGCGCCAGCAGGTGGAGCGCACCAGCGACACCCTGAGGCGCGCCATGTCGGAGCTCGTGGTGGACGCCCAGCGGCGCACCGGGCTGACCCTTCCGGAAGACGACCCGCACCGGGACGACGGCGGCGCCTGAGCCGTCGGTGGAGGCCCTGGTCGGCACTGGTCGGTCCCGGGGTGCCTGGCAGGGACAATGGAGGGGTGAGCCCCTCCGACCCGACCCCCGACACCGTGCTGCCGTCCGACGAGCCGACGGCCGAACCCGGCGCCGCGCCGACCGCCGAGACCGCGCCCGGCACCGGGTCGCAGATCGCGCAGCCCGACGACGATGCGCGCGAGCGCGCGCTCCGCGCCGGCCTGGAGGAGTACGAGCTCGAGGACGAGGACCTGGCGATCCTCGACGGCGGTGCCGACGGCGAGGGGGCGTTGCCGGCACCGGTGGCGCTGCCGGTGCTCGCCGTCGTCGGCCGGCCCAACGTGGGCAAGTCCACCCTGGTCAACCGGATCCTGGGCCGCCGCGAGGCCGTCGTCGAGAACACCCCGGGCGTGACCCGCGACCGCGTGACGTACCCCGCCGAGTGGGCCGGACGTGACTTCCTGGTGGTGGACACCGGCGGCTGGGAGGGCGACGTCGCGGGTATCGACAAGCGGGTGGCCGAGCAGGCGGAGGTCGCGATCGACCTGGCCGACGCGATCGTCTTCGTGGTGGACGCCACGGTGGGGACCACCGACACGGACGAGCAGGTGGTGCGGCTGCTGCGCCGCTCCGGCAAGCCCGTGGTGCTGGCAGCTAACAAGGTGGACGGTCCGTCGATGGAGGCGGAGGCCGCCGCCATGTGGGGTCTCGGGCTCGGCGAGCCGCACCCGATCTCGGCGTTGCACGGGCGCGGCACGGGGGACCTGCTCGACGCGGCCCTGGCGGTGCTGCCCACCGAGTCGGCCTCGGGCACCGCCGTACCGGACGGGCCCCGGCGGGTGGCGCTCGTCGGACGTCCGAACGTGGGGAAGTCCTCGCTGCTGAACAAGCTGGCGGGCTCGGTGCGGGTGGTCGTCGACGAGGTGGCGGGCACCACCCGGGACCCTGTCGACGAGCTCGTGGAGCTCAAGGGCGTGCCCTACGTCTTCGTCGACACCGCCGGCATCCGACGCCGGGTGCACCAGACGAGCGGGGCGGACTTCTACGCCTCGCTCCGGACGCAGGCCGCGATCGAGAAGGCCGAGGTCGCCGTCGTGCTCGTCGACGCCTCGCAGCCGCTCACCGAGCAGGACACGCGGGTGATCTCGCAGGTGGTCGACGCCGGACGGGCGCTCGTGATCGCCTACAACAAGTGGGACCTGATGGACGACGACCGTCGCCCCTACCTCGAGCGCGAGATCGAGCAGGACCTCGTGCAGGTGCAGTGGGCGCCGCGCGTGAACGTCTCGGCGAAGACGGGCTGGCACGCCGACCGACTGGTCCCCGCGCTCGAGACCTCGCTCGCGTCCTGGGACACCCGCATCCCGACGGGCCGGCTGAACGCGTTCCTCGGCGAGCTGGTCGCGGCGCACCCGCACCCCCTGCGCGGCGGGAAGCAGCCCCGGATCCTGTTCGCGACGCAGGCGTCGGCCCGGCCGCCGCGGTTCGTGATCTTCGCCACCGGGTTCCTCGAGGCCGGGTACCGGCGGTACATCGAGCGTCGGCTGCGCGAGACGTTCGGGTTCGAGGGGTCGCCGATCGCCATCTCGGTGCGGGTGCGGGAGAAGCGGCGGCGCTGAGCTTGCGGTCTCGTCGGGCGCCGCGCCTGGTTGCGCGCCCGACGGACCGGACCGGGCCCGTCAGTCCGTCGGGATCCGGCCGCGCAACGACTGCGGGTCGGGCAAGGAGCCCGGCTCGTGGTGCGCTGCGAGCAGGGCGCGTGCCTCGTCGGCCCTGCCGTAGACGTCCCACAGCAGGACCCCGTGGAGCGCGCCCTCCTGCACGTAGTAGACGACTCCGTGCTCGTCCTGCCGGCCCGGCGCCCAGTCCTCCACCAGCTGCATGGAGGCGTCGAGCCGACCGACCGCCTCGTACCCCAGGTCGAAGAGGTCGGACCAGAAGAAGGGCGTGTGGTCGTACACCGGGAGCGGCGCGCCGGTGAGGGTGGCGGCCATCGCCCTGCCGGCGGACGCGCCGGACATCTGTGCATGATCGACGTGCTCCACGCGGCGCCGGCCCAGCCGCGAGTCGGGGTAGCTGACGATGTCCCCGGCGGCGAAGACGAACGGATCGAGCGTGCGCAGGTGCTCGTCGACCCGGACCCCGAGCTCGTCGACGGTCAGGCCCGCGGCCCGCGCGAGCTCGTCGTTCAGCTCGATGCCGAGCGCCAGCACGACACCTGCTCCCGCGAACGAGGTCGGATGGTCGTCGGCCCCCGCGTGCACGGCGACCCGTCCGGGCGCCGGTCGTTCGAGCCACCGCGCCCGCGTGCCCGGGACGACGCGCACGCCGTGCTCGTCGAACGCTGCACGGATCCGGCGCACGAGCCCGGGCGGGTAGATCGCCGCCCCGACCTCGGGGTCGGGGGTCAGGAGAGTCACCGACGCGCCGGCCGTGGCCAGCCCGGCGGCCACCTCGGTGCCGAGGAACCCACCGCCGACCACGATCACGGGGCCGCCGACGAGCGCCCGGGCGCGGTGGTAGTCGTCGAGCGTGCGGAAGTAGACGATCTCGGGGGAGGGCCCGAGGTTGAGCTCGCGAGGCCGCCCGCCGGTGGCCAGCAGCAGCGCCCGGTACCCGTACTCGTCGTCGTCGTTCGCGACGACGACCCGCCGCGACCGGTGCACCCCGGTGACCCGCGTGGAGGTGCGGACCTGGGCGCCCGTCGCCTCCGCCGTGTCGAGGAACGTCTCGGGGCCTTCGGCCTGCCGCCACAGGTCCTTGGACAGCGGTGGGCGCTCGTACGGGGGTTCGGCGTCGTCGCCGAGGATCGCGATCGACCCCGTCCGGTCGACCTCCCGGATGCCTCTGGCCGCGGAGTCCGCCGCCATCCCGCCGCCGACGATGACGTAGTCGTAGTCGAACCGCATCGGGGCCTCCTCGTGCCGCTCCTGCAGGTCACGCTAGGCCTTCCGGAAGCGCGGGGCGCGGCGAGCCGTCGGGGGTGCCTGGTCCGGGCGCGGGAGCGGATGCACTGGTGGGGTAGCATTGCGGCGGCCCTGCGGGGCCGGCGGGCTGTGGCGCAGCTTGGTAGCGCACTTGACTGGGGGTCAAGGGGTCGCAGGTTCAAATCCTGTCAGCCCGACCGCGAAGGCCCAGGTCAGGGGCTTGCTAGGAGCAATCCTAGCAAGCCCCTGACCTGTTCCAAGAGGCCGCGGGACCCATTTCGGGACCCATCTCAGATCTGGACCCTCGCCGTAGTCCGCGAACGCCTGCGGTCAGCGACGGTCACATGGGTCACCGGCTCGGTCGCGGATGGCCGGCTCCGGCTCTGAGATGTCGGCGCACCCTCCAGTCGTCACATGTGTAGTGAAGGCGTCGGCTCAACCCGCCCGGACGCGGGTGATCGTCGCCGCGTTGCTGCACGGGTTGCTGTCAAACCGGCAGGCCGCATTTCGCAGCCATCCAGAAATGTCGTGCATGAGTATGCATCACCCTCGGGGCCCCGGGGGGAGCGGAACGTACCCAGCCGGTCGGATCGCCGAGCTCGTGCATTCTGGCCGGAGGGGCGTGGCTTTCTCACCTGCTCGGTGGCGCCGCCCGTAGCTGCTCGATCGTCGGAGCACCGGCGAGGCCCTCCGGTGTCGGGTAGAGGCGGCAGGACAGACCGACGGCCGCGTGCGGCCCGGGGAACAGGTCCACACCGTCCACCATGAGCCGCCCGTAGCGCGAACCGGCCGTGCCGCGGTGCTCGCCGCGCAGAAACGTAGAGGCGTCGCTAGCGTCCTAAGGGTTTCGGCGACCGGCCGTGGCAAGCGTGGGGCGAGGCGAGGGCGGTGGGGCGATGTCCATGTGGGGCGCGATCAGCAGCGCGGGTGGCGTGACCACTGTCCTCGTGGTGCTCGTCCGGGTCCTCGCGCGCGCCCTCGCCGGCCAGGCCCCTTTGCGGGCTCTGCCCTTCCAGTCCGGCCATCCGCCGGTCGAGCACGCGCTGTCCCGCTTCCACGCCCGCTGGTACCCGCTAAGCCTCCTGTTCCTGGCGTTCGACGTGGAGATGCTGTTCATGTACCCGTGGGCGGTGGTCGTCGGCGCGAAGGGGACCGGTGCCGTCGTCGAGATGTTTGCCTTCCTCGGCGTTCTGCTGGTCGGTGTCCTGTGGGCGTGGCGGGAGGGCGCCCTCCGGTGGGTCTAGGGCGCCCGGTGCACGTGCTCGTCCTCACGGGTGCGGACGGCGTGCCTACGCGGCTGGCGGTGGAGCGGCAGGTTCGCGCGCTCGGCTGGGCGCTCGCCTGGTCACCAGCGGACACCGACGTGCTGGCGGTCTGCGGTTCCGCGCCCGGCAGTGACGACGTCGTCGGACGGATCTGGGAGCAGCTGCCGGGCCCGCGAGCCCGCGTGGACTTCGTTGGGGACGCCGCGGTGCGGGC
Organism: Cellulomonas sp.; assembly: GCA_027451305.1. The sequence continues at coordinate 6,342 of DAIDJQ010000149.1, forward strand.
CCTGCTCGAGCAGGCGGCGGCATCGCTCGATGACGAGGCGCTGCAGGAGCGTCTGGCCCGAGCGGCCGACGAGGCGTCGAGGCGCGCGACGGACTACGCCCAGATGAACCACGAGGGCATGGACGGCGGGGACGGGGGGCCGCAGGAGCGCGAGGAGGTGGCTGCGGACCACGGGGACATGGGCGGCATGGATCACCGGGGTATGGGCGGGGACCACGGAGGCATGGGTGGCATGGACATGTCCGGTCCTGCCGGCATCCCGCTGGCCGAGTCGTCGGACCAAGACCGCGACGGGCTCGAGATGGACGAGTGGCACGTGGTGCTCGGCGCCGGGTTCCCCGCCTGGCCGGCGGGCCTCGTCGTCCGCGCGACCCTGCACGGCGACGTCGTCACCGGCCTGGAGACGCTCGCCGACCCGGCTGCGGGCACCCGCGCGCACGAGGACAGCCCCGAGGAGAGCACCTCGACCCCAGCGGTGGACCCTCCCACGCTCCTGCTGGACGCCGCCGCCTCGGTGCTCGAGCTCGCCGGATGGTCGTCGGCAGCCGCGGCGGCCCGACGGCTGCGCGACGACCTGCTCGACGGTGCCGACCCACGACGGCTCGCTCCCGGCGTCGAGCGGCTGACCCGGCGGGTACGACGGTCGGTGCTGCTGCGCTGGTCGCTCGAAGGGGTTCATCGGCGCCCCGAACCCGTGCAACCGGGTCGCGTGGTCCGCACGCGTCTGCTCGCCCTGCTGGACGACGCGGCGACCTCGCTCCGGGAACCGGGCACGTCGCTGGCCGCCTCAGGCCCTGCACACCTGGCCGCGCTGACCGACCTCGCCGTCGGCCAGGAGCTCGGGACGCTGCGCCTGCTCGTCGCGAGCCTGGCGCTGGATGCGGTGGAGGTCGCCCGTGCCTGACGTGAGCACGACCCCCACGGCGTGGGCGGCGCTGGCCCCGTTCGGGCTGCTGGCGGTCGCCGGCCTCGGAGCCGCGGTCGCGGGCGCCTCGGCGGCGCGCCTGCGCGGGACCGGCGCGCTCGGCGGCGCGCTCGCTCCGTTCACCGAGACCGCGCGCCTGCTGCGCCAGCGTCGGCGCGTCCCCGTCGCGGCCGACCGCCTGCTGTGGCAGGTGGCGGTCGGTGGGCTGCCGGTGGTGGCGGTGCTGATGGCGGTGGTGGTGCCGGTCGGACCGCTGGTGCTGGCCGACGTGCCGGTGGGCGTCGTGTGGGTCAACGCGATGGACGTGGTGCTCTGGGCGCTGTGGTGGCTGGCCGGCTGGGGGCCGAACAGCGCGCACGCCCTGGTCGCGGGGCACCGGTTCCTCGCGTTGGCGCTGGCCTACGAGCTTCCGCTGATGTTCGCGCTGACGGCACCGGCGATCGCGGCAGGCAGCCTGCGGCTGGCGGACGTGGCTGCTGCCCAGCACGGGCTGTGGTTCGTGGTCTGGATGCCGGTGGCCTTCGCGGTGCACCTGCTCGGCGCGGTGGCGTTCAGCTCGTGGGGGCCCTTCGCGGCGGCGACGAGCGCCGACCTGGCGGGCGGGGTGCTGGTGGAGGCGTCCGGCGTGGACCGCTGGCTGGTGCTGGCGGGCCGGCACCTGCTGCTCGCCGCGGCGGCCCTCGTGTCAGTGCCGCTGTTCCTGGGCGGGGGAGCCGGTCCGCTGCTCGGGCCGGTGCTGTGGACGGTGCTCAAGGCCCTCGTCGTGCTGGTCGGGCTCGAGCTGGCGGCCGGCCGCGTGCCGCTGGTCCGCCCCGAGCGTTTCGCGGAGGTGGGCTGGGTGGTGCTGCTGCCGGCGACCGTGCTGCAGATGCTCGTCGCCGCGCTCGTCGCGCTGCGGGGTGCATCGTGACGGCCGCAGTCGTGGAATGGGTCGCCGCCGTCGTAGCCGTCGCCGCCGGGATCGCCGTCTTCCGCACGGGGTCGATGGCGCGCGCGACCTACGCGCTGGCCACCTCGTTCGTCGCGGTCGGCGTGCTGCTGCTGGGCTTCCACCTCGAGTACCTGGGCGTGGTGGTGATCCTCATGATGGTCATGGAGATGGCCGTGATGGCCCTCTTCATGGTGATGCTCATGGGGATGAACCCCGCGCTGATGCCGATGTCGATGGTGCACGGCAAGCGCGCCGCCACCGTGGTCGCCGTCGTCGTCTTCGTCGGGCTGGCTGCCGCCGCACTCCTGGTGCCGTGGCCGGGACGTGCCGGAGGGCCGGCGGCGGACCTGACCCGCAGCCTCGGTGAGGCGGTCATGGGTTCCAAGATGCTGGTGATGCTGGTGATCAGCCCGGTGCTGCTCGCGACGATGGTCGGGGCGTTGGTGCTGGCCCATCCGCACGACCGCTACCAGCGTCGGGGCGACGATCTCGACCGCGAGCCGCCTACCGACCCGATCGACGGCGGGGTGGACGGATGACGCTCTCCCTGGCGCTCGTGGTGGCGGCCGCGCTGTTCAGCGTCGGCCTGTGGGGCGCGCTTTCCCAGCAGGTCGTCGTCATGGTGATGATGGGTCTGGAGCTGATGATCAACGCGGTCGTGCTCGCGGTCGGGGCCTTCTGGTGGTTCACCAGCCCCACCCCGGACGGCCAGGTGCTCATGCTCGTGGTGGTCGGCGCCATGACGGTCGAGATGGCCATGGGGTTCGCCGTCGCGCTGCTGCTGCACCGTCACCGGGGCACGGACATCACGGACATGGCCACGGAGCTGCGCCGATGAGCGGCTGGCTGCTGGCGCTGGTGGTGCTGCCGGCCGTGGTGGGCGCGACGCTGCTGGTCGGTGCGGTGCGCCAGGCGACCCGCGACCGCGACGGGGACCCGCGCATCGACGCGCTCGAGAGGACGGCGCCGGCGGCCGCTCTGCTTACCGCGGGCGCGGTGCTCGCCCTGGGCGCGGTGGTCGTGGTCCGCCGGCCGGCCGTCCGGTGGGCCTTCCTGCCGGGTTCCCCCTTTCGGCTCGCGGTGGAGGGTCCGGCCGGCGTCGTGCTGCCCGCCGTGGCAGGCGTGACGCTGCTGGTGCTGGCGGTCGCCACGGCCGAGCGGACGCGTCCGGCCGCGCGCTTCCACGGGCTGATGCTGATGTTCGTGGCGGCCGTCATGGTCACCCTGACGGCCGCGTCACTGCCCACCCTGCTGCTGGGCTGGGAGCTGATGGGGGCGGCCTCCTGGGCGCTGATCGGCTTCCGGTGGCGGGACACCGCCCGGACCTCGGCGGGCGTCGTCGCCTTCCTCACCACGCGGACGGCCGACCTGGGCCTGTACCTGGCCGTCGGGGCCGCCGCCGCGGGCACCCTCGCGGCCGGCGGTCCGGCGGGAGCGGGCGGCGGACCGGGACTAGGGCTGGGGCTGGATCAGCTGCCCGCCCTACCGGCGCCGTGGCGGACCGTCGCCGCGGCCGGCCTCGTGGTCGCGGCGCTCGGCAAGGCCGCGCAGCTGCCGTTCAGCTTCTGGCTGTCGCGGGCGATGCTCGGTCCCAGCCCGGTCAGCGCGCTGCTGCACTCGGCGGCGATGGTGGCGATGGGGGGCTACCTGCTGCTGCGGGTGCAGCCGTTGCTCGCGGTCACGCCGGTCGTCGCGGCGCTGACGGCGTGGGTCGGCGCGCTCACCACCGTGGCGCTGGGGGTGGTGGCGATGGCGCAGCGCGACCTCAAGCAGCTGCTCGCGGCGTCGACGGCCGCCCAGCTGGGCTTCGTCGTGCTGGCCGCCGGGGTCGGCGACGTGGCCGGTGGCACCGCGCACCTCGTCGGCCACGCGGCCGTCAAGTCCCTGCTGTTTCTGGTGGCCGGCCTCTGGCTGACCGCGCTGGGGACCAAGCGGCTGGACGCGCTCGGCGGCGTCGCGCGATGGTGGCGAGGAGTCGGGCTGCTGTTCACCCAGGCGGCGGCGACGTTGGCCGGCCTGCCACCGCTGGGTCTGTGGGTGACCAAGGACGAGGTCCTCGCCGCTGCGGCCGCCGACGACCCCTGGTTGGGTGCCGTCGGGCTGGTCGGCGCCGTGCTGTCCGCGGGCTACGCCGCGGTGGCGGTGCGGGCGGTGTGGCGCGGACCGGCGCAGCGTCCGACGGAGCGGCTCGGGTGGGACGACGAGCAGCCCGGCACCCGGCACGTGCCCGCGTCCGCGCTCCCGTCGCTGGCTGTGCTCGCCGCCGGCGCGTTGCTGCCCGTCGCGCTGCTGCTGCCGACGGTGCGCGACGCGGTGGACCGCGTGGCCGGGCCGGCGGGACCGGCGGTCGGGCCGCTCGACGCCTCCCTGTCCGCCGGGCTCGCGCTGGTCGCGTTCGGCCTGGTGCTGCGCCGGGTGCCACCGTCGGTCCCCGGTGCGACGGCGTGGTGGCGCCTGCAGACCGCCGTCGGTGCGCTCGTCGTCCGGCCGGTGCTGGACGTGTCCCGGGCCGCCGACCGCGCGGACCGGCAGCTCGACGGCGCGGTGCACGCCCTGGCGCACGGCGCCGTCCGCGTCGCGGCGACCGCCGGCCGGTTCGACGTGACGACGGTGGCGGGTGGCGTCCGGCGGCTCGCACTCGGTGCCCGCACCGCCGGACGGGCCGCCCGACGACCGCAGACCGGCCTGGTGCACCAGTACCTCGGCGCGGCGGCGGTGCTGCTGACCGCCGCCGCCCTGCTCCTCGTGGTGGTGAGGCCCTGATGCTGTCCCTCGTCGTGCTCCTGCCCCTGCTCGGCGCCGCCGTGCTCGTCCTGCGCCGCTGGGGACCGGCCACGGCTCGGGCCGTCTGGCTCGGGACCACCGTCCTCGACCTGGCGCTGCTCCTGGTGGTCCTGGCGCGGTACCGCACGCCGCCCCCCGGCGCCCTGGCCGAGACCCAGCAGGTCACATGGATCCCGGGGCTCGGCGTTTCCTACCACGTGGGGGTCGACGGCCTGTCCCTGCCGATGCTGCTGCTCACCGACGTGCTGTTCGTCGCCTGTG
>DAIDJQ010000150.1 GCA_027451305.1 Cellulomonas sp.
GGCACGCTTCGACCCGGGCCGGGACGCGGACACACCGGGGGCGGACCCGACCCGTGGGTCGGTGCCGCGCGGGCTGAGCAGGTCAGGCGAGCAGGTGGCGGAGCCGTGGAGCCGGTATCGCGCGACGGCTGACGATGCCGCGGTCCCGCAGGTGGTGTTCAGCCGCCCGCAGGTGGCCTGGGTGGGGCTCACCGAGGCGCAGGCGCGGCACTCCGGGATGGACGTCGAGGTGTACGGCTACGACCTGGAGAACGTCGCGGGGGCCACCGTGACCTCTCCGGAGTACTCGGGGCGTGCACAGATCGTGGTGGCCACGTCTCGCGACGTGATCGTCGGCGCGACCTTCCTCGGGCCGGACGTGGGTGAGATGTTGCATGCCGCGACGATCGCGGTGGTCGGCGAGGTGCCGCTCGCGCGCCTGTGGCATGCCGTGCCCTCGTACCCGACCGTCAGCGAGGTGTGGTTGCGCCTGCTCGAGGCGGCCGGCCTGTAGCAGCACCGGCCGCCCCGAGCAGAACGCCGGGTGCGAGGGTCAGCCGAGGCTGCCGTCGGAGGTGAGCACGAGGCCGATCGTCGCGTCGCCCTTGCGGATCGCCTGACCGATGGCGCCGAAGTCGTAGGACTTGAACTCGGTGATCTTCAGGTCGTACGTCTGCTCGAGCCCGATCTGGCAGAAGGGCCGCTGCGGGCACTCCGCCGGCCCGGCCAGCACGACGCCGCCGCACGCGGCAGCCAGCTCGCTCAGCGTGGTCACCTTGTGCTGGTCGGCGAAGGCCTGCGTGACGGCGAAGCCGTTCTGGTCCTGCGCCTTCGACGCGGTCCCGATGGTCAGACCGGCCTTGGTGGCGAGCGGGGTGAGCGCCGCGACGGTCTTGTCCACGTCGGACGACGCGACCGACGGTGCGTTGGCCCCGTTCGCCTGCGAGTTCAGGTACGTGACCAGGGACGCCGCGTACTCCGGCACCGCGGTCAGCTGCCCGGACTCGAGCGCCGGCAGGTAGGTCTCGCGCGAGCCGATGGTGCGGGTGCTGGCCTGGTAGCCGGCGGTGCGCAGCACCTCCGCGTAGATCTCCGCCAGCGTGGCGCTCTCGGAGAACCCGGCGGCACCGATCACCACCGCGGCTCCGCCGCCCGACTGGCTGGTGGCGGCCAGCCCCTGCTGCTGGACGAACTCCTTGGCCACGTCGGACGAGGTGCGCCGGTCGACGTCCACCGACTTGTTGAGCGCGACGAGCGTCGGGGTGTCGAGCTTGGCCGACACGCTGTCGAGCAGCGTGACGATGCTCGGGTGGTCCGTCGCGGCCTTCGTGTTGATGGCGGGCAGCACGTTGTCGGCGTTCTGCAGGCCCTTGTCGTCCTTGAGCAGGACCAGCTTGTCGCCGGCGACCGGCGCACAGGCGGCGGCTGTCCCGGACGCTGCCGCGGCCGGGGGCTGCGTGGTGCCGCCGCCCGATCCCGGGGCGCCGCAGGCGCTGAGCGCGAGCACGGCGACCGTCACGCTCGTGAGCAAGGTGGTCCGTCTGGCGGGCATTGTGTGCTCCTCAAGTGGGTGTTTCGGGCGTCTCACGCGTCCCGCGCCGAACCATTCGACCTGGCCGGGACTCATGAGGCAACCCTCACCGCGCGTCGGGTATGCCATCGACCACGGCCCGCCGGCGTGGATCGCGCGAGCGCGCGGGTCCCGGCCGGTGTCACGACGCGCTGCAGGAGCGCCAGCAGGCCCTCGGCTGCCAGCGACAACGCAGCGACCAGGAGCGCCCCGGCCACCACCTGCCCGTACCGCTGGACGCCGAACCCGGTGACGACGATCGTGCCGAGGCTGCGGCCACCGACCAGGGCCGCGAGCGGGACGGTGGCCACCACCTGCACCACCGCGGTGCGCAGCCCTGCCGCGAGCTGCGGCACGGCGAGCGGCACCTCGACGGTCCAGAGCCGGCGGCTGCCGGACATGCCCATCCCGCGTGCCGCGTCGCGCACGTCGGCGTCCACCCCGCCGAGGCCGGTCACCGCGCCGGACAGCAGCGGCGGGACGGCGAACACGGCGCAGGCCAGGGCGGTGGCCGAGTTGCCGAAGAGCCCGGCGGCACCGAACAAGGTGAGCATCGCGAGCGTCGGCAGGGCCCGGGAGGTGTTGGACACCACCACGCCGACGGTGGCGCCGCGTCCGTGATGGCCGAGGTACAGGCCGACCGGAACGGCGACGACGGCCGCCAGCAGCACCGCGAGGGCGGAGACCAGCAGGTGCTGGCGGGTCAGGGCGAGCACGCCGGACGGACCGGCCCAGTTCAGGGGGTCGTTGAGCCAGCGGTAGGCCTCCAGCAGCACGCTCATGCGGGCTGGACCCCCCGCGTGGCCCAGGGGGTGAGCAGCCGGCCGATCCCGGCGAGCGCGAGGTCGACCACCAGCGCGAGCAGCAGGCACAGCAGCGTCGCCGTCATGATCTCGGCGTGGTAGTTGCTGCGGAAGCCGCGGAACATCAGCTGGCCGAGGCCGCCGAAGCCCACCACCACCCCGACCGTGGTCAGTGCGACGGTGGTGACCGTCGCCAGCCGCACCCCCGCGACGATGCTGGGCAGGGCCTGCGGCAGCTCCACCTGCGCCAGCATCCTCAGCCGGCCGTAGCCCATGCCGCGCGCCGCGTCGACGATGGCGGGATCCACCCCGCGCAGGCCCACCAGCACGTTGCGCACGATCACCAGCAGCGCGTAGGAGACCAGGCCGATCAGGACGGTCACCCGGCCGATGCCGGTCCACGGCGCGAGCACGGCGAACAGGGCCAGCGACGGGATGGTGTACAGCACGCCGGTCAGCCCCAGCACCGGTGCCGCCAACCGCGGTCGCAGGTGGGCCAGCGCGCCGAGGGGCAGCGCGATGACCAGCGCGATCGCGACCGCCTGCAGCGTGAGCGTGACGTGCTGGCCAGTGGCCGCCAGGACGTCGGCGCTGTTGCGCTGCAGGTACGTCCAGGACAGCCAGGGGTTCGGCACGGCGTCCGACACGAGCAGCGGCATGGGCCGAACCTAACGACGCCCACCGACACGCGCAGCCGGTGCGCCTGTCTGCGGCCTCCGATACCGTCCGAGGCCATGACCAGCACACCCGCCATCCGGTTCGAACGGGTGCGCAAGGAGTACGGCGAGGAGGTCGCGGTCGACGACCTCACCCTCGACGTCCGGGAGCACGAGCTGCTGGTGCTCGTCGGCCCGTCCGGGTGCGGGAAGTCGACGACGCTGCGGATGGCCAACCGTCTCGTCGAGCCGACCTCCGGGCGGATCGAGCTGGCGGGCGAGGACGTGACCCACGTCGACCCGGTGCAGCTGCGCCGCCGGATCGGCTACGTGATCCAGGGTGTCGGGCTGTTCCCGCACCGCACCGTGGCGCAGAACGTGGCGACGGTGCCCGCGCTGCTCGGCTGGGACCGGCGGCGCACCCAGGACAGGGTCAACCAGCTGCTCGGCCTCGTCGGGCTGGACCCGACCCGTTACGCCCGGCGGTACCCGCACGAGCTCTCGGGTGGGGAGCGTCAGCGCGTCGGCGTCGCGCGCGCGCTGGCAGCCGACCCGCCCGTGCTGCTGATGGACGAGCCGTTCGGCGCGGTCGACCCCGTGGGACGGGCGCGGTTGCAGAGCGAGTTTCTGCGGCTGCACGCCGAGCTCGGGACAACGGTGGTGATGGTCACCCACGACGTCGACGAGGCCGTCCGGATGGCCGACCGCATGGTGGTGCTGAGCAAGGGTGCGCGCGTGGAGCAGCTCGCAGCACCGCTGGACGTGGTCGCGCGGCCTGCGACGGCGGCGGTGGCGGACCTCGTCGGGCGGGGACGGACCGGGAGCCTGCTGTCCCT
>DAIDJQ010000151.1 GCA_027451305.1 Cellulomonas sp.
CCAGGTCTTCACCATCAGCGACATGGTGGTCGAGCCGCACGAGTACCCGAGCGGCACGGTGCTCGGCTTCAACGGCACCACCGAGTGGGCGCTCGACTCGGTGCAGCAGGACGACGCGCTGTGGCTGCCGCGGGAGGACCAGCTGCGTGACCTGCTGGGTGGCTCGTTCCGGAGCCTCGCACGGTCGACGACGGGGCACTTCGAGGTGCTCGTCGAGGTGCCGGGCCGGCCGGAGCAGGTGTTCGGCTCGGACAACCCGGCGGACGCCTACGCAGAGGCGCTGCTGGCGCTGCTCGCCGTCGTGACCGGTTGAGCTCTGCCTCCGGGGGACCGGTCAGAGACGCAGCAGCATCACGTCGGACGCTCCGGCGCGGCCGACGACGCTGAAGCCGGCCCGCTGGTAGAGGTTCCGGGCGCGGTTGCCGTCCTCGACGCTGAGCGAGACCGCCGCCAGGTGGCGGATCCGGGCGCGGGCGATCAGGTCGTCCAGCAGCGCGGTGCCGATGCCGCAGCCCCGCCACTCGGGCATGACGCCCAGCGACACCTCGGGAACGTCGTCGGCGACGAATCCGTAGCCCGGGTCGGTGGCTGGAAAGGTCCGGCACCAGGCGGCGCCGACCGTCGCGGCGCCGGCGACTGCCACGACGCCGAAGTCGTCGGGTCGGGGCCATCCGGTCACGTAGTGGGACAGCTGCGGGTCCGCGAAGACCGCCTGGAGCGTGCGGCGCACGGTGCCCTGCCAGTTCACCGCGTGGAACACCGCATCGATCAGGGCCGGCAGGTCCTCGGCCGTCGCCTCGCGCAGCAGAACCTGGCCGCAGCGCATCGCCCGACCGTAGCAACCGCGCGCTGAGACCGAGCGCTGAGACCGAGCGCTGAAACTGAGCGCTGAACCTGAGCGCTGAACCTGAGCGCTGAGCGCCGCCACCTGCGGCCGGATCGAGTCGCAGCGCCCGCGACCGGGCCGCGCGCAGCGCGACCGCTCGCCCGTGGTGGGGCTAACGGGGTGAGTCGTCCGGGCTGCCGTCGCTCGGGGCGCCTCGGGGAGCGGTGGTCTGGTGGGCGCTGCTCCGGGACGTGCTGCCTTGGGACGTGGTGCCTCCCACCCGGGCGGGGCGGTGGTCGAGGCGTCGGGTGCGTCCCCGCTGGCCGGGCGTGACCCGGTAGGCCAGCCCTGCGGGGGTGCGCCATTCGAAGGTGCCGGAAGCGACCTGGCGCAGGGTGAAGCCGCCGTCGGTCTTGAGCCGGTGGCAGCGGGCGGAGAGTGGCCCGAGGTTGTCCGCGCTGGTGGTCCCGGCGGTCGGTGCACCGTTCGCGGGGGCAGCGTGGTACTCGGTGGTGTGGTCCAGCTCGCAGCGGTCGGCGGGCACGGTGCAACCCGGTCCGGCGCAGACCTGGTCACGGACGACGACATGGTCGGCCAGGGCGCGGGGCGGTCGGTAGCGGGTACGCCCCACGTCCAGGACCGCGCCGGTGAGGGGATCGGTGACGATGCGTCGCCAGACTCCGTCGACGGCCAGGGCGCGCGCCTGCTCGGCGGGGACGGGTCCGAGCCCGGCCAGCTCGGCGGGCTGGTCGTCCAGCCCCATGAGGGTGGACAGGGCGACCGTGACGTCGATGCGGACGGCGGGGATCCGGATCCCAGGTGCCCGCCGCCCGGCCCTGCTCCCGGCGCCCGGGGTGCTTGAGTCGGTGGTGCCCGGGACAGCGGCGCCGCCGACGGCGGCGGCGCAGTCCGTGGCGCCGGCCAGGAGGGCGTGACCGGTGGCGAGATCGCTGAGGGTGTCGGCGCGCAGCTGGTCCAGGGTGCGAGGGTCGCCCGCCGCCCGCGCGGCGCGGGCCGTGGCGTCCAGCGTGGTGTCGATGCGGGCGGCGTCGGCGGCCGGCAGCACGGCCCAGAGGCCCGCCATCCCGTCCGGCAGGCGGCGCGGGTGGCACACGTGCCGGGAGGCGATCGCCCGCGGCAGGCGCCGGGCGGCGTCGTCGGGGTCGATCGCGAGCAGCGCCCGGTCGATGTCGGCGGCCAGCTGGGTGGGCGTGCGCAGCGCGGCCTCGGGCAGCACCGCCTGCTGCACCGGCCACGAGAGCTGGTAGGGGCGGTCATGCAGCCGATCGGTGAGGACCCGCAGCTTGGGCGTGTCGACCAGCCCCTCCCGGACGGCGTCGGCGACCGGCATCAGCCCGCCCTGCAGGGCGCGTCCGTCGCGCACCAGCCGGTGGGCGGCCGGCCGGGACCAACCCATCCGCATCGCCAGCTCGTCGCCCGCCACGCACGTGCGGCTGGGCGCGGGGGACTGCCAGTGCGGGTTCATCGACGCACGCCGCGACAGCACCGCCGCGGTGAGTGCCGCTCCCAGGTGCGCCCAGGCCGCCAGACGCTCCCACGCCGCGACCGCCTCCACGAGGGCCGCGTCGTCCAGTGGGCCGCCATCCGGCTCGGCCGGGCTCAGCAGCTCCGGGTCCAGCAGCTCGAGCACCGCGGCCAGCCCGGAGCCCGGTTCCAGCCGCTCCAGGAGCGACGCGGCGCTCCAGCGGTCCAGCGGGCCCGCGACCGGCAGCGCGTCGGCCGGCGAGCCAGGGCCGCCCCAGGTCATCGCGTCGGGAACCCACCAGTCGTCGACCTGTGGGTCGTCGCCCAGGAGCAGCCAGGCGTCGGAGCGCAGCTCGTCCCCGGACAGCACAGCGCCCTCGTCGTGTCATCTCTCAGGACATCGGTGACGGTTCTGCATCAGGACATCGGCGACGCTTCTGGTGGTCTTGGTGGTGACGCTTCGGCCGTGAGGCTCGGGCGGTGGCTGCCTCTGAATCGATCGATCCTCGTGTCCGTCTTGCGATCTCGCAGTGGCCTGATGATGCGCCCCGTGGGGCGGTCTCGACGTTCTGCGCGGAGCACGGCATCTCCCGTAAGTCGTTCTACGAACTGCGCAAGCGTGCCGTGGTCGACGGGCCGGCCGCGGTGCTCGAGCCGCGCACCAGGCGTCCTCGGTCGAGTCCGTCGAAGCTGACCGATGGGGTCAAGGCGCAGGCGATAGCGGTGCGGGCTGCGTTGGAGGCCTCCGGGCTGGACCATGGGCCGATCAGCGTGCACGACAAGATGCGCGCGATGGGCCTGGACCCGGTGCCTTCCACGGCGTCGCTGGCGCGGATCTTCCGCGAGGCCGGCGTGGCGCGCGCCGAGCCGAGGAAGAAACCCCGCTCGGCGTGGCGGCGGTTCGTCTATCCGGCGCCGAACGCGTGCTGGCAGCTGGACGCCACCGAGTACGTGCTGACCGGTGGCCGTAAGTGCGTGATCTTCCAGCTCATCGACGACCACTCCCGCTACGCCGTGGCGTCCCACGTCGCCCGGGGTGAGACCGCCCAGGACGCGGTGGCGGTCTTCGACAAGGCGGTGGCCGCCCACGGCGTCCCGCAGCGGCTGCTGAGTGACAACGGGCTGGCACTGAACCCGTCCCGGCGCGGCTACGTCGGCCAGCTCGTCGCCCACGCGTCCGCCCTGGGGGTGGAGCCGATCACCGGCAAGCCCTACAAGCCGACCACCCAGGGCAAGAACGAACGCTTCCACCAGACCTTGTTCCGCTACCTCGACAAGCAGCCGCTCGCCGAGACTCTTCACGAGCTGCAGGGGCAGGTCGACGCCTTCGACCACATCTACAACACCGCCCGCCCCCATCAAGGACTCCCGGGGCGCATCACACCCCTTGTCGCGTGGCGGGCGACCGCCAAGGCCGACCCGCCCCGCCCAAAACCAGACCGGCCCGTCTACCAGGCGCCCGCCCCCAGCCGCCGTCCGCGGCCGAAGCCGCCCGCAGACCTTCCAGCCGACACCCACATCCGAACGGTCAGCAGCGCCGGCACCTTCATGCTGGACTCGGTGCGCTACAAGGTCGACCCCGGCCACATCTTCGAGCAGGTCCTCGTCGTCGCCGACGGCACCAAGCTCATAGTCACCGACCTGCGCGGCGAGATCCTTGCCGAGCACACCCGCCCCGCACCCGGCATCCGATACGTCGGCAGCGGCCGACCGCCGGGAACCCGCCCCAAGGACCCCAGAACGTCACCGAAGTCCTGACACACCAACCGTCACCGATGTCCTGATGCACAACCGTCACCCATGTCCTGAGACATCACACAGCGCCCTCGTCGCCCGAGACCCCGAATCCGAACATGCGTTCGACTCTATGCCTACCCACCGACACGGCCGCCCGGGCCCGTTCGGGGGCCGGCCGGCACCCGATCCGGCGCCGGCCGCCCGCAGCGGGCGCTGGAGCCCCGCCGGAGCCCGGTCGCCGCGTCACTAGACTCGCCCCATGTCCACCCCCTGGCGCGACGAGGTCGCGCGTGTGGCAGGCCTGGCCCGGATCGAGCTCAAGCCCGACGAGCTCGACAGGCTCGCCGGCGAGCTGGAGGTCATCGTCCAGTCCGTCGCGCGCGTGAGCGAGGTCGCCACGCCCGACGTCCCGGCGACCAGCCACCCGCTGCCGCTGACCAACGTGTTCCGGGCCGACGAGCCCGAGGCGCCGCTGGACCGCGACGAGGTGCTCGCGATGGCGCCGGCCCACGGTGACGGCAAGTTCCTCGTCCCGCAGATCCTCGGGGAGGACGCATGAGCGACCTGACGCATCTCAGCGCGGCCGAGCTGGCTGGCGCGCTGACGAGTGGCGAGGTGTCGTCGGTCGAGGCCACCCAGGCGCACCTGGACCGGATCGCCGCGGTCGACGGCCCGGTCCACGCGTTCCTGCACGTCTCCTCCGACGAGGCGCTCGCGACCGCCCGCGGTGTCGACGAGGCGCGCGCCAAGGGCGAGCCGCTGCACCCGCTGGCAGGCGTGCCGATCGCCGTCAAGGACGTCGTCGTGACCCGCGGCCTGCCGACCACGGCCGGCAGCCGCATCCTCGAGGGCTGGATCCCGCCCTACGACGCGACGCTGGTCACCAAGATCAAGGCGGCCCGGCTGCCGATCCTGGGCAAGACGAACATGGACGAGTTCGCCATGGGCAGC
>DAIDJQ010000152.1 GCA_027451305.1 Cellulomonas sp.
CTGATCAAGCCCTCGCACCTGATCGGCGGGTACGCCCAGCAGAGCTACGCGTTCAACTACATCGGCCCGACGGGCAACCAGCGCGACGAGGTCACGCTGATCCGCCGCCGCTCGCAGGAGGTGCAGTTCTGATGAAGGTCATGGCTCAGATCGCGATGGTCATGAACCTCGACAAGTGCATCGGCTGCCACACCTGCTCCGTCACCTGCAAGCAGGCGTGGACCAACCGCACCGGTACCGAGTACATGTGGTTCAACAACGTGGAGACCCGGCCCGGTGTCGGCTACCCGCACACCTGGGAGGACCAGGACCGCTGGAAGGGCGGCTGGACCCGCACCCGGTCCGGTCGGCTCAAGCCGCGGTCCGGCGGGCGCGCGGCCAGGCTCGCCAAGATCTTCGCCAACCCGGACCTGCCCGAGCTCGTCGACTACTACGAGCCGTGGACCTACGAGTACGACAAGCTGCTCTCGGCACCCAAGGACTCGAAGGACTTCCCGGTGGCGCGGCCGGTCAGCCAGATCACCGGCAGGCCGATGGACAAGATCACGTGGGGCCCCAACTGGGACGACGACCTGGCGGGCTCCACCGAGACGATGCAGGACGACCCGGTCCTGGCGCAGATCAGCACGCAGGTGCGCGCCGAGATCGAGAAGACGTTCATGTTCTACCTGCCGCGCATCTGCGAGCACTGCCTGAACCCGTCCTGCGTCGCGGCCTGCCCGTCCGGGGCCATGTACAAGCGGGCCGAGGACGGCATCGTCCTGGTGGACCAGGACCGGTGCCGCGGCTGGCGGATGTGTGTCTCGTCGTGCCCCTACAAGAAGGTCTACTTCAACCACACCACCGGCAAGGCCGAGAAGTGCACGCTGTGCTACCCCCGGCTGGAGGCCGGGCAGCCGACGGTGTGCTCGGAGACGTGCGTCGGGCGCCTGCGCTACCTGGGCGTGCTGCTCTACGACGCCGACCGCGTCTCCGAGGCGGCCGCCGTCGATGACCCGCAGGACCTGTACCTGGCGCAACGCTCGATCCTGCTCGACCCGTACGACCCGGCCGTGATCGCCGGGGCCCGTGCCGAGGGTGTGCCGGACTCGTGGCTCAAGGCCGCGCAGGACTCGCCGATCTGGGCGCTGATCGACACCTACGAGGTGGCGCTGCCGCTGCACCCCGAGTACCGCACCCTGCCGATGGTCTGGTACATCCCGCCGCTGTCACCGGTGGTGGACCGGGTGACCGCCGCGGGCAACGACGGCGAGGACCACAAGATCCTGCTCACGGCGCTGGCCACCATGCGCATCCCGCTGGAGTACCTCGCGGGCCTGCTCACGGCCGGGGACACCCGGCCCGTGGAACGGTCGCTGCGGCGGCTGGCTGCGATGCGCTCGTACATGCGCGACCTGAACCTGGGCCGCGCGGCCGACGAGGAGATCGCGGGGGCGGTCGGGATGACGGGCGAGCAGGTGCAGGCGATGTACCGGCTGCTGGCGATCGCGAAGTACGACGACCGGTACGTCATCCCCACCACGCACCCGGAGACGCCGCGCGGCATCGCCGAGCTGGGCCAGGACGTGTCGGGGCTGGTCGGGGAGCTGGTGGGCGCGGGGGCCGGGGCGCCCGACGCGTGCTCGGTGTCGACCTTCCACGGCGGCGGGACGGGGCTCCGTCTGACCTCTCGCGGGCGCGCGAACGCGGCCGGGGCGCAGGAGCCGTCGTCCCCGGGGCGCCTCAACCTGCTCGACTGGGGCGGCGACGCGCACGAGTCGGGGCTGTTCCCGCCGGCTCCGGGGCCCACGGAGGGGGACCGATGACCGCCCGCATGGTGCACGCGCCTCGGCTGCCCGGCCTGGAGCCCGTGGCGTGCACCCCCGAGCAACGGCGCACCGCGCACATGGTGCTGTCGGTGCTGCTGGACTACCCGAGCGAGAAGGTGGGACCCGCGCTGGACGCCGCGGAGCAGTCGCTTCCGGGGCTGCCGGGACCGGTGGGCGCGGACGTCGCGGAGTTTCTCGACTGGGCACGGCGGGTCGGTCCGCGCGCGGTCGCCGAGCACTACGTGGACACCTTCGACCAGCGTCGGCGGTGCGCCCTCTACCTCTCGTACTACGCCGTGGGCGACACCCGGCAGCGCGGTGCGGCGATCCTCGGGTTCAAGGCCGTGGTCCGTGCGCTCGGCTTCGAGCAGGTGCGCGACGAGCTCGCCGACTACCTGCCCCTGACCCTCGAGCTGTCGGCGCTGACCGGCGACCCGCTGGTCCTGGACCTGCTCGCCTCCCACCGGGAGGGCATCGAGGTGATGCGCTCCGCGCTGCGCGGCTACCGCTCGCCCTACGCGCACCTGCTCGACGCGCTGTGCCGCACGCTCCCCGCGGTGGACGCGGCGACGTACGAACGGTACCAGCGGCTGGTCACCCAGGGACCGCCCGCCGAGATGGTCGGCACCTCCTCGGTGTTCGCCGCCACCGCGCCGTTCACCCTGACCGACGGGAGCGCCCGCTCGTGACCACCGCAGACGCCCTGCTCTGGGTCGCCTACCCCTACATGTGCCTGACGCTCCTGGTGGGCGGGCTGATCTGGCGGTGGCGCACCGACCAGTTCGGCTGGACCACCCGCTCGTCCCAACTCTACGAGGGGCCCGTGCTGCGGGCCGCCTCGCCGATGTTCCACCTCGGCTTCCTCGCGGTGATCGCCGGCCACTTCGTCGGGCTGCTGGTGCCGAAGTCCTGGACGGTGGCGGTCGGCATCCCGCAGCACGTCTACCACCTGACCGCCACGATCGGCGGCTCGCTCGCGGCCGCGCTGACGGTGCTCGGCCTGGCCGGGCTGCTGTGGCGACGGTTCGCCGTGCGGTCGGTCGCGCTGGCGACCACCACCCGCGACAAGGTGATGTACGTGCTGCTGGTGCTGCCGGTGGCCCTCGGCACCTGGGCGACGGTGGCGAACCAGGTGCTCGGCGCCCCGGACGGCTACGACTACCGCGAGACGATCAGCCCCTGGCTGCGGTCGGTGCTGACCTTCTCGCCGCACCCGCAGCTGATGACGACGGTGCCGCTGTCGTTCCGGTTGCACGTCCTCGCGGGCTTCGCGCTGTTCGCCATCTGGCCGTTCACGCGTCTGGTGCACGCGATCACCATCCCGGTGCAGTACCCGACGCGGCCGTACATCGTCTACCGCGCCCGCCGGGCGTCGGTGTCCGCGGCCGCCGGCCGGCGCGGCTGGGCACCGGTGCAGCGGTCCGCCGACCGGGACGGCGCCCGCTCACGCGGTGCCTGAGCGCGGCACCCGGGACGGCCGGCTCCACCACGCGTCAGACGTCCCATGACAGGATCTGCCTCGACATGACGACCGCACACCACCGCACGCCCGAGGGGCCCGCCACCCCGCAGGCCCTGATGCGGGCGCTCGAACGGCTGTCGCCCGCCCAGCACACGCTGCTGCGTGAGGTCGCCCGGCACCCCGATCCCGTCACGGTCGCCGAGCTGGCCGAGCACATGGGCCTGCACCCCAACTCCGTGCGCGAGTCCATGGGGGTGCTGCTCGACGCCGGCCTGGTGTCCCGTGGCCGCCGCCCGGCGGTGGGTCGCGGGCGGCCGTCCTGGACCTACCGGTCCGTGGCACCCGCGCAGCCCTTGGCGCTCGCACGCGAGTTCGCCGACGTGTGCGCCGCGGTCGCCGAGCACCTGGCCGACACCGTGCCGGACCCGGAGGGCGCGGCCCGGGACATCGGTGCCCGCTGGGGACGGCGGATGGTCGACGTCGCAGGGCCGCCCGCCGGCAGGGACGGGCAGCCGCTCGACGAGCCGCAGCGCATCGACGTGCACGGCGCCCGGCTTCGGCTCCTGCTGAGCTCGCTGGGCTACGGGGCGCTCTCGGAGGAGACCGCCGGACAGCTGACCCTCCACCAGTGCCCGATGCGGGTGGAGGGGAAGGTGCCCAGCCCCCTGGTGTGCCAGATGCACCGCGGCATGCTCGACGAGGTGCTGCAGCGCGTGTCGCACGGCAACGTGCAGGCCGAGCTGACGCCCTTCGCCGGACCCGACCACTGCAGCGTGGCGCTGCGCCTGACCGACCGCGACGCCGCGAGCGCCTGACGATCCTCGCCGGACCCGTCCCGAGCCTCGCGTCCCTCTCAGCGTCGGTGGCCGCGGCCGCGGGTTCGGCCGGAGCCGCCGCTCACCGCTGCCAGGAGTGCCAACAACCCGCCGCAGGCGATCAAGCCGAGAGCCGTTCCCGTCCCGGACAGCGTCGCCTCGGCGGCCGCCGACCACATCAGAGCGAGCAGGGCGACCTCCTGGGCCACCTGGGTGCCGGAGACGGTCGACGGGCCACCGGCTCGTGAGCGCACGAACGACGCGCCCCACAGGAGGACGCGTGCCGTCGCCGCGAGCACGACGGCGACCTCGAGCACGTCGCCCGTGAGCCGTGGCGCGAGGGGCGCGACGAGGAGCAGCAAGGCAGCCGCGCCGTCGCGTCCGACCGACCTTATCCAGGCGGTGCTGCCGTGAGGGGCGAGCGGGAACGGCCGAACGGGTGATGTACACCCTGGTCGGGCCGCCGAGGAGCCGGCCTCAGCCGCCCGTGACCTCGAGCACGCCGTGAGCACCCTTCTCGGCGAGGCTCATCACGTGGTTGACCAGGGGGTAGTGCCCGGGCTGCTGCGGCACCAGCTCGACGAACCCGCCCTCCGCCGGCAGCAGGGACAGCACCTGCGCGCCGGTGCTGTCGCTCGTGGTGCCGTCGGTCGCGGTGCCGTGGTGTATCCGGTAGGCGCCCTCGGTCCAGACGGTGTCGAACTGCGTTCCCACCACGTGGAAGGAGAGCGGTGAGTTGGGCCCGGCGTCCAGCACCCAGAGGCGGACCCGCTGGCCGACGGTCGCCGTCAGCGGGTGCGCGTCGTACTGGAACGCCCGGCCGTTGAACGCCACGACGTCCGGCACCAGACCGGCGATCTTGGTGGCGTCCGCC
>DAIDJQ010000153.1 GCA_027451305.1 Cellulomonas sp.
CAGCTGGTGCAGCAGGGTCATCCAGAGCATCACGTCCTGCATCCGCCGGAGCCAGGCGGAGACGACGATCGCGAGCCGCTCCTCCAGAGGTGCCGTCAGGTCCAGCGCGTCCATCAGCTCGAACAGGTCGGACGGGTCGACGGCGGCGCCGACCGCCTCCCTGACCAGGGTGGCCTTGTCGTCGAACACCCGGAACAGCGTGCCCTCGGCCACACCCGCCGCCTCGGCGAGCTCCCGCGTCGTCACATCGGCGCCGCGTTCGCGGACGACCGGCAGCACGGCCCGCAGGATCGCCTGACGGCGCTCGTCCGGCGGGAGCGGCGCGGCACGACCCGAACGGGTGCGCCCTTCGCCACCAGGCGGCACGGCACGTGGTTCAACGGTGGTCACGCCGGCATATTAAGTGAGTGAGCACTCACTCAGCAACTCCTCAGCGACGGCTCACGCTCGTGCCGCGTCCGTCGCCCGAGCGCTACGGGCGCGTCTCGTCCTCCGCCTCGTCATCACGCCCGACCACGTCCGGGCCCGCGGTCCCACCGGCGGTCTCGACGACGGGCTCGGGTCCGGCAGGAGCGGTCGGCGGTACCGGCCGCATCGGCGCGGGGCTGCCCGGACGCTGCCCGGCTTCGGCAGCCGGGTCGAACGGCACCCCGGACATGACCCCTGCACCCGTGGCGTCCGCCGTCGCCGCCGCCGACTCGCGACGCGCCTCGGCCAGCGCCTCCTTGGGATCGGGCAGCGAGACGGGTGGCAGCTCCGCGCTCAGCGGCACGAAGGTGTAGTCCGAAGGTCGCTCGGCACCCTCGGGGCCCTCGGCGGGCGGGGAGAGCGGGCCGCCGAACGCCCGGGACAGCGCACCCAGCGCGCCGGACAGCTCGGCCGGCAGGAACCACATCGTGTTCGACGGGCTCGCCGCCACCTTGGGCAGCACCTGCAGGTACTGGTACGCGAGCAGCTTGGGATCGGCGTCGCCGCGGTGCACCGCGTCGAAGACCTGCAAGATCGCGCGCGCGTCCCCCTCGGCGCGCAGGATCGTCGCCTGCGCCTCACCCTCAGCCCGCAGGATCGCCGCCTGCTTCTCGCCCTCCGCCGTCAGGATCTTCGACTGCTTGACGCCCTCCGCGGTGAGGATCGTCGCGCGCCGGTCACGCTCCGCGCGCATCTGCTGCTCCATCGACCCCTGCACGGAGGCCGGCGGGTCGATCGCCTTGAGCTCGACGCGGTTGACCTTGATGCCCCAGCGCCCGGTGGCGTCGTCGAGGACGCCGTTCAGCCGGCCGTTGATCTGGTCGCGGCTCGTCAGCGTCTGCTCGAGGTCCATCGACCCGATGACGTTGCGGAGCGTGGTCACGGTCAGCTGCTCGATACCGCGGATGTAGTCGAAGATCTCGTAGACCGCGTCCTTGGGCGAGGTGACCTGGAAGTAGATGACCGTGTCGATGCCGACCACGAGGTTGTCGGACGTGATCACCGGCTGCGGCGGGAACGTCACCACCTGCTCGCGCAGGTCCACCGAGGCGCGCACGCGGTCGACGAACGGGATCAGCAGGTGCAGACCGGGCTCGAGGGTGCGCGAGTACCGGCCCAGCCGCTCGATGATGAGCGCCGACGCCTGCGGCACGATCCGCACGGCCCGGAACAGCGCCGTGACGACGAAGAGTGCCACCAGGGCCAGCACCGCGATGAGCGCGGCCTGGCCGAGGTTGGTGCCGTTCATGGATCCTCCTGGATCGATGGTCAGACGACGATGCTCAAGGACGGGTGGGGGTGCGCCGGTCACGGCCGGCGTCCGGTCCGGTGGCCCGGTCGGAGGGCGCGATCAGGGCGGTGGCGCCGTCGATCCGGACGACCACGGCGTCCTGCCCGGGTTCGATGCGGGTGCCGACGGCGGTCCGGGCCGACCAGACGACCCCGCCGAGCTTGATCCGGCCCTCGGTGTCCGTCACCGTCGACACGACCTGGGCGGCACGGCCGACGTACCCGCTCGCGTTCGTCTCGGTCAGCGGCACACGATCCCGCCAGTGCCGTAGCAGCCAGGGGCGCAGCGTCACGAGCAGCACGGCGGACACCACCGCGGCGACGACAACCTGCATCTCGAGCGACGCACCGATGGCTGCCGTCAACGCCCCGGCGAGCGCGCCGCCGGCCAGCATGACGAGCACCAGGGCCACCGACACCATCTCGAGGATGCCGAGGACGAGGGCGATGCCGATCCACCACAACCACGTCATGTCAGCGGCCCCCCTCGGTGCCCACGAGCGCTCGGCCTTGCCGGCGCCGCACTCTCGATCCTAGGCGTCGCCGACCCGCCCGTCGGGGTTTCGGGCTGCCTGCCTGGGCGTCAGTGCGCCCCGTTGTGCTCCTCCGCCACCAGCGCCCGGGCGCTCCACCGGCCGGCGGTGTGGTCGAGGTCGAGGTCGAGGTCGAACGCCGCGGAGAGGTTGGTGGCGGTGAGCACCTCGGCCAAGGGACCCGCCGCGAGCGCCTTGCCGGCCCGCAGCAGCAGCGCATGCGTGAACCCTGGCGGGATCTCCTCGACGTGGTGGGTGACCAGGACCAGCACCGGCGACCGTCGGTCACGTGCCAGCTCGGCGAGCGCGCCCACCAGCTCCTCACGCCCGCCGAGGTCGAGGCCGGCAGCCGGCTCGTCGAGCAGCAGCAGCTCCGGGTCCGCCATCAGCGAGCGCGCCACCTGCACGCGCTTGCGCTCCCCCTCGCTCAGCGTGCCGAACCACCGGTTCGCCAGGTGGTCCACACCGAAGACCGTCAGCAGGTCGTTGGCGCGCGCCTCGTCGACCTCCTCGTAGCTCTCCTTCCACCGGCCCGTCATGCCGTAGGCGGCGGTGAGCACCACGTCGCGCACGGTCTCCCCGGACGGGATCTGCTCGGCAAGGGCGGCGCTGGACAGCCCGATCCGAGGCCGCAGCTCGAAGACGTCTACCCGCCCGAGCCGCGACCCGAGCACGTCGACGCTGCCGTGCGTCGGGTGCATCCGTCCCGACGCCACCTGCAGCAGGGTCGTCTTGCCCGCGCCGTTACGGCCCAGCACCACCCACCGCTCACCCTCCCGCACCGTCCACGACAGCTCGTCGAGGATGGTCGTCGCCCCCCTGACGATGGTCACGGACTGCAGGTCGAGGACGGGGGTCATGGGCACGGGCACCAATCGTGGCAGAGGCTGACGGTCATGCGTCGATACGGCTGCGGTCGAGGGCATCGGCACCCGCGACGATGAAGTCCTTGCGCGGCGCGACGTCCGAGCCCATCAGCAGCTCGAACACCTGCTCCGCGCGCTCGGCCGCGGCGACCGTCACCCGGCGCAGGGTCCGGCGGCGCGGGTCCATCGTGGTCTCGGCCAGCTGCTGCGCGTCCATCTCGCCCAGGCCCTTGTAGCGCTGGATGTCCTGCGAGTACCGCCTGCCGGCACGGTCGAGCTTCTTCAGGGTCGTCGTCAGCTCGGCCTCGGAGTAGGTGTACACGTACCGCTCCGGGTCGTCGCGCCGCCCACCGAGCAGCTCGATGCGGTGCAGCGGCGGCACCGCCGCGTACACGCGACCGTCGGCCACCAGCGGGCGCATGTAACGGAAGAACAACGTGAGCAGGAGGGTCCGGATGTGGGCACCGTCGACGTCGGCGTCCGTCATCAGGATGATCTTCCCGTAGCGCGCCGCCTCGAGGTCGAACGTACGGCCGGAGCCGGCTCCCACCACCTGGAGGATCGCGGCGCACTCGGCGTTCTTCAGCATGTCCGAGACGGACGCCTTCTGGACGTTCAGGATCTTGCCGCGGATGGGGAGCAGGGCCTGGTAGTCGCTGGAGCGAGCCAGCTTCGCAGTCCCGAGGGCACTGTCCCCCTCGACGATGAAGAGCTCGGAGCGCGCCACGTCGTCGATCCGGCAGTCCGCGAGCTTGGGCGGCAACGACGACGACTCGAGCGCCGTCTTGCGTCGGCTGATCTCCTTCTGCTTGCGGGCGGACAGCCGGGCGTGCATCTCGCCGACGAGCTTGTCCAGCAGGTTCGAGGCCTGCGTCCGCGTCGGGTTGCGCGTGGACGTCAGCAGCGCCCCGAGCTCAGCGGCGACGACCTTCGAGACGATCCCACGGACGGGCCCCGTGCCGAGCACCTCCTTGGTCTGCCCCTCGAACTGCGGCTCGGCCAGCCGGACCGTCACGACGGCGGTCAGGCCCGCCATGACGTCGTCCTTCTCCAGCCGCTCCGTGGTGTCCTTCGTCGACACCTTCAGCCGCCGCGCGTTGGCCGCCACCTGCTCGCGCAGCACCTTGAGCAGCGCCTGCTCGAAGCCCGCGAGATGGGTGCCGCCCTTGGGCGTGGCGATGATGTTGACGAACGAGCGCACGTCGGTCTCGTACCCGGTGCCCCAGCGCAGCGCGACCTCGACCTCGCAGGTCCGCCTGACCTCCTGAGCGGTCATGTGCCCGCGCTCGTCCAGCACCGGCACCGTCTCGGTGAAGTCGCCGGAACCTGCCAGCCGCCAGACGTCCGTCACCGGCTGGTCCGGCGCCAGGTGGTCGACGAAGTCGACGACGCCTCCGGTGTGCAGGAACGTCTCGGTGTGCGGCCCGTGCTCGCCGGGCGTGCCCGGGAGCCCACGCTCGTCGCGCAGCACGATCTCCAGGCCGGGCACCAGGAAGCTCGTCTGGCGGGCGCGGGTGGCCAGCTCGTCGTAGGAGAACGTGGCGGTCGAGGGGAAGATCTGCGGGTCGGCCCAGTAGCGCACCCGTGTCCCGGTGACCGCCTTGCCCACCTTGCCGGTCAAGGTCAGGTCGGAACCGGAGACGAAGGGCTCGAACGGCGAGAGCGGACCGCGGCCCGCCGTGTCGTCGAACACCCCCGGCTCGCCGCGGTGGAACGTCATCGCATGGGTGCGGCCGTTCCGGTCGACCTCGACGTCCAGCCGTGCCGACAGGGCGTTCACGACGGACGCGCCGACGCCGTGCAGACCACCTGAGGCGGCGTAGGAGCCCCCGCCGAACTTGCCGCCCGCGTGCAGCTTGGTGAAGACGACCTCGACACCCGTCAGGCCCGTCTTCGGCTCCACGTCCACGGGGATGCCCCGACCGTCGTCACGCACCTCGACGGACGCATCCGCGTGCAGCACCACCTCGATGTGCCGGCACCAGCCCCCGAGCGCCTCGTCCACCGCGTTGTCGATGATCTCCCACAGGCAGTGCATGAGCCCGCGGCTGTCGGTGGTGCCGATGTACATGCCGGGACGCTTGCGGACTGCCTCCAGACCCTCCAGCACGGACAGGTGCCTGGCGGTGTAGCCGGACTGGGAGGAGACGGTCGTCACGGGGGCGATCGTATCTGTGGCCCCTGACGACCCCGTTCAGGCCCGCCGCACGGCACGCCCCCCGCCGCGCCCTGCGGCGGGAAGTCTCGGCCTGCGGGACGAAGATGTCCGGCATGTGTCATGTCCGACCCTGGACGCCCGTCTGCGTTACGGCTCGGTGTCGTCAGGTGACGATTCTGTACGCGATGAGCGAACCACCCGCTGCCGACGGTATGGATCTGCGCACGGGATGGTTCTATGGGTTTGTGAACGCGACCCAGACGCACACCCCGCTGACCGCAGCCGACCGCTGCGACAGGTGCGGTGCCCAGGCCTACGTCCGCGTCCTGCTGCCCGTCGGCGAGCTGCTGTTCTGCGCGCACCACGCGCGCGAGCACGCGGACAAGCTGGCGTCGGTGGCGACGCACGTCCAGGACGAGACCGACCGACTCCTCGCCGAGCACGGCGCAGGGGCGGGAGCGGCAACCTCCTGACCGCGGCCTGAGCAGGCCTCTCGACGACAGACGACGAGGCCCGGACCTTCACGGTCCGGGCCTCGTGTCATGTCCCCGTCCGCCCGCGCGAGCGACGGCCGGCACCGGGTGTCAGTCGAGGTAGTCCCGCAGCACCTGCGAGCGCGACGGGTGCCGCAGCTTCGACATCGTCTTGGACTCGATCTGGCGGATCCGCTCGCGGGTGACCCCGTAGACCTTGCCGATCTCGTCGAGCGTCTTCGGCTGACCGTCCGTCAGGCCGAACCGCATCGAGACCACGCCGGCCTCCCGCTCGGAGAGCGTGTCGAGCACCTGGTGCAGCTGCTCCTGCAGCAGCGTGAAGCTCACCGCGTCGGCCGGCACCACGGCTTCGGAGTCCTCGATCAGGTCGCCGAACTCGCTGTCTCCGTCCTCACCGAGCGGGGTGTGCAGCGAGATGGGCTCACGGCCGTACTTCTGCACCTCGACGACCTTCTCAGGGGTCATGTCGAGCTCCTTGGCGAGCTCCTCGGGCGTGGGCTCGCGGCCCAGGTCCTGGAGCATCTGCCGCTGGACGCGGGCGAGCTTGTTGATCACCTCGACCATGTGCACGGGGATGCGGATGGTCCGCGCCTGGTCGGCCATGGCCCGGGTGATCGCCTGCCGGATCCACCACGTGGCGTACGTCGAGAACTTGTAGCCCTTGGTGTAGTCGAACTTCTCCACGGCACGGATCAGACCGAGGTTGCCCTCCTGGATCAGGTCCAGGAACAGCATCCCGCGACCCGTGTACCGCTTGGCGAGGGAGACGACCAGACGCAGGTTCGCCTCGAGCAGGTGGTTCTTCGCCCGGCGCCCGTCGTGCGCGATCCACTGCAGGTCACGCTTGAACTTGGCGTCCATCTCGATGCCGGAGTTCAGGCGCTCCTCGGCGAACAGGCCGGCCTCGATGCGCTTGGCGAGCTCGACCTCCTGCTCGGCGTTCAGCAGCGCGACCTTGCCGATCTGCTTCAGGTAGTCCTTGACCGGGTCCGCGGTCGCGCCGGCGGTGACCACCTGCTGCGCAGGGGCGTCGTCGTCGTCGGCGTCGGAGTAGACGAATCCGCTGTCCTCGCTCGACTCCTCTTCCGCGGCCGCCTTGGGCGCTGCGACGTCGGAACCCTCCTCGTCGTCCGCGGCAGCCTCGACCGGGACCTCGTCCACGTCGACCTCGGCCACGTCCTCGACGATGTCCTCGACATCGGCCGCTTCGAGCTCGGCGCCCGGCTCGATGTCGGCCTCCTCGATCTCGTCCGTGTCCGCCTCGTCGTCCGGCGCGCCGACGGACGGTGCCACCGTCCGTGCGCTCGTCGCAGCCGACGCCTTGGCCTTGGTCTTGGCGGCGGGCGCCGCGGTGCGCGCACGAGCCGGCTTGGCTGCGACACCGTCACCGCCGACGGTCGCCGTCGTCGCTGTCCGGGTCTTGGCACCGGTCGCGGCAACGGCGCGGCGTGCCGGCGTGAGCGGCTCGTGGCGCACCTCGATGCCGACCGTGCCGAGCGCGCGGACCACCGCCTTCAGGCGGCGGGCGTCCTGGACGTCCGCCTGCTCGCAGGCGGTGCGCAGCTCCGCGGCGTCCACGGCCCCGTGGGTACGGCCGTTGCGCACCAGCTGCTGCAAGGCAGGGTGCTCGAACTCGCGGGGAAGCGCGGGATGCGGGGTCTGGGGCGACACGAACGACCTTTCGGCGGCTGCAGCGGTAGACACCGCGAGCCACGGATCCGTGGAGACAGATGCATATTGTACCGACCACCGTCGTCGGGCAGGGCCGTTGGGTCGCCGAGAGCGGCCGCGGTGGGGTCCAGGGCATCAACGACCGGGACCCCCGCAGGATTCCCGGTCGAGCGAACTCGTCCCGGCGGTCTAGGCGGGGTCCGGCTTGACGGTCAGCACCGGGCACGGGGCGTCGAACAGCACACGCTGGGCGTTCGAGCCGAGGATCAGCTTCCCGACCGGGCTGCGACGTCGCAGGCCGATCACGACCAGGTGCGCCCCCGTCTCCTCCGCGGTGCCGATCAGGTCGTCCGCGACGTCCCCTCCGTCGAGCAGCCTGATCTCGTGGTCGACGCCGTCGGTGTCCAGATCCTTGTCGACCTGGGCCAACGCCTGCTCGACCTCGGCGCGTTGGGCCTGCGGCTCGTCCTGCCTGGTGCTCACCACCACGACGACCCGTTCGGAGCGCAACCGCGACTCACGAACTGCGGCCTCCAGTGCAGCGCGCCCCTCCGCCGTCGCCAGATACCCGACCACGATCGCCATGCGCCCTCCTCGGAACACCGGCGGCCACCCCGCCACCTGCGGCGACGGTACCGGTTCGCAGGACCCACGACGAGCCGACCGGCCGTCGGCGACGGGTGCGCCCGCAGGCTCAGGGCTCGGCCCGCACCCAGCCGGGCGGGACACCCTGGGCGACGGCGGTGTCGATGAGGCGCGCGAGGCGGTGCGTCGGGTCGCACTCGAGCGCGCGCACGAGCAGCAGCTGGGCCCGGGCGCCGTCGCCGCGCCACCAGGCGAGCAACGCCAGCAGGGTGAGGGCGGGTGCCTGCCGCTGACGTTCGCCGTGCGCGACCACCCGCTCGAGCACGCGCTCGTGGACACGGGTGGCGCCGGTCGGTGGCCGCACGCCGGCGCGCGGATCGACGACCAGGGCCAACGCGTCGGCCAGGGCCGCGTCGGCGTCCGGCGAGGTCCGAGCACCGAGAACCGACCGCTCCGGCAGCGTGCCGGTGCCGGGGACGAGGGCGACGAGCACCGCGTCCCGGACCCGGGTGTCCGTCAGTCCCGCCTCCAGCCGCCCGAGCGCCGAGGCTCCGACCGGGACCCCACCGTCCGCGGCGTCCGTCACCGCGCGCCGCCACGCCCGCACGCTGTCCAGCCGCCAGCGCTCCAGCGCCTCCTCCGACCCGGCGCCGGCCAGCCGGGCCAGCCAGCGGCGGCGAACCCGCGCGACCGCTTTGCGTGCGTCGCTGCCCGCGGACCGGATCCGGGCGACGTCCTCGCGCGTGCCGGCCACGACCGAACCGGCCAGCACCATCTGAGCACCCACCTGGGTCGCCTCGAGCTCCTCCAGGGGACGACCACCGGGTGGGCAGCACGAGTCCTCGCAGTCGAGCGCCAGGTAGCCGCGGTCGGTCACGACCCACACCGGGACGTCCCCGAACGCGCTCGCCGCTGCCTCCTGGAAGTGCGCCACCGCGTCCACGACCCGCAGATCGGAGCCGTCCCGCGGGTCGTCCGACGTGTAGACCACGAGAAGGCAGCGGCGCGCCCCGTCGCGGTCGAGGTGGGAGACGAGCGCCCGCGCCAGCCGTCGTCCGTCGCCCCCTTCGGCCAGGTCCGCGAGGTCCACCCGGATCACCAGGCCGACACGACCTCGCGGTGGACGCAGACCTACCGCGACGACGCTGTGCACGGGGCGGAACCCGAGCTGGTGCGGAACCAGGGCCAGCAGCTCGCGCGGCTCGGTGACGCGCAGGGTGGAGAGGGTCATGGGTGGACCTCACACCGGTGAGCCGTCTGCCCGCAGACCCGGAGCGAGGCCTGTGGGTGCCCTCGCCCGTGCACAGGCTCCTGCGTCACCTCGTCACCTCGTCGCCTCATCCTGCGGTCGTAGCCTGTGCCGGTGCACCCGACCTCCACGTCCCGGCGCCGGCGGCCGGTGCGGACCGGGGTGGTGGTCGTCGTCGGGCTGCTCACCACGCTCGGCACGGCATCGCTCGCCGGGTGCGCATCCAGCGCTCCGGCGCGGCTGGACGCCACCGACGCCTCGTCGTCGCCGTCACCCACCGAGCCGCTGCTGACCGAGCAGGCCGGGGCCGGGACCAGCGTCGGGGCCCTCGCCCCCGGCTTCCCCACCGCACTGGTGCCCGTGCCGCCGGGGGCCACGGTCCTGGTCTCCTCCGCCCAGCCGATCAACGGCGGCCTGACTCAGATCAGCCTCAACCTGCGCAGCCAGCAGGATGCCGCGGGGCTGCTCGGCGCCATCCGAGCCTCGCTGCTCGCAGCCGGTTTCACCGAGGCGCCGCCCTCGCAGCCGGACCCCGGACTTGCGGCTCAGTCGTCCTTCTCCCGCTCCAACGGCACCGAGCTCGTCCTCGTCGGCATCCTCGACCGTGACGGCGTGCGGACCCTGACTCTCGGCGGACGGGTACGCCCCTGAGCCTGCGAGGGAAGACGGCCGCTCCCCTACGCTGACCCGGTGAGCACCTCGGCACTGCCCCTGGTCGACGACGAGGACGTGCGGCGCCGGGTGGACGCCCTGCTGCAGGACCACCTCGACCGGCTCGAGGTCGAGCTCTCGGGGGTCGGACCCGAGACAGCACCCCTGGTCGACGCGTTGCGCACGATGCTCGTCGGCGGCAAGCGCCTTCGCGCGGCCTTCGCCTACTGGTCGTGGCGTGCTCACGGTGGCACCCCAGGGACTGTCGCCGAGGCCTCGGCGCTGCGGGTGGGTGCCGCGCTCGAGCTGTTCCAGGCGGCTGCGCTCTTCCACGACGACGTGATGGACGACTCGGACACGCGCCGCGGGCGGGCGACCGCGCACCGCACGTTCGCCCGACGGCACGGCGACCTGGGCCTCGCAGGGGACCCCGAGCGCTACGGGTCGGCCGCGGCCATCCTGCTCGGCGATCTCGCACTGGTGGCGGCCGACGCCGAGCTGTCCTGCGCGGTCGAGGAGCTGCCGGCTGCACGGGCAGGTGTGGTCCGCACCGTCTTCGCACGGATGTGCACCGGCGTCACCGTCGGGCAGTACCTCGACCTGGCTGCGCAGGTGCAGCCGTGGGACGACGACCCGGCGGCGATGGAGCGGCGCGCCTGGCAGGTGCTGCGGACCAAGTCGGCGCGCTACAGCGTCGAGCAGCCGCTGGTCCTGGGCGCGGCGGTCGCCGGTGCCGACGACGCGGCGCTGGAGCGTTGCGCGGCGATCGGCCTGCCCCTCGGCGAGGCGTTCCAGCTCCGCGACGACCTGCTCGGAGTCTTCGGCGACCCCGCCGTGACGGGCAAGCCCGCGGGGGACGACCTGCGCGAGGGCAAGCGCACGGTGCTGGTCGCGCGCGCCCTGGCGACAGGTGACGAGCGCACGCGGCACCTGCTGAAGGAGCGGCTGGGTGACCCCGGACTGGACTCCGCTCGGATCGGCGAGCTAGCCGATGCCGTCGCGGCCTCCGGCGCACCCGTGCAGGTGGAGCAGCTGATCGACGAGCTCTCCGGCCGTGCGTTCTCGCTGGTGGAAGCCAGCGGCTGGCCGGAACCCGCCCGTGGCAGGCTCACCGCTCTGGCCCACCAGGCTGTCGACCGGCGCCGCTGAGCGCACCGCTCCCGTCCGGGACCGACTCGCGCCCGCCGAAGCGGGTGAGGTCAGAGCTCGGCCTGCGCGAGCCGTCGCACCA
The DNA here is from genome assembly GCA_027451305.1 of Cellulomonas sp. Next base: position 11,197 of record DAIDJQ010000153.1, read on the forward strand.
GGGTCTTGCGGCCGGCGAGGAGCGCGTCCATCGGCGTTCCGTCCAGCTCGTCGGCCCGCGTGAACAACCAGGCGACGGCCTCCTCGTCCGAGAAGCCGACGTCGGCGAGCACCGTGAAGGTCCCCTGCAGCGCGGCGAGCACCGTCCACGCCGGTCCGGAGCCGGGAACCCCCGGCGCGGACGGGTTCGCCAGGTGACCGGGCACCAGGAACCTGGCCGGTACGAACAGGACGGGCGGCGTCCCCCGGCGGACGGCGATCAGCTTGCCCTCCTGGACCAGCCGCCGAACCTTGGCGAGGTCGAACCCCAGCCGGTCCGCGACGTCGGGAAGGGGCAGCCACTCGTCGACGAGGTCGTCGAGGGCGGGGCGCGAGTCCATCACGGCACCAGCCTACGAGAGGGCAGGTCCGCGACCCGAAACGGGACGCTTCGGACGCCGACCTATCGCACGGGCGCACGCTCGACTACCGTGCACAACTGTCACTTCTGTCACAGGCGTTACATAGCGCCGTCACGTTTCCGGGGGTCCTCCGCCATGACCGAGACAGCCAGCGCACGGTGCGCGGGACTGCGTCGCGCCGCGACCGGGACAGGGGCCACCCTGGCGCTCACCGCCGTCACGGTCGCCGTCGCCGCCCCGGCGCACGCCGACACGCTGTACACGGTCCGTCCGGGAGACACGGTCAGCCACATCGCGCAGCGCTCCGGGGTCAGCATCGCGGCGATCAGCCGCGCCAACGCTCTGGCGAACCCGTCGTGGATCCGCGCCGGCCAGGTCCTCACGATCCCGGGCAGCACCGCGACGACGCCCCGCACGGCACCGGTCGCAGCCACGACGACGGTCCGGACGACGTACACGGTCGTGAAGGGCGACACCGTCAGCTACATCGCCGCGCGCACAGGGACCTCGGTCGCCGCCATCGTCGCTGCCAACCGGCTCGACGGCCGTGCGTTCATCCGCATCGGCCAGGTGCTCACGATCCCCACCGCCGGCACCGCGACGGCACCGACCGTCAGCACGGTCGCGGCGGACGTGAGCATCGTCCCGGCGGTGCAGGCCGTCACTGCTCCCACGAGCGTCACCAGCTACACCGTCGCCGCCGGTGACACGGTCTCAGCCATCGCCGCCCGCTTCGGCACCACGATCGCCGCCGTGAGGGCGGCCAACGGCCTCGACTCCCGCTGCTTCATCCGGATCGGGCAGAGCCTGGACGTGCCGGGACCGAGCGTCGCGACCGCCACGCCGCTCGTGGGCGACACGTTCGCCGGCCGGACCTATCCCGCGGTCGTCGTCGGCGCGGCCAACGTGAACAAGGCCGCGCTCCTGGCGACCGACGTGCCCTCGCGAGCCGAGATGCGTGCGCTCGTCGCTTCCACGGCACGCTCCTTCGGGGTCGACCCGGCACTCGCGCTGGCTGTCGCTTACCAGGAGTCGGGCTTCGACCAGACCTCCGTCTCCCCCGCCAACGCGATCGGCACCATGCAGGTGATCCCCTCGTCCGGCGAGTGGGCCTCCCAGATGGCGGGGCGGTCGCTCAACCTGCTCGACCCGAAGGACAACGTCACGGCCGGGGTGCTGATCCTGCGGGCGCTCGTCCGTTCGGCCCCGGACCTGCCCAGCGCCATCGCCGGCTACTACCAGGGCCTGGCCTCGGTGCAGCAGCACGGCATGTATGCCGACACGCGTCGTTACGTGGCCAACGTCCAGACCCTGATCACGCGCTTCCGCTGAGCCCCCGCGGGCGCCGCACGCCTCCCCGGGCGGTGCAGATCGCGCCCGTAGACTCGCACCCGTGGGAACCACCGTCACCGATCCGCTCGTCGGCCGCCTGGTCGACGGGCGGTACGAGGTGATGTCCCGACTGGCGCGCGGCGGCATGGCGACGGTCTACATCGCCCTCGACCGACGTCTCGACCGGGACGTCGCGCTCAAGGTGATGCACCCGCACCTGGCCGACGGAGCATCCGGCGCCGACTTCATCGCCCGGTTCCGCCGCGAGGCCCGCACCGCGGCACGGCTCACCCATCCGGGTCTGGTCAGCGTCTTCGACCAGGGAGTCGACGGCGAGACCAGCTACCTGACTATGGAGCTGGTCACGGGCGTCAACCTGCGGCACCGCCTCGGCGAGCGCGGTGCGCTCACGGTCGGCGAGTCGCTGCGCATCGCCGACGCGGTGCTCGACGCGCTCACGGCGGCCCATCGCAACGGCCTGGTGCACCGGGACGTGAAGCCGGAGAACGTCCTGCTCGCCGCCGACGACGATCGCGTCAAGCTCGCCGACTTCGGCCTGGCACGGGCCGTCACCGAGGTCACCTCGACGACGACCGGCACCGTGCTGGGGACCGTGGCGTACCTCGCGCCCGAGCTCGTGGTGCGCGGGACCAGTGACGCCAGGACGGACGTGTACGCGACGGGCATCCTCCTGTACGAGATGCTCACGGGGCGGCAGCCGTTCACGGGCTCCACGCCGATCCAGGTGGCGTTCCAGCACGTCAACACCGATGTCCCGGCTCCGTCCGACCTGGTGCCCTGGCTGCCGAGCGAGGTGGACGAGCTGGTGGCCGCGCTCACGGCGCGCGACCCCGCAGACCGTCCGGTCGACGCGGTCGCCGCCCTCGCGCTGCTGCGCCGCACGCGCGCCGCGCTCGACCCGAACGTGCTGGGGCGGCACGCGGACGTCACCCCGACCGTCGTCCTCCCCCTGCAGAGGCAGGACGCCGACGACGACGAGGTACCGATAGCGAGCGCCGTGGCCGGGCTCGACGTCCCCGCGACGGACGAGACCGCGCTCGACCGCGACCACCAGGCGACGACGGCGATGTCGACCGTGGCAGGTCCGGGGAGCACGGTCGCGCTGCCGATCGGCCTGGGCGCGGGCGGCGCCGGGGTTCACGGCGCGATGGACGCGCCCGGGCGCGGTGAGTCCTCCGTGGGGGCCGGACGACCGCGACGGCGCCGCTGGCCCGCGCTCCTGCTGGTCGTCCTCCTCGTGGCGGGCATCGCCTACGGGGGGTGGTGGTACGCGGTGCAGGGGCCGGGTGCCTACACCACCGTGCCGTCCATCACCGGGCAGACGGAGCAGCAGGCGCTCGCCGTCCTCGCCGCGCACGGCCTGCACGGCACCCGTGCGCAGGCGTACGACGACCTCGCGCCCGCCGGGCAGGTGTTCCGGTCCTCACCGGCGGTCGGGCACCGGGTACACAGGGCCGGCACCGTGACCTACACCGTCTCTCTCGGCGTGGACCTGGTCACGATCCCCGACAAGATCGTGGGCGCGATGCAGGCCGACGCTGAGAAGGCGCTCAAGGCTGCCGGTCTGACCGTCGCATACGGCCCCGAGCAGTGGCACGACACGGCCGCGATCGGGTCGGTGCTGTCCGCGACCCTCCCGGACGGTTCGCCCGCGGACCCGAACGCGCGGGTCAAGCGCGGCACCACCGTGACGCTGTCGCTGTCCAAGGGCCCGGCTCCGGTCACGGTCACGACCGTCATCGGCGGCACCCTCGACGAGGCGACGTCCCAGCTCGGTGCGGACGGTCTGAAGGTCGCCGCCACGCAGGCGTTCAGCGACACCGTGCCCGCCGGCACGATCATGGACCAGTCCCCGACGGCCGGCAGCGTCGCGCACCGCGGCGACACCGTGCAGGTGACGGTGAGCCAAGGGCCCGAGCTCGTACCGGTACCGAACGTCTACGGGATGCGTGCCGACAAGGCGCAGAAGTCGCTTCAGGACGCGGGCTTCGTCGTGGCGATCGACTATCCGCTCGGGGCGCATCCCTGGAATCTCGTGACCTCCCAGAGCCCTGCCGGTGGAGGTACCGCTACTGCCCCGAAGGGCACAACCATCACCCTCTCGGTCGTCTGACGACCTGGCCCCGCCTCCACGTGAGGCAGGGTCAGGTCGTCGGACCAAGAACCACGGTGGACGTCAGTTGCGGCGGAGCAGCTCCACGACCTGGAACGCCAGCTCCAGCGACTGCTGGTGGTTCAGGCGCGGGTCGACGCGGGTCTCGTAACGCCGCGACAGGCCCTCCTCGTCGATCTCCTCGGTCCCGCCCAGCACCTCGGTCACATCGTCACCCGTGAGCTCGATGTGCAGCCCCCCGGGCACGGTGCCGAGCGCACGGTGCACCTCGAAGAAGCCCGCCACCTCGTCGATCACGTCCGCGAACCGCCGTGTCTTGTACCCAGAGGACGAGACGATGCCGTTTCCGTGCATCGGGTCGCAGACCCACGTCACCGGACGGCCGTCGGCTGTCACCTTCTCCACCAGTGCCGGCAGCCGGTCCCGGATCAGGCCCGCGCCCATCCGCGTGATGAAGGTCAGCCGGCCGGGCTCGCCGTTCGGGTTGAGCCGGTCCATCAGCGCGAGCGCCTCGTCGCCCGTCGTCGTCGGCCCGAGCTTGACGCCGAGCGGGTTCTGCACCCGGGAGAAGTAGTCGATGTGCGCGCCGTCCAGCTTGCGCGTGCGCTCACCGATCCACAGGAAGTGCCCCGAGCAGTCGTAGGGCAGGCCGGTCCGCGAGTCGATCCGCGTGAGGGGACGCTCGTAGTCGAGCAGCAGGCCTTCGTGGCTGGCGTAGAAGTCGACCGATCGAAGCGCGTCGAAGTCCGCACCGCAGGCGGCCATGAACCGGATCGCCCGATCGATCTCCGCCGCGATCTCCTCGTAACGGGAGTACGCCGGGTTGGCGGTGAAACCGCGGTTCCACTCGTGCACCCGCAGCAGGGAGGCGAAGCCACCGGTGGTGAACGCCCTGATCAGGTTCAACGTGGAGGCAGAGGTGTGGTAGGCCTCGAGCAGCCGGTCCGGGTCCGGGGTGCGCTCGGCCTCGGTGAACGCGTAGCCGTTGACGATGTCCCCACGGAAGGCCGGAAGGGTCACCCCGTCGCGCGTCTCGGTGTCGGCGCTGCGCGGCTTGGAGTACTGGCCGGCCATCCGCCCCATCTTGATCACGGGCAGGCTGGCGCCGTAGGTGAGCACGACGGCCATCTGCAGCACCGTCATGATCTTGTGCCGGATCCGGTCGGCGGTCGCCTCCGCAAAGATCTCGGCGCAGTCGCCGCCCTGGAGCAGGAAGGCCTCGCCGCGGCCCGCGGCACCGAGCCTCGCCCGTAGCGCGTCGGCCTCGCCGGCGAAGACGAGCGGAGGCAGGGTCGCCAGCCGGTCACGCACCCGGCGCAGGTGCCCCTGGTCCGGCCAGGACGGCTGCTGCTCGGCGGCCAGCCCCTCCCACGCGTCCAGGCCTTCGAGCACGCCCGGGCCCGGCTCCACGCTCATGCGTGGACGCCTGCCGCTACCAGCGGCTGGCCGATGTCCGCCAGCATCGCGCCGAACCACGGCTGGGTGACGTCGAACGCCTTGCCGCCGGCGATGCGCGGGAACTCGATCGCCCGCAGCCGGTCGCCGTTCTCCTCGTCGTGACCGATGACGCCCGCCTCGCCCCGCAGCGCGCACTCGACCGCCAGGTCGGTCATCGACTTGATCAGGCGCAGGTCCTCGGCGTTCGCGGCCGCGGCGCGCGAGTAGTAGCCGGACTTCTGCACCATGACCTTCTCGGCACCGAGCTTCGCTGCGAACTGCTTCGCGAACCACTGACCCGGGTTGATCGTGTCCAGCCGCACGTGCCCGAACGCGTCGCGGGCGACCTCCTCGCCCGCGGCCTCCTTCTGGGCGACGATCTCATGCATGCCGGCACCCTCGGACAGGAAGATGTTCACGTTGCCCTGGGTGTCCATGACTGCCCGGAGGCGCTCCGCCTCGCCGTCGATGTCGAGCGTGAGCTCGGGCAGGAAGACGGCGTGGATGTCCCAGCGCTCGCGCGTGAGGCCGAGGCTGGGCACCCACTCCTGCAGGTCGAGCCACTTGCGGTAGTCGGCCGCAGCGGCGGCTGTCAGCCAACCGCAGTGCCGGCCCATCACCTCGTGCACGATCAGCATCCGCGGGCCCGACCGGTGCTCGCCGATGATGTTCGCGGCGAAGCCGGCTGCCTCCTCGGCGGCGGTCCACGCGCCCAGCGACTGGCGGATGGGCACGATGTCGTTGTCGATCGTCTTGGGCAGGCCCACGACGGTCAGGCCGTAGCCGTTGTCCGCCAGGTACGCGGCCAGGTCCGCCGCGGTGGTGTTGGTGTCGTCCCCGCCGATCGTGTGCAGCACGTCGACGCCGTCGGCCTTCAGCTGCTCAGCGGCGACCTGCAGCGGGTCCTGACCCTCCTGCACCAGGCCGCGCTTGACGCAGTCCTTGGCGTTGGTGAGCTTGACCCGGGAGTTGCCGATCGGCGAGCCGCCGAAACGGTGCAGGATGCCGGCATTCTTGCGGGCCTCGTCGTCGACGACGATCTTGTCCCCGCGCAGCAGCCCGTGGTAGCCGTGCTGGTACGCGATGATCTCGATCTCGGGCGCGATCTCCGTGTAGCGCTCGATCAGCCCACCGACGGCGGACGACAGGCACGGGGCGAAGCCGCCTGCGGTGAGGAGGGCGACGCGACGGACCGACATGGGGACACACCTCTCGATCGAGCACTGAACTGCATGGGGACGCGCCAGGCGCGTCGGTCATCCTACTGACCGGGCTCCACGGGCGGCGGTTCGACCGGAACCTGGACGTCCGGGACCGGACGGCCGCCCGGCGCGGCCGGAAGGTGGTCGGCGGCGTCGCCCGTGACGGCCGGGTGACCGGTGGCGATGCGCGCCTTCTGCGTCGCCGCGTAGACGTCCACGTACTCCTGGCCCGAGATGCTCATCAAGGCGTACATGATCTCGTCGGTCACCGAGCGGAGGATGAACCGGTCGTTCTCCATCCCCTTGTAGCGGCTGAAGTCGAGAGGCTCACCGATCACGATGCCGATCCGCATCACCTTGGGGATGGTGCGGCCGATCGGCTGGGCGATGTTCGTGCCGATCATCGCCACCGGGATCACCGGTGCACCGGCCTCGAGCGCGAGCCGTGCCACGCCCGTCTTGCCGCGGTACAGGCGTCCGTCGGGGCTCCGGGTGCCCTCGGGGTAGATCCCGAAGAGGCCGCCCTCGTTGAGCCGGCGCAGGCCGGTCCGCAGCGCGGCCTCCCCTGCCTTGCCGCCGCCGCGGTCCACGGGGATGGTGCCGACCCCCCGCATGAACCCCGCGGTGAGCCGGCCCTTGACCCCGCGGCCTGTGAAGTACTCCTGCTTCCCGATGAAGACGATCTCGCGCTGGAGGACCAGCGGCAGGAAGAAGGAGTCGATGACGGCGAGGTGGTTGCTCGCCAGGATCGCGGGCCCGTCAGCGGGGACGTTCTCCACCCCGCGGACCCATGGTCGGTACACCAGGCGCAGCAGAGGCCCGACGAAGATGCGCTTCATCAACCAGTAGAACAACGCTCATCTCCTCGACCGGGCAGCGGCGCAGCCCGACGTCCCTGTCGCGATGCCCTGGGGCATCACGCCGACTGCTGGGTCCGACTCTAGAGTGCATCCATGCCGCAGCGTCCCGACGACGATGCCGACGCGGGTGAGCCGGACCAGGCCGCCGTCGATGCGCGCTGGGCGCAGATCGTCGAACAGCTCGCCGACCTGGACGGTTCCGGCGTCTCCGCAGGGCCGACGACGGAGGGGCCCGCGCCCGCGACGCACCCGATCCGCCCGGTCACCCGCGCCACCCCCGAGCACGCCGGGCCCCGCGAGCTGACCGGCCGCGACTGGGACGGCACCGCGGCGCAGGAGGCCGCCGAGGAGGCGGTGGACGCCGAGGAGCACTTCGTTCCGCCTAACCCGGGACCGGTGCTCGGCGGAGACCCGCTGCTGACGCTCGCCTGGACCGCCACGATCGGCGTCCCGGTGCTGTTCTTCGTCCTGCTGCTCGTGTGGCCGGACGCACCCGGGTGGCTGCTGGCCGTCGCGGGCACGGTGTTCGCCGCCGGTCTCGCCGTGCTGGTGTGGCGGATGCCCCACCGGCGCGACGATGACGGCGACGACTCCGGCGCCGTCGTGTAGACGACGACGCTGACCCGCACGCACCGTGCGGGTCCTAGACCTCGACCCGCGCGAGGTCCGCCGCGCCGACGATGCCGGCGTCGTTGCCCATCGCGGCGATCACGATCGGCGCCTCGGGCCGGTGGCCCCGTGCCGACAGCTGCCTGGCGAACGCCTTGAGCGCCGGCTGCAGCACCAGGTCACCGGCCGCGCTGACGCCGCCGCCGATGACGAACAGGGCAGGGTCCAGCAGCGCCGCCACGGATGCGGCTCCTTCGCCGACCCACCGGCCGACCTCGGCCAGCAGCTCGACGGCGAGGGCGTCACCCTCCTGCGCGGCACGTGTCACCAGCGGCCCGTCGATCCCGTCGACCGTGCCACCGGCGAGCTCGAGCAGCCGAGCCGCCTCGGCCGGGCGCGCGACCGCTGCGGCCTGTGCGTCCCGGACCAAGGCCGAGCCGGAGACGTACTGCTCCCAGCACCCCTGGTGGCCGCACCCGCAGTGGTGCCCGAACGGGACCACCCTCATGTGACCGATCTCGGCCGCGACGCCCGCCCAGCCGCGCACGAGCCGGCCGCCGCTGACGATCGCGCCGCCGAGACCGGTGCCGAGGGTCAGGGTGACCATGTCATCGACGTCGCGGGCGGCGCCGAAACGGAACTCGGCCCAGCCGGCCGCGTTCGCGTCGTTCTCGACGACGACCGGGACGTGCTCACCGATCAGCGCCTGGACCTTCCCGCGCAGCGGGTAGTCGCGCCACGCGATGTTGGGCGCGAAGAGCATCGTCGCGCGGTCGGCGGAGACGAAGCCGGCGGCAGCGACCCCGACGGCGGCCACGGCGTGCTGCGCGGACAGCTCCGCGTACACGCTCGCGATGGCGGCGTCGATGCTCGCGGGGTCCTCCGGCTGGGTCTCGCGCCGGGTCTGGGCGAGGATGCGGCCCTCGTCGTCGACGACGCCCGCGGCGATCTTGGTACCGCCGATGTCCACACCGATGGTGTGCATGTGGTGCCCGCTCCTTCGTCCGTCGGCATCGAGGCTCCGATGCGCGGGCCCACGCTAGCGCCCGTCCAGCGGCACCGAGCGCACGCGGTCGCGACGTGGAGCGTGCGGCCTCACGGGTACTCCCAGGCGCACCCGTGAAGGAGGGCCGAACGTCCCGTATCCTCGCGATACACGTCGTCATCTGCCACTGGAGTCAGCATGGACGAGTCCTCCACGCCTCTCGTCGTCGAGGTGGATCGCGACCGCAACCTGAACGACCTGTTCGCGGCGCGCGTCGCGGAGACGCCGGACCGCGTGCTGATGGAGCGACGCTCGCCCGACGGCGGTCCGTGGGCCACCCTGACCGCCGTCGAGCTCGATCGGGAGATCGACGCAGTGGCCCGCGGGCTGGTGGCCCGGGGGGTCGAGCCGGGCGACCGGGTCGGCATCATGTCCCGCACGCGGTACGAGTGGTCGCTGCTGGACTGGGCGATCTGGCGGGCCGGCGCGGTGACGGTCCCGGTGTACGAGACGTCGTCCGCCGAGCAGGTGCTGTGGATCCTGTCCGACTCCGGGGTGTCGCTCCTCGTCGTGGAGACGGCGGCGCACGCGGCCGTGGTCGACCAGGTCCGGGCCGAGACACCGCAGCTGCGCGACGTGCTGGTGATCGACCACGACGCGGTCCCGGCGCTCGTCCGGGCCGGTGCTGAGGTGCCGGCCGAGGAGATGGTCCGCCGTCGCCGGCTCGCCCACCTGGACGACCTGGCGACGATCATCTACACCTCCGGGACCACGGGCCGGCCCAAGGGTGCCGAGCTCACGCACGGCAACTTCTACGAGCTCACGGTGAACACCGTCGAGAAGCTCAACGTCGTGGTGCAGGGCGACGGCTCGCGCACGCTCCTCTTCATGCCGCTGGCCCACGTCTTCGCGCGGTTCGTGCACGTGCTGACCGTCGCTGCAGGGGCGGTGCTGGGCCACACGGCGGACACCAAGACGCTGCTGCCCGACCTCGAGGCGTTCCGGCCGACCTTCATCCTGTCGGTGCCGCGCGTGTTCGAGAAGGTCTACAACTCTGCGGAGCAGAAGGCGGCCACCGGTGGCAAGGGCCCGATCTTCCAGCGCGCCGCGAAGACCGCGATCGTGTACTCACGTGCGCTCGATCTGCCCTCCGGCCCCAGCCCGTGGCTGCGCCTGCAGCACCTGGTGGCGGACGTGCTGGTGCTGCGCCGCATCCGGGCCGCCCTCGGCGGGCAGGCGCACTGGGCGATCTCGGGTGGCGCTCCTCTGGGCGAGCGGCTCGGGCACTTCTTCCGCGGGACCGGCCTGCACGTGCTCGAGGGGTACGGCCTGACCGAGACGACCGCCCCGGCCACGGTGAACCTGCCGGAGGGCACCAAGATCGGGTCCGTCGGACCGGCGCTGCCCGGGACGTCGCTGCGGATCGCGGCCGACGGCGAGGTCGAGATCCGCGGGATCGGCGTGTTCCGTGGCTACCACAACAACCCGGAGGCCACGGCCGAGGCGCTGGTGGACGGCTGGTTCCGCACCGGTGACCTGGGCGCCCTGGACGACGAGGGCTACCTGCGGATCACGGGTCGGAAGAAGGAGATCATCGTGACCGCCGGCGGGAAGAACGTGGCGCCGGCCGTGCTCGAGGACCGGCTGCGCGGTCACCCGCTGGTCAGCCAGGTGGTGGTGGTCGGCGACCAGCGCCCGTTCATCGGCGCGCTCATCACCCTGGACGCCGAGGGCGTCCCCGGCTGGCTGGCAGCCCACGGCAAACCGGCGATGTCCATGGAGGATGCCGCCAAGGACCCGGACGTGCTCGCCTCGCTCGACAGGGCCGTCGCTCGCACCAACCACGCGGTGTCGCGCGCCGAGTCGATCCGTAAGTACCGCATCCTCACGGGCGACCTCACCATCGCGAACGGCTACCTGACGCCCAAGCTGAGCGTGCGACGGGCCGAGGTGCTGAAGGACTTCGCCCACGAGGTCGACGCGCTCTACGAGGGACCTGTGCACGGCTGAGCCGGCGTCGCCTCACCCGATGCGCTCCAGGCGCAGTGGCGGGACCAGGCCGGACGCTGCCAGCACGCCGATCGCGCGCTGCTCCCCCGCGTCGAGGTCGACGGTCCCGACCACGCCCCGCGCCGGACCGATCGGCACCGTCAGGAAGCTCACCACGCAGTCCGCGCAGGCTGCCGGGCCGGCGGTGCACGTGTCGCAGTCGATGATCATGAGCCGGACGGTAGCGACGGCCACCGACACGGTACGACAGCGCGCTGCAGCGGGTCTGCGGCGCCCTGTCGGTGGTCCTGGCTAGCGTGCGCTGCATGCCGATCGTCGACCGCGCCCGCCCCGTCTGGGCAGGCGCGGCGGTCGCCGGCTCCCTCGCGCCGACCGGTGGTACCGGACGCGTCTCGCAGCCCACGCTCGACGACGTCGGCACCCGCCTGGCGGACGTCACCTTCGTCGTCGTGGACCTCGAGACCACCGGTGGCAGGCCGACCGACAGCGCGATCACCGAGATCGGCGCCGTCAAGGTGCGTGGCGGGCAGGTGCTCGGCGAGTTCCAGACCCTCGTGGACCCGGGTGGGCCGGTGCCCCCGTACATCCAGGTGCTGACCGGCATCACCACCACCATGCTCGTCGGGGCGCCGCGCGTGGCGGAGGTGCTGCCGAGCTTCCTCGAGTTCGCGCGAGGCGCGGTGCTGGTGGCCCACAACGCCCCGTTCGACGTCGGCTTCCTGCGGGCGGCGGCCGCGACGACCGGTCATCCCTGGCCAGGTTTCCAGGTGGTCGACACCGTCCGGCTGGCGCGCCGGGTGGTGACCCGCGACGAGGCACCCAACCACAAGCTCTCCTCGCTCGCGGCCCTGTTCCGGGCCACCACCACCCCCAACCACCGCGCGCTCGACGACGCCCGCGCGACCGTCGACGTGCTGCACGCGTTGCTCGGACGGCTCGGGCCGCTGGGTGTCACCCACCTCGAGGACCTCGCCACCGCGGCCGACCCCGTTCCCGGTGACGTGCGCCGCAAGCGGACGCTCGCAGACGGCCTGCCCGACGCCCCCGGCGTCTACCTGTTCCGGGGGCCGAATGACGAGGTGCTCTACGTCGGCACCTCCACGACGTCGTTGCGCGGGCGGGTGCGCAGCTACTTCACGTCGGCGGAGCGGCGCGGCCGGATGACGGAGATGGTGCGGCTCGCCGTGCGGGTGGACCCCGTGGTGTGCGCCACCCCGCTGGAAGCACGTGTGCGCGAGCTTCGCCTGATCGCCGAGCACTCGCCGCGCTACAACCGGAGGTCGCGCGCGCCGGAGCGGATGCCCTGGGTACGCCTGACCTCTGAGCCCTACCCGCGCCTGTCGGTGGTCCGCGAGGTCCGGGACGACCCGGGCGCCGCCTACCTGGGACCTTTCACGTCCGGGGGTGCCGCGCAGCTGGCGGTAGAGGCCCTGCACGAGGCGTTCCAGGTGCGGCGGTGCACCCGTCGACTCCCTCTGGCAGCGGCTCCCGGAGCCTCCGCCTGCGTGCTGGCCGAGCTCGGCCGGTGCGGCGCACCGTGCACGGGCTCGCAGAGCCCCGACGAGTACTCCGCCGTGGTCGCACCCCTGCGCGCCGCGATGACCGGGGACCCCACGCCCGTCGTCACGCACGTCGGCGACCGGATCCGGGCGCTGGTCGGCGGGGAGCGGTTCGAGGAGGCGGCTGCCGAACGTGACCGGCTCACCGCGTACCTGCGAGGTGCGACCCGGGCGCAGCGGACGGCTCCGCTGGCCCGCTGCGCAGAGCTGGTCGCCGCACGCCGCACGGGCGACCACGGCTGGGAGCTGGTCCTGGTCAGGCACGGGCGGCTCGCCGGCACCGCCCGGGTGGACCGGCACACCGATCCCCGTCCGGTCATCGCCACCCTGAAGGCGACCGGCGAGCACGTGCACCGACCGGTGCCGCCCGCCGGAGCGGCCCACCCCGAGGAGACCGATCTGGTGCTGACGTGGCTCGAGCAGCCGGGCGTGCGGCTGGTCGAGGTGTCGGACGAGTGGTCCTGCCCGCTGCCGTCCGCCCAGTCGGTGCGGGACGCCGCGGCGGCCGTGGCGATCGCCCTGGCACTGCCACCGGAGCCGCTCGTGACGCAGTCCGGGACGGAGGACGGATGGCCTCCGGACGCCGACTGCCCGGCCGTCGACGACCTCAGCCCGACGCGGGCCCGACCTGGGGCGGACGACGGGCGGCGCACGGCATGATGACGCCATGCTCACTGCCATCGTGCTCATCGACACCGACGCCGCCCGCATCCCCGAGGTGGCCGCCACGATCGCCGAGATCCCCGGGGTGACCGAGGTCTACTCCGTCACAGGGGAAGTCGACCTCATCGCCATGGTGCGCGTGCGGGAGCACGACGAGCTGGCGGACGTGATCGCCGACAAGGTGAGCAAGGTCGAGGGCGTCCTGCGCACGCAGACGTACATCGCCTTCCGCACCTACTCCGCGCACGACCTCGACAAGGCCTTCGCGCTCGGCCTCGAGGACTGACGAACGCCTCAGCTCAGGCGCTGACCTTGCGCCAACGGTCCAGGACCTCGGCCGCCGCGCCGTCGTCGATCGACCGCTCGGCGTGAGCCACCCCCGACCGGAACCGCTCCACCAGCGTCCCGTCGGCGGTACCGGGCAACGTGCCGTCCGCCACCAGCCCGGCGGCCGCGTTCAGCAGCACCGTCTCCCGCACAGGTCCTGGCGCGCCCGCCAGCACGTCCCGAGCGACACCCGCGTTGTGAACGGCATCGGCGCCGCGCAGGTCGGCAACCGTCAGCGGAGTCAGCCCGAGCTCCGCCACCCAGTCCACGACGCTCTCCTCGACGTTCCCGCCACGGACCTCCCAGATGCGCGACGGACCGGTGGCTGCGAGCTCGTCCAGTCCGTCGCGGTCGCCGCGGAACACCAGGGCATCCGTCCCGCGCGCCGCGAGCACGCCGGCGACGAGCGGCGCCATGCGCGGGTCCGCGACACCGATCGCGGCCGCCTGCGGCTGCGCCGGGTTGGTCAGCGGACCGAGGAAGTTGAACGCCGTCGCCACGCCGAGCGCGCTGCGCACCGGGCCGGCGTGCCGCATCGACGGGTGGAACAGCCCTGCGAAGCAGAACGTGATGCCGACCTCGGACGCGATCGGCCCGACGCGGTCGATCGGCTGGTCCAGACGGATGCCGAGCGCCTCGAGCACGTCGGCGGACCCCGAGGCGGACGACGCCGCACGGTTGCCGTGCTTCACGACGGTGATGCCCGCCCCCGCGATCACCAGTGCAGCCATCGTGGAGACGTTCACGGTGAAGGCGCGGTCACCCCCGGTCCCCACGATGTCCACCGACCGACCGGGCACCGCGAACCGCTGCGAGTGCGCGAGCATCTCGTCGGCGAGTCCGGTCAGCTCGGCGACCGTCTCACCCTTGGCGCGGAGCGCCACCAGGAAGCCCGCCATGCACGCGGCCGGCGCCTCTCCCCGCATGATCTCGCCCATCGCCCACCGGGTCTGGTCGGCGTCGAGGTCGCGGCGTGCGATCAGCTCGGTCAGCAGGTCCGGCCACGTGTAGCTGGGGGCGCTCTCGCTCATCGCGCGGCCGGGCTCCCGACCAGGAGGGACTGCACGGCGCGGTGCAGGAGCACCGGGTCGAGCGGACGGCTGATCACCGCGTCGGCGTTCGACCACGACGCCAGCCAGGCGTCCTGCGGACGGCCGGTGAGCACCAGCACCGGCGGGCACTCGTAGACCTCTTCCTTGAGCTGACGCGCGACACCCATGCCACCGACCTTGTCCGCCTCTCCGTCGAGGATCAGCAGATCGAGCTTCTCGGTCTCCACGGCGGTGTAGACGGCCTCGGCGGTCGCGACCTCGACCCAGTCGATGTCCGGCTCGCCGCGACCGAGCCTGCGGCCGACGCCCAGGCGGACCTGTGCGCGCGCGTCCACGTCGTCGCTGTAGAGCAGGATGCGCGGACCCGTGACTGTTCGGTTCGGGTCGGGCTCGACGGTGCTCATGGGCTGTCCTCGTTCGTCGTCGTGCGGGATACCCGAATCTTGGCACGCCGCCGAGGGCGCCGGATCGTTCGTCCGTGCAGGCCCGGCGCGCCACCAGGTTGCTGACAAGGTGACACTTCGAGGGCATCTGTCATGGGCCTTTGGACCCATGCGAAGCCCTGATCCGCCATAATGGCGCTCGTGTCGACCGCCACGGCTGCCCAACGCACAGCGCCCCACGTCACCGTGAACCGCCCCAACCCGGTGTCGGTGGGCACGATCGTGTGGCTGGCGTCGGAGCTGATGTTCTTCGCCGGGCTGTTCGCGATGTACTTCTCCACCCGCGCCGCGGTTCCGCAGGTCGTCGCGCAGGGCGCCGCCAAGCTCAACGTGCCCTACGCCGTGCTGAACACCACCGTGCTGGTGCTGTCCTCGGTGACCTGCCAGATGGGCGTGTGGGCTGCCGAGAGGTTTCAGCCGCGGCGCACGGGCAAGCTGTGGCAGGTGAACCACTGGGGTCTGGTGGAGTGGATCACCCTGACCTACCTGATGGGCGCCGCGTTCATCGGCGGGCAGATCTTCGAGTACGCCTCGCTGGTGCACGAGGGGATCTCGATCTCCTCCACGCCGTACGGCTCGGTCTTCTACCTGACCACCGGCTTCCACGGGCTGCACGTGATCGGCGGCCTGATCGCCTTCCTGTTCCTGCTGGGACGCACGTTCGGCGCCAAGAGCTTCGGACACCACGAGGCCACCACAGCGATCGTCGTGTCGTACTACTGGCACTTCGTCGACGTGGTCTGGATCGCGCTGTTCTCGATCATCTACCTGCTGCAGTGACCACCGTTCCCCCACGCGAGACGAGGACCCATCAGTGAAGGCACTCGCGGCCCGCAGGCACGATCGGCGCGCTCCGGTGGTGCTCCTGCTGCTGGCGCTGCTGCTCATGGGCGGGCTGTACGCCGCCCTCCAACCCGCACCGGCGAGCGCAGCCCCCCAGATGGCCTCCGCGAACGACGTCACCAACGGCGAGAAGCTGTTCGCAGCCAACTGCGCCACGTGCCACGGCATGGGGGCGACCGGGACCTCGGTTGCACCGTCGCTCGTCGGCGTCGGCGCGGCGGCTGTCGACTTCCAGGTCGGCACGGGCCGGATGCCGATGGCGATGAGCGGCCCGCAGGCGCAGAAGAAGCCGGTCGTGTTCACGGCTGAGCAGATCTCGCAGCTGGCGGCGTACGTCGCGAGCCTCGGCCCCGGGCCGGCGATCCCGACGGCGGAGCAGGTCGACGCAGCCAAGGGTGACCCCGCGACCGGCATGGCGATCTTCCGCACCAACTGCGCCATGTGCCACAACGCCGTCGGCGCCGGCGGCGCGCTCACCCAGGGCAAGTTCGCACCGAACCTGTGGAGCACCAGCAACACCCACATCTACGAGGCCATGCTCACCGGCCCGCAGTCGATGCCGGTGTTCAACGACATGAACATCACTCCTCAGGAGAAGCGGGACGTCATCGCCTTCATCCGCCTCCAGGGCGGCACGCAGCCCGGCGGGCTGAGCCTGGGGAGCCTCGGCCCGGTCAGCGAGGGGCTGTGGGCATGGGTGGTCGGTATCGGTCTGCTCATCGGTGCGGCCGTGTGGATCGGAGCGAGGTCGTCGTGAGCACCATCGACAGGTACACCGGCGGCTCCGGCGAGGTCGGGACCACCGACCCCGACCGGTTCGCGAACCCGGGTCTGCCGCCCCACCACCCGCGCCGTGGTGACGTGGACCCTCGGGCCAGCAAGACGTCCGAGCGCATCGTCCTCGCGCTGTTCGGCATCTCGACGCTGGGCACCATCGGGTTCCTCGTGGCGTACTTCGCGCTGCCGACGGGCCGGGACGCGGCGACGATCCAGCGCTCGACCATGTCGCTCGGCCTCGGGCTCGCGTTCGCCCTGCTCGGCATCGGCACGGCCGCGATCCAGTGGTCGAAGTCGATCATGAACAACCACGAGCGGGTCGAGGAGCGCCACCCGATGGCGTCCAGCGCGGCCGTGCGCGAGGCGGCCGTAGCCAACCTCCGGGCGGGTGCCGCCGACTCCGGCATCAGCCGCCGAGGCCTGCTGAAGAGCGCGATGATCGGCTCGCTCGCACTGTTCCCGCTCACGATCATCGTCCCGCTGATCGGCGACGTCGGTGGCACCTGGGACGTCGCATCGTTCAAGCACACGATGTGGAAGAAGGGTCTGCGGCTGACGATCGACCCCTCCGGCCGGCCGATCCGGGCGGCCGACGTCAGCATCGGGTCCGTCACCCACGTCATCCCGGACGGCCTCGACAAGACCGCCGACCCGCTGAACGAGAAGGCCAAGGCGATCGTCCTGCTGGTCCGGCTCGACCCGCGAGACCTGCACGAGGCCCCTGACCGGGTGGGCTGGTCGCACGAGGGCATCGTCGCCTACTCGAAGATCTGCACCCACGTGGGCTGCCCCGTGGCGCTCTACGAGCAGCAGACGCACCACCTGCTCTGCCCGTGCCACCAGTCGACCTTCGACGTGGCCAACGGCGCCAAGGTGGTGTTCGGTCCTGCGAAGCGGCCGCTGCCGCAGCTGCCCATCACGGTGGACACCGAGGGCTACCTCGTGGCGCAGAGCGACTTCCACGAGCCCGTCGGTCCGAGCTTCTGGGAGCGCCTGCGATGACGACGACCACCCCGCCCACCGCGTCCGAGCACGCCGCGGCGGCCACCGCCGACTGGCTGGACCAGCGCACCGGAGTCGGCGTGGCGGTCAAGGGCCTGGCCCGCAAGGTGTTCCCCGAGCACTGGTCGTTCATGCTCGGCGAGATCGCGCTCTACTCCTTCATCACGCTGCTGATCTCCGGCGTGTTCCTCACCATGTTCTTCGTCCCGAGCGTGAACGAGGTCACGTACAACGGTCCCTGGGCCGCGCTCCACGGCACCCGGATGTCCGAGGCCTACGCCTCGACGCTGCGGCTGTCTTTCGAGGTGCGCGGCGGCCTGCTGATGCGGCAGATCCACCACTGGGCCGCCCTCATCTTCATGGCGGCGATCGTCACCCACATGATGCGGGTGTTCTTCACCGGCGCCTTTCGCAAGCCACGTGAGATCAACTGGGTGATCGGCTTCACCCTCATGGTCCTCGGCCTCGCCGCCGGCTTCTCGGGCTACTCGTTGCCGGACGACGTGCTGTCCGGCAACGGTCTGCGGATCACCGACGGCATCACCCGCGCGGTGCCGATCATCGGCAGCTACCTGTCCTACTTCATCTTCGGCGGCGAGTTCCCGGGGACCGCGTTGATCCCGCGGTTGTTCACCGTGCACGTTCTGCTGATCCCGGGCCTCCTGCTGGCACTGGTGGGCTTGCACCTCGCCTTGGTGTTCCTGCACAAGCACACGCAGTTCCCGGGCTCGGGCAAGACGAACTCCAACGTGGTCGGTTACCCGTTGTTCCCGATCTACGTGGCGAAGGCCGGCGGGTTCTTCTTCATCGTCTTCGGCGTCATCGCCCTGCTCGCCGCGACGCTGCAGATCAACCCCGTCTGGTCCTACGGCACGTACGACCCGTCACCGGTGTCCGCCGGTGCGCAGCCGGACTGGTACATGCTCTTCCTCGAGGGTGCGCTGCGGCTGATGCCCGGCCAGGCGGAGATCGTGGTCGGGTCGTTCACGATCCCGTTCAACATCATCGTCCCGGCGATGATCCTGCCCGGGATCCTTCTCGGTGGTCTCGCGCTGTACCCCTTCATCGAGGAGTACGCGACGGGCGACCACCGCGAGCACCACCTGCTCGACCGCCCGCGCAACGCGCCGTTCCGCACCGCGTTCGGCGTCTCGCTGCTGACCGCGTTCTTCGTGCTCGTGCTGGCCGGCTCCAACGACCTGATCGCGACGCACTTCCACCTGTCGCTGAACGACATCACGTGGACGTTCCGGGTGCTGCTCTTCGTCGCCCCGCCGATCGCCTTCCGGGTCACCAAACGCGTGTGCCTCGGCCTGCAGCGACGGGACCGGGAGCTGGTGCTGCACGGGCACGAGACCGGCCGCATCGTGCGGTTCGCCAGCGGTGAGTACATCGAGGTGCACGCCCCGCTCGACGAGTACGAACGCTGGCTGCGGGTGCAGCACGAACCGGTGCGTCCCCTGACGATCGCACCGGCGGAGGACTCCCGCGGCGTCCGGCGCAAGGGCTACTCCGCCGACCGACGACGGCAGCGGCTCTCGCAGCTGTTCTACGAGGACCGCGTCGAGCCGGTCACCCCGAGCGAGCTCGACGCCGCGCACGCGCACGGCGCGCACCCGGCACTCGAGGCCCCCGCCCAGGAGACGACCGAGATCACCGCAGGGTCCCGCTGAACCAGGCACCGCCCCGACGGGGCATCACCTGTCACGCCGGGGGCAGAACATCGCGCGCGATCGACGATCCTGCGCGAGAGTGAGGAAGGCGCACGGTGGCCGCCGCGTCCGGTGACGGCCACCGCGTCGCGAGAACCCGCGGCAACCACCGCGGTCCGACGCACGGAAGGCACTCATCG
Source organism: Cellulomonas sp. (assembly GCA_027451305.1). Next base: position 30,684 of record DAIDJQ010000153.1, read on the forward strand.
ATGGCTGACTACACGCTCCCGGACCTGCCCTACGACTACGCGGCGCTCGAGCCGCACATCTCCGGGCGGATCATGGAGCTGCACCACGACAAGCACCACGCCGCCTACGTGGCCGGTGCCAACACGGCACTGGAGAAGCTCGCCGCCGCACGTGACGCGGGCGACCTCGCTGCGGTGAACCTGCACGAGAAGAACCTGGCGTTCAACCTCGGCGGGCACGTCAACCACTCCGTCTTCTGGAAGAACCTGTCCCCCGACGGGGGCGACCGCCCCGCCGGCGAGCTTGCCGCGGCGATCGACGAGTTCTTCGGATCGTTCGACAAGTTCCAGGCACACTTCGCCGCGAGCGCGCTGGGCATCCAGGGTTCCGGCTGGTCGATCCTCGCCTGGGACTCCCTCGGCGCGAAGCTCGTCGTCTTCCAGCTCTACGACCAGCAGTCGAACATCCCGCTCGGCGTCGTGCCGATCGTCGTGCTCGACATGTGGGAGCACGCCTTCTACCTCGACTACGTCAACGTGAAGGCGGACTACGTCAAGGCCTGGTGGAACATCGTGAGCTGGACCGACGCCGGTGATCGGTTCACCCGCGCCCGCACGCAGACCTCGGGGCTCATCGTCCCGGCTCTCTGAGAGCACCCCCGCGCCGACAAGAGCGCTCAGGGCCAGACGTACGACGACGGGCGCCCCTCCCGAGCCGGAGGGGCGCCCGTCGTCGTACGCGGTGTGCGACTAGTGCGCGTGCTGGCCGCTGGAGAACTCGAAGACCCAGCCCACCAGACCGACCACGGCCAGCGGCGCAGCGATCACCATGAGCCAGAAACCGACGGCCAGCGC
>DAIDJQ010000154.1 GCA_027451305.1 Cellulomonas sp.
TCGCGGGTTCAAGTCCCGTCGGGGTCGCTCGAGGCGCCGGTCTTCGGACCGGCGTCGTCGTCTCAAGGCTCTGTAGCTCAGTTGGTAGAGCGCACGACTGAAAATCGTGAGGTCACCGGATCGACGCCGGTCGGAGCCACTGCCGAGAACCCCCTGGTGACCAGGGGGTTCTTCTGTTCAGAGGTTGCCCCTCGCCCCGCCCCGTTGAGGCCGGGCCATTCTTGGGCCATATCGGTGGCCGGAACTGCCCCTGCGCGTGGTCTCGGCACGCTCGCCTGCGGCCCCGCTGAGCGCCTGGTCGAGCACGGCGCCGGCCCGCAGCGCGACGCCTTCTCTGGCGCGGGAGTAGCGCTCGGTGACCTGGAGGCTGGAGTGGCCGAGGGTCGCCTGGACGTCCGGCGCGCTGGCGCCGGCGTCGAACAGCAGGGTGGCGAAGGTGTGTCGAAGGTCGTGCATCCGGAGGTCACTTCGACCGATCGCCAAGCGGAGCGCCTCCCAGCGGACGGCCCGACGCACGTTGTGGTTGGTGAGCCGCCCGCCACCCGGCCCGGCGAACAGCAGCTCGTCGAGCGTCTTTCCGCGCGCAGCTTGCTCGGCGTAGGGACGCAGCGCCGCGATCAGGGGCACCTCCCGGGACTTGTGGCTCTTCGGCGACTGCTCGACCAGCTCGCCGTGCTTCCCGGGGCTCAGCGACCTGCTGACACGGATGATGCCGCGCTCGAAGTCGACGTCGCCGACACGCAGCGCGGTCGCCTCCCCCGCCCGCATGCCCGTGTAGACGAGCGCGGCGACATAGCGGCGGTAGACGCCCTCGGGGGTTCGCTCGAGCAGCATCGCCACTTGATCGACGGTCAAGGCGCGTGAGACCGGCGAGCCCGACTCACGGGTGCCCGGCCGCCTGATCTCCCGCGCCGGGTTGTGGTCGATGAACCGGGAGCGGCGTGCACCGTCCAGCAGCCGGGACAGCACCGCGAGCGCGTCGTTCTTGGCTGACGACCCACCGGGCCAGCCGACCATCGCCGACTCGATCATCGGGGACGTGATGTCATCCAGCCGGAACCGGCCGAGGCTCGGCTTCACCCGCAGCCGCCAGCCGACGTCGTAGCACCGCGCCGTCGCGGGACGCACGGAGGACTCGATGGCCGCCCAGTAGCGCTCGTGCCACTGCTCGAGGGTCATCGACCCGTTCGGGTTGCGACCGGCGACCACCTTCGCCAGCTCACGCTTGGCCTCGGCCAGCGTGAGGAACATCCGTGAGCGCTCGACCGCACCCCCGTCGACGCTCGGGCCGACGACGCGGATCTGGTAGCGCTGCCTGTCGGCCCGCCACCGAATCCCCTCCGGCAGCGGACGGCCCGTGCGCGGGTCGATCCGCGCCGGGGAGTCCTTGCCGGGTCGGCCGGCCATCAGGCCTCCGTGCCCCCGCGAGCGAGGAGCTCGTCGATCGTGTCGGCACGCCACAGCAGGTGCTTGCCCATGTGGGCGTCAGGCTCGGGAACGAGCCCGTCCCGGCGGAGCTTGTCGAAGGTCGAAACCGGCACGCGGCAACGCTGTGCGGCCTCGGCACGGTTGAGGTACTCGAGCCTTACGGCGGTGTCGACCATCTCGTCCTCCCCAGGCGGGACGTGCTGGCACTTGCGCGCGGGCATTTGCAGGTATCTGAGACTAACCATCGAACGCGGGTTTTGGCAACCATCGGAGTTGGACGCTCGGGATCGCTAGACTCGGCGCGTGCCCGCCCCTGCTCACCGCCCTGGCGACCAGTCCTACGACGGATTGCTCATCCAGGACGACCTTCCGCCGGGCTGGTACCTGCCGAGCCGGTTCCCCGGTGAGCGGCCCGACGATGCGAGCCACGACATCGACGCCGCCCTCGGCTACGACGACCAGGCCGATACCGACGAGGATCGACGCGCACAGCTCGACTCCGAGGAGAACGAGGCGATCGACGGCCGCTGGCGCTACATCGAGCACACCGCCACCGGCACCCGGGTGTTCATCCGACTCCAGCGACAGGTCCTCGCACTCCCCGAGGAGGTCCGCATCACCGGCGTCGCCTATCTGCCCCGCGTACCCGGCGACCCGATCACCAGCCACCTCCTCCGAGAGCTACCGACCGCCAGGATCGAGGCAGCGATCAACAACCGGCTGTTCGCGATGAAGCGGACCAGCACCATCAGCGGCGGCAAGATCGAGCTGCCGTCGGGCCGCAAGATCGCCGAGCGAGACCTGCTCAAGCCTCTCGGCGATCCGAAGCAGACACCGGACTTCTACGAGCTCGTTGCGCTCCAGCACGGCCGACTCGCGGCGCAGGGCGACGCGAATCCCTCGGCGACGATGGCGGCAATCAGTAGCGTCGCTTTGAGTACCGCCCAGGGCTGGATCACCAAGACTCGCGCGCGCGGCCTCCTACCGCCCGGACGACGCGGCCGCGCGGGCTAGAACCAGCCAAGCCCGCCTACTCCTCGGCCTCATAGATCAGGGCAGACAGCGGCGGTTCAGGTCAAGCGCCGGGGCGTGGTGTAGCGCGTTGGCGTGATCTTCGTGCTGGTCAGGCTGTTGGTGCGAGCGCCTGGTCGGTGTCCTGCTGGATGGTGTGCAAGGTGAGGCGGGAGCGGGTCAGCACGCCCAGGGCGAACCGGGTCCGGGCCGCTGACCACCGTGACCGACCGTCGCGCCACCCTGCATCGGGCGGTCCAGGGACCGGGCGTACGCTCGTCGCGACACCGGGAGGCCGTCATCAGGGTCGCCGTGCTCGCATCGATCGCCCATCGGACCCCGCCGCGCTCGTACGGGCCCTGGGAGCAGGTCGCCTCGACGATCGCCGAAGGTCTCGTCGCCCGCGGGCACGACGTCACGCTGTTCGCGACGGCGGACTCCGCGACCTCGGGGCGGTTGCATGCCGAGGCGCCGGCGGGGTACGAGGAGGACCCCTCCGTCGACGCCAAGGTCTACGAGGCCCTCCACATCGCCGCCGTGTTCGAGCGGGCGCACGAGTTCGACGTCATCAGCAACCAGTTCGACTTCCTGCCGCTTGCCTTCAGCCGGCTGACGCCGACCCCCGTCGTCACGACGATCCACGGGTTCTCCTCCGACCGGATCCTGCCCGTCTACCGCGCGTACGACGACGTCG
>DAIDJQ010000155.1 GCA_027451305.1 Cellulomonas sp.
TTCTCCCCCGCCTTGCGCACCCGGTAGACCACCAGGGCGGAGGCGACCGAGGCCACGCCGAGCGTCGTCGTGAGGGTGCCGAGGCCGCTGCCCAGCAGCGCCGGGATCGCGTCCTGGCGGTGCAGGAACGCGCAGCACGCGATCGTCATGACGGTCACCACCGGCACTCCGAGAGCCAGCACCGCCACCGTCCTGCCGAGCCGGTCCACCCTGCCCTTGACCCCCGCCGAGACGTGCACCCAGAACGCCGGCCCGTCGAAGCTGACGTCGGACGAGATCGACCAGCCGAGCAGGAAGCCGGCCAGCGGGCCGGCGGCGAGCACCAGCCCGGTACCGAGCCCGAGCGCCGCGAACAGCACCGGGAACACGGGCACCGCCACCACCGCGAGCGCGTACCGCGGGTCGCGGATCCAGTACGTCAGGCACCGCGCGACGACGGCGCCCAGCGGGGTGGCCGGCAGCCGGTCGAACCAGCCGAGCCCGCGCTGCCGGCGTCCCGCGACGTCGTGCGGCGGGTCCACCAACGAGCGCGCCAGGGCGCGGTCCCAGACGAGCACGGCGACGGCCACGGTCGCCAGGGCGATCACCAGCCGCGCGCCCGCCTGCCACCAGCGTCCGAACGCCACGTCGGGCGCCAGCGCCCACGCGGCCCCGAACGGCGTCCACCCCACGGCCTGCACCACGGGCGCCATGTCGGCCACGCGGACCCGTGAGGCGCCCTGGGTCAGCCCGGACATCGCCGGTCCGACGAACATCATCGGGACCAGGACGAGCGCCGCCCCGAGCTCCCGCACCCGGCGTCGGACCACCAACCGGGCCAGCGCCGTGGTCAGCGCACGGGAGCCCGCCACGCAGGTCGCCACCGCGAGCGTCGCGCCGACGACGCTCGCGACGAGCGCCGCCGGCTGGCGGAACCACAGGAGCGTCGAGGCCAGCGACACCAGGACGGTCAGCACGCCGGGAACCCCGACGAGCCCCGAGACCGCCAGGCCGGCGAGCAGCTGCGGGCGTCGCAGCGGGTACGGCGCGAACCGGGCCGGGTCCAACGTGGCGTCGAGCCCGAACGCGATGACGGGGATGACGCACCACGCGAGCACCAGGCCGGCACCGAGCAGCACCACCACGAGCTCGCGCAGCGCCATGACCTGGGTGCTGACGTAGACGAGCCCGCTGGTCACCAGCCCGAGCGCCGACAGCCCGTACGCGACGCCCAGCACCAGCAGCACCACCTGCCAGGGGCTGCGCCGCAGCCCGTTGCGCAGCAGCGTCAGCTTGAGCCGGACGAGGTGCCCAACCACGCCAGTCCCCCGCCCGTGATCCGCCCGCCGACCAGCTCCACGAACCGGTCCTCCAAGGTGCCGTCGCCGCGTACCTGGTCCACCGTGCCCGCCGCCAGCACGTGCCCGCCGGCGATCACCGCGACGTGGTCGCACATGCGCTGCACCAGGTCCATCACGTGCGAGGAGATGATCACCGTCCCGCCGCCCGCCACGTACGCGGCGAGGATGTCCCGGATGTTCGCCGCGGAGACGGGGTCCACCGCCTCGAACGGCTCGTCGAGCACCAGCAGCCGGGGCGCGTGCACCATCGCGCACGCGAGCGCGATCTTCTTCGTCATGCCGGCGGAGTAGTCGACGACGAGCGTGTCGGCGTCCCGCTGCAGGTCCATGGTGCGCAGCAGGTCCGCCGTCCGCGCTGCCACCGTGTCCCGGTCCAGGCCGCGCAGCAGCCCCGCGTAGGTGATGGCCTGCGCGCCGGTCAGCCGGTCGAACAGCGGGACCCCGTCGGGCAGCACACCCAAGAGCGCCTTGCCTCGCAGCGGGTCCGCCCACAGGTCGACGCCGTGCACCCAGACCGAGCCGAAGTCCGGCCGGAGCAGGCCGGTGGACATCAGGAGCGTGGTCGTCTTGCCCGCGCCGTTGGGACCGACGAGGCCGTAGCAGGAGCCGACCGGGACGTCGAGGTCGAGCCCGGCGACGGCGATGGTGCTGCCGAATCGGCGCCACAGCCCGCGGAGCACCAGGGCAGGGGGCACGAGCGGCGCGGCCCGCTGCGGTGTCGGTGCAGGTGGGTACGCCGATCGGGGTTCGGGTGGGAGCTGCGGCCCCTCGAAGCCGTCGGGCACGCGGTCAGCATAGGTGGCGGGTCCGACGCCCGGGCCCCGGTCGCAGCGCCGGTCCGCGCGCCACGACCGGCGTGTCAGTGGTGCCGGGCACCCTGGGCACATGGACGTGGGCGTGCTGCTGCTGGGACTGGTGGTCGGGGCCGTGCTGGGGGCGGCCCTCGGCTGGGCGTGGTCCGGCACCCGGGCGGCAGCCCGCGTCCGCGCGGCCGAGGTCGTGGCGGCGCGTGCCGAGGCGGGATGGGCCGCCGAGCGTGCCGCGGTCCTCGCCGCGCGGCAGGACGACGAGCGGACGGCCGAGCGGTTCAAGGGACTGGCGGCGGCCGCCTTGGCGGCGAGCAGCGAGCAGTTCCTCGCGCTCGCCCACCAGCGGCTGGCTGCCGAGCACCAGACGCAGGTCGGCGAGCTCGCGCAGCGTGAGCAGGCCGTGCGGGCCATGGTCGAGCCGGTGTCGCGCACCCTGGACCAGGTGCGGGAGCAGCTGCAGGTCGCGGAGCAGGCCCGGGCCGCCGGCCAGGCGGCGCTGGGCGAGCAGGTGCGCGCGATGCACGCCGTCTCGGAGCAGCTGCGCGGGGAGACGTCCCAGCTGGTCAGCGCCCTGCGTGCGTCCCAGGTGCGCGGCCGATGGGGCGAGGTGCAGCTGCGGCGCGTCGTGGAGGCGGCCGGGATGCTGGCGCACGTCGACTTCGTCGAGCAGCAGAACGCACGCACGGACGACGGGCTGCTCCGCCCGGACATGGTGGTACGGCTGGCGGGCGGCAAGAACATCGTCGTGGACGCCAAGGTGGCGTTCCTCGGGTTCCTCGACGCGGCGCAGGCGGCCGACCCGGCCGTGCGGGCCGCCCGGCTGTCGGACCACGCGCGCCACGTGCGGCGTCATGTGGACGACCTGGCCGCCAAGCAGTACTGGGAGCAGTTCGCACCGGCGCCGGAGTTCGTCGTCATGTTCGTCCCGGCGGACTCCTTCTGGCACGCCGCGCTCGACGAGGACCCGACGCTCGCCGAGTACGCGTTCGACCGGCAGGTCGTGGTGGCGACCCCGTCCACCCTGCTCGCGTTGCTGCGCACGGTCGCGTACGCCTGGAAGCAGGACGCGCTGGCTGCCAACGCCCAGGCCGTGCTGTCGCTGGGCAAGGAGCTGCACGGGCGGCTGGCGACGATGGGCTCGCACCTCGCCCGCCTCGGCCGCGCGATCGACGCCACCGCGGTCGCCTACAACCAGACCGTCGGCTCGCTCGAGACCCGGGTGCTGGTGAGCGCGCGGCGGTTCGCCGACCTGCACGTCACCGACGGCGAGCTGCCGGCGCCGGCACCGGTCGACCCGCGGCTGACGGCGCTGACGGCGCCCGAGCTGGTCGCCTCGGCCGACGACCGGGTGGTCGTGATCGAGGAGGCCGCGGCGCGGGCAGGCGCCGGCTCGGCGTCCTGAGACCGCGACCGGTCAGCGGCCCCGGGCCGCCGCACCCTCTCGTACCGGCCGCGGGTCGGTGCCAGCGGCCTTCAGGTCGGCGCGCAGCTCACGTGGGAGGGAGAACATCAGGTCCTCCGTCGCGGTGCGCACCTCCTCGACCTCTCCGAAGCCCAGCTCGGCCAGCCGGCCGAGCACGTCGCGGACCAGGATCTCCGGCACGGACGCGCCGGAGGTCACTCCGACAGTGGTCGCGCCGTTGACCCAGCCGGGGTCGATCTCGGCAGCGGTGTCGATCCGGTACGCCGCCCGGGCGCCGGACTCGAGCGCCACCTCGACCAGCCGAACCGAGTTCGACGAGTTCGCCGAGCCGACCACCACGACGACGTCGCACGACGGCGCGATCTTCTTCACAGCGACCTGGCGGTTCTGCGTGGCGTAGCAGATGTCGTCGCTCGGCGGGTCCTGCAGCGCTGGGAAGCGCTCGCGCAGACGGCGGACGGTCTCCATGGTCTCGTCCACGGACAGCGTGGTCTGGGAGATCCAGACGACGCGCTCCGGGTCCCGGACGACGACCGCGTCCACGTCGGCCGGCGAGTTGACCACCTGGATGTGCTCAGGAGCCTCGCCGGACGTCCCCTCGACCTCCTCGTGACCGGCGTGGCCGATCAGCAGGATGTCGAAGTCGTCGTCCGCGAACCGCACGGCCTCCTTGTGCACCTTGGTGACCAGGGGGCACGTCGCGTCGATCGTGCGGAGCGAGCGCGCGGCCGCCGCTGCACGCACGGCCGGGGACACGCCGTGGGCGGAGAAGACCACCCGGGCGCCCTCGGGCACGTCGTCCGTGTCCGCGACGAAGACGGCGCCCCGCGCGGCCAGCGTGTCCACCACGTGGCGGTTGTGCACGATCTCCTTGCGCACGTACACCGGCGGGCCGTAGTGCTCCAGCGCCCTCTCGACGGCGACCACCGCGCGGTCGACACCGGCGCAGTAGCCGCGCGGGGACGCCAGCAGCACGCGCCGGCCGGACGCGGCCGACGAGATCGTCGACCCGGCATCGGGCACGCGCCGATCCGCGTCGGGACGGTGGGGATTCACCCCGCCAGTCTAGGTCGGGCCGCGTGGAGGTCCCGGGCGAGCCGGCCGGGACCCGTGAGGGTCGCGTGGGCGGCATGAGGCAGTCTGGTCCCCATGAGCGCATCGGCCCACCGGACCACGGGCCCGGTGACGGTTCCGTACGGGGATGCGACCGGCGCCCGCCCGGTCGACGGAGTGGCGCGCGGCCCGTTGCCGCTGCGCGCGGCCGACACCACCCCGGACCGACCGTGGCCGGTCCGCCACCTCGCCCCCAAGATCGCCGACTACATCGCGCGGATGCCGCCCGTGTGGGTCGAGGGCCAGGTGCTGAACCTCAAGCGGTGGAACTCCCTGTACTTCCTCACGCTGCGGGACACCGACCTGGACGTGTCCCTGTCCGTCACCGTGCCGGCCGGCGCGATCGCCTCCGTGGCCGACCGGCTCGCCGACGGTTCGCACCTCGTGGTGCACGCCCGGCCCCGGTACCACGAGAAGCGCGGCGAGCTGACGTTCGCCGCCGACGCGGTTCGCTTGGTGGGCCTGGGTGAGCTGCTCGCTCGCATCGAGCACCTCAAGGGCGTGCTGGGTGCGGAGGGTCTGTTCGACGAGGACCGCAAACGACCGCTGCCGTTCCTGCCTGCCGTGGTGGGACTGGTGTGCGCGCAGCAAGGGGACGCCGAGCACGACGTGGTGTCGAACGCGCGGGCCCGGTGGGCCGCGGTGCAGTTCGAGATCCGCCGGGTGACGGTGCAGGGTCCGCGGGCGGTGCCGGAGGTGACGGCCGCGATCGCCGAGCTGGACGCGGACCCACGGGTCGAGGTCATCGTGGTGGCACGCGGCGGCGGCTCGTTCGAGGACCTGCTGCCGTTCAGCAACGAGGCGCTGGTGCGCGCCGCGGCGGCCTGCCGCACCCCGCTGATCAGCGCGATCGGCCACCACCTCGACTCCCCGCTGCTGGACCTGGTGGCGGACTGGCGGGCGTCGACGCCCACCGATGCAGCCAAGCGGGTGGTCCCTGACGTCACCGAGGAGAGGGCGCGACTGACGCAGGCGCGTCACCGTGCGCGCGCCGCGGTGCTGACGCGGCTCGACCGCGAGCAGGCGGCGCTCGACCACTGGCGCGGCCGGCCGGTGATCGCACGTCCCGTGACGCTCGTCGACCCGCACCAGGCCGGCCTGGACCGGCTGGTGGACCGAGGGCGGCGTGTCCTCGGCTCGGCCGTGGCGGAGGCTGGCCTGCAGACCGCACGCCTCGCGGCGCAGGTGCGCGCGCTGTCGCCGGCTGCCACGCTCGACCGCGGCTACGCGGTGGTGCAGCGCGCCGACGGTCGCGTCATCCGGGACCCCGCGGAGGTCGTCGAGCACGAGCAGCTCGGCGTGCGGGTGGCCCGCGGCCGGTTCTCCGTCGCGGTGTCGGCGACCGCCGCCCAGGACGAGGCGCCCGAGGCGTCGTCTGCGACGCCCGGCGCGGGCCGCCGGCCGGGGCGTCGGTGAGGGCTGGTTGACTTCTCCCGTGCCGAAGCCCGCCGCCCCCCCGACCGAGCCGAACGCCGACGTGCCTGCACTCGGCTACGAGCAGGCGCGTGACGAGCTGGTGACCGTCGTCGCCCGTCTGGAGAGCGGCGCCGGCTCGCTGGAGGAGGCGCTCGCCCTCTGGGAGCGCGGCGAGGCGCTGGCGGCACGGTGCCAGCAGTGGCTGGACGGTGCGCGCGAGCGGCTCGCGGCGGCTGGCGCACCACGACAGGCGGGTCCGGCCGGCGGTGCCGGGTCCGGGGACCAGCGGCCGCAGCAGCCGGCCGGGACCGACGACAAGGACGGGGACGACGAGTGAACGACGCACGGGCGCTGGTGATCGGCGAGGCGCTGGTCGACGTGGTGGTCCGCGAGGACGGCAGCCGCGAGGAGCATCCCGGCGGGAGTCCCGCCAACGTGGCGCTCGGGCTGGCCCGGCTCGGCAGGACCGCAGACCTGCTGACCTGGCTCGCCCCCGACGCGCACGGGGACCGCATCCGCGAGCACCTCGCAGCGTCCGGCGTGCACGTCCTCACGGCCCCGGTGCACGCCACCCGCACGCCCGTCGCCGTCGCCCACCTCGATGCGACGGGGGCCGCCACCTACGAGTTCGACCTGGAGTGGGACCTGCCGGCCAGCTGGGACGGGGACGACGTCGCCCCCGTGGTGGTGCACACCGGCTCCATCGCCACGACGCTCCAGCCCGGCGGCGAGGCCGTCGCCCGGCTCCTCGCCGCGCGTCGGGCCACGTCGACCATCACGTACGACCCCAACATGCGCCCGGCCCTCATGGGATCGCCCGCGCAGACGCTGCCGGTGGTGGATGCCCTGGTCGCGGCTGCCGACGTGATCAAGGTCAGCGACGAGGACCTGCTCTGGCTGCACCCGGACGAGGCGCCGGACGACGTGGCCACCCGCTGGGCCAAGGCCGGGCCGGCCGTCGTGGTGGTCACGCACGGGGGCGAGGGCGCCTTCGCGGTGACGTCCACCGGTCTCCGGGTGCAGATCGTCGCCCCACGAGTCACAGTGGCGGACACGGTCGGCGCCGGGGACTCGTTCATGAGCGGCCTGATCGACGGCCTGTGGAGCGCCGGCCTGCTGGGCGCCGACCGGCGGACGGCGCTGCACGCGATCGACGAGGGGACGCTGACGGCGGTGCTCGAACGGTGCGCGCGGATCGCGGCGATCACCGTGTCCCGGGCCGGCGCCAATCCCCCGACTGCTGCGGAGGTGGACGGATGAGCAACGACAAGGGCCGGCCCAGGACGCCCGGCGAGGCGTGGGCGGCACTGCAGGAGGGCAACGCGCGGTTCGTCCGCGGCGAGATGGTGCACCCCTCGCAGGACGCGGCCCACCGCGCCGCGCTCAGCTCGAGCCAGCAGCCGTTCGCCGTGGTGTTCGGGTGCTCCGACAGCCGGGTGGCGTCCGAGATCGTGTTCGACCAGGGGCTCGGCGACGCGTTCGTCGTCCGCACGGCGGGGCACGTGATCGACACCACCGTGCTCGGCTCGATCGAGTACGGGGTCGAGGTGCTCGGCGTCCCGCTCGTGGTGGTCCTCGCGCACGACCAGTGCGGGGCGGTGGCGGCCGCGGCACAGACCCTCACCAGCGGCGAGCAGGCGCCCGGGTTCGTGCGCGCCGTGGTGGACCGGGTGATCCCGTCCATCGTCGGGCTCACCAGCACGGGACGGCCGTGGTCGTCGTTCGACGCGGCGGAGCTCGGCCACGAGCACGTGCGACAGACGGCGCGCATGCTCGCCGGCTACTCGGCGCTGCTGTCGGAGCGGACGGCCGACGGCCGCTGCGCGATCGTCGCCGTGGAGTACACGCTGGCGGACGGCCGCGCCCAGCTGGTGGAGACGGTCGGCCGCCTCGACTGACCTGGGCTGGCTCGCACAGATTGTGCGCGTTCACGGCTACTTTCCCGTTCAAGCGCCCTGATCCGTCATGTCGCGGGCGCATCAGAACTGGGACAGAGCACAGCCCCTCCACCCCTCGGACGCCGCCACCGGGGATCCGCGCGACGCCGTGGTCCGCCACCCCGGCCTCCCGTGCGACCCGGACGTTGGTCCCGGGCCCGG
>DAIDJQ010000156.1 GCA_027451305.1 Cellulomonas sp.
GAGAAGTTGGCCACCTTGCTCACGACCAGCGTGGACAGCTCGCCGGTGCGGAAGGCGCCGAACAGCCGCTGGCGCTCGTGGACGGTGGTCTCGCCGGTGATCAGCGGGGCGTCCAGGTGCTCGGCGAGCTCGTGCAGCTGGTCGAGGTACTGGCCGATGACGAGCGTCTGCTCGCCGGCGTGGCGGGACACGATGCGGTCGACGACGGCGTTCTTGCCGGTGGCGGTGGCCGCGAGGCGGTACTTGTCCTCCGGCTCGGCGGTGGCGTACGTCATCCGCTCGTGGTCCGGCAGGGTGAGCCGGACCTCCGTGCACAGGGCGGGGGCGATGTAGCCCTGCGACTCGATGTCCTTCCAGGGGGCATCGAACCGCTTGGGGCCGATCAGCGAGAACACCTCGTCCTCCCGGCCGTCCTCGCGGACGAGCGTGGCGGTGAGGCCCAGGCGACGGCGAGCCTGCAGGTCGGCCGTCATGCGGAACACCGGGGCGGGCAGCAGGTGCACCTCGTCGTACACGATCAGGCCCCAGTCGCGGGCGTCGAGCAGCTCGAGGTGGGAGTACACGCCCTTCCGCTTGGTGGTGAGCACCTGGTACGTGGCGATGGTGACCGGCCGGATCTCCTTGCGGGAGCCGGAGTACTCGCCGATCTCGTCCTCGGTCAGCGTGGTGCGGGCGACCAGCTCGTCGCGCCACTGCCGGGCGCTGACCGTGTTGGTCACCAGGATCAGCGTCGTCGTCGACGACCGCGCCATCGCACCCGCGCCCACCAGCGTCTTGCCGGCCCCGCAGGGCAGCACCACCACACCGGAGCCGCCGTGGAAGAAGCCGTCGATCGCCTGCTGCTGGTAGGGCCGCAGCGACCAGTCGTCCTCGAGCAGCGCGATGTCGTGCTTCTCGCCGTTCACGTAGCCGGCCAGGTCCTCCGCCGGCCAGCCGAGCTTGACCAGCACCTGCTTGAGGTGGCCGCGCTCGGAGGGGTGCACCACCACGTCGGTCTCGTCCAGGCGTGCGCCGAACAGGCCGGCCGTCCGCTTGGACCGCATCACCTCGGCCAGCACGGCACGGTCGAGGGCATGGAGCACCAGGCCGTGCACCGGGTCCGCGACCAGCTGCAGGCGGCCGTAGCGGGACATCGTCTCGGCGACGTCAACCAGCAGCGCGTGCGGCACCGGGTAGCGGCTGTAGAGCAGCAGGGTGTCGATCACCTGCTCGGCGTCGTGGCCCGCGGCGCGCGCGTTCCACAGGCCCAGCGGCGTGAGCCGGTAGGTGTGCACGTGCTCGGGGGCGCGTTCCAGCTCGGCGAACGGGGCGATGGCACGCCGGCAGGCGTCGGACAGGTCGTGGTCGACCTCGAGCAGCAGCGTCTTGTCGCTCTGCACGATCAGCGGGCCGTCGGTCACTGCTCTCCTTCGGGTCGGGCGCGGTGCACGGAGGCGATCCGGTGCACGGCCACGGTCAGCTCGGCCTCCCGGGCGGGGTCCACGGCTCGCAGCCGCCCACCGTCCACCCGGACCGGCACCAGCAGGCGACGGTCGAGCTCGCCGCGGGCGCCGACCAGCTCCACCCAGACGGGGGTGCGCCGGTCTGCCGCCTCGCGCAGCAGCACCAACGCCAGGGCGGGGTCGGCTGTTCCGTCGGGGACGGCGTGCCCGGCCGCAGGCGGGTCGGGCACGGGACGGTGCTCGGTCGGATCGTCCTCCGGCGCACCCGGGTGGGCCTCGTCGCCGGCCGACGACGAGGCCGACGTCATGGGCCCCCCCGAGACGGCCGGGGCAGGGTGCGGGGCGCCGCCGTGGGGGCTGAAGGGTCCGTCCGACGGGGCCGCAGCGGCCTGCCGGACGGCCTCCTCGGCCGCCCGCAGGCGGGGGACCAGGGCGGTCGCGCGTGCCAGCGCCGAGTGCTCGTCGTTCTGCAGCGGCTGCGCGGCGGCGCGTGACGGGCGCACCCGGACCCGGTGAGGGGCGGCGGCCGCATGCACGACGGTGCCGTCGGGGCCCTCGAGCACCGGCGCCAGGCCGCGCTCGCGCAGCGCCTCCACCAGCTCGGCGGGCGGCACGGACGCGGCCAGCACCGTCGGCGCGAGCAGCAGCAGCCCGAGCGAGGCGAACCGCGGGTCGTCCGGCAGGCCGGCGAGCAGGGCAGGGTCGTCCGCCCGCAGGTAAGCCCGCGCGGCACCGGCGCGCAGCAGGCCGTGCCGACGCGCTGCGTCGCGCACCAGGTACTCCAGCGGCTGCGGCACGTGCCCGCGGGAGACTGCGGCCAGCTCGGTGAGCAGCTCGTCGGCCGTCGCCCCCGCGTCCAGGCCCGCCCGCAGCGACTCCGGCGTGAACCGGACCGTCAGCGCACCGCCGCGGGACTCCACCGTCGCGGTGCGGTCCAGCAGGGTCGCCAGCCGTGCCGACGGGCGTCCCGGGACCACGCCGGTCAGGTCGGCCTGGAGCACCAGCTCGTCGACCGTCTCGGGCAGCTCGCCGGACAGGGCCGCCACCGGCGCGCCCGGGTCCTCGCTCAGCAGCGCGCGGCCGGCGGCCGACAGCACGCCGGCACCGGTCACGCCGAGCCTGGCCGCCTCGCTCAGCTGGCCGCGCACCACCTGCTCCGGCGGCACCGACCGCGGCGCGCGCCACCGGAGCACGTCCAGCAGGCCCGCCGGCCCCGCCGCGATCCCGTCCGGGACCCCGGCCAGCACCTCGAGCACCGTGCGGCGCACCCGCGGCGCCCAGCGGCGGTGCAGCTCCGGGTCCAGCGCCGCGCGGGCCGTGCCGCGGTCGTCGCGGGTGCCCACCAGCCACGGCGTGCGGAGGGTGTCCCGCCAGGCGGTCGCCAGCGCGGCCCACTGCTGCGGCAGCCCGTCGGCCAGCCACGCGTCGGCGAGGTCGGTGGGCACGAAGGACGGTGGGTCGCCCGCGTCGTCCGCCACCAGCCCCGCGGCGCCGGCGAGCTCGACGACGAAAGCCGCCTCGGCCTCGTCCACCTCGAGCCGTTGGGACAGCCGACGCAGGTCCCGGACGCCGAGGCCGCCGGCCCGCAGCACCGCCGGCGGTGTGCGCCCCCACGAGTCGATCAGCACGCCGACCAGGCGCACGACCCGCTCGGCCGCGGCCGCCGACTCCGCGGCGACGAGGGCGGCCGGCCAGCGGCGGCCGACGACGGGCTGGGGCGCGCGCGCCACCTCGGCGTGGGTGCGGCCCTCGCGCAGCGCGAGCGCGACCGCCCGCGGGAGCAGCACGTGCCGGGTGTCCGTCGGTCGGAGGACGCCGCGGCGCACCAGCCAGGCGACGGTCCGGCCGGCGGGGGTCGACGGCTCCGGCGCGACGCCGACCGGGGGGCCCCACACGAGGGCCTGCAGCACGGCACGCGCACCGGCGGGGGCGTCGGCCAGCAGGGCGTCGAGATCGGTGGGCGGTGCGGGCGTGCCCGGACGGGAGGGCAGGGTGGACGGGGTGGCGAGCCCTGCGGGGTAGGGGCCGAGCACCTCCGCGAGACCGGGGCTCGGCTGCAGGCGGCCGGAGTCGTCGGTCCAGACGAGCGCGCGAGCGAGGGCGTCGTCCAGAGCCTTCTCGACGAGGGCGCGGTCGTCCGCCGGCGCGCCGTCGACCGCAGCGACGCGGTCGGCCGGGCCGTCGGCCCGTTCGTCGTGCGCGGCGCCGACGCCGGCCGGGTCCCCTGGTCCGGCGACGGCCGCGACCACCGCCCGACGGCTGGGCGGCTCGTCCGCCGCCAGCACGGCCACGGCCTCCACCACCTGCAGCACCGACGCGTCCACCGCCGCCAGCGCCCGCTCCAGGCTCATCCGGGACGTGGCGCGCACCGCCAGCGAGGCCAGCGTCGCGGGGGACGGGGAGCCCAGGTCCGGCCGCAGGCGCAGCAGCGTGACGAGCTCGTCGTCGGCCCGCGCGCGCAGCTGGTCGGTGAACGTGGACATCCGCACCACGATACGCAGGTCGTGGCGCCGCTCCGTCGGGCGGGGTCACGGGCGACCGGGCGGGACCGCTCTCGCGAGCTCGCCGTCCGGCCCGGCCCAGGTGGGTGGACGGCAGGTCCGACTTGCGGGGAGAGTGGCCGAAGACGCTCCCGGAGCGAGCGCCGGCGACGACGACGGAGGAGCTCGCATGGCCCTCGACCCGACCACCCTGACCGCCCTGCGTGCGGAGGCGGCGGCCCAGCTGCCGCAGGTCGTCGCGCTGCGTCACGCCCTGCACGCCGTCCCCGAGCTCGGGCTGCGGCTGCCCCGCACGCAGGCGCTGGTGCTGGACGCGCTCGCGGGCCTCGACCTCCAGGTGACCACGGGCACGGCCCTGGACTCCGTGGTGGCCGTGCTGCGCGGCGGCCGTCCCGGGCCGGCCGTGCTGCTGCGCGGGGACATGGATGCGCTGCCCCTCACCGAGGGCTCGGGCGAGGAGTTCACCTCCCAGCACCCGGGCCGGATGCACGCCTGCGGGCACGACCTGCACGTCGCCGGCCTGGTGGGCGCCGCGCGGCTGCTGGCGTCCCGGCGTGCGGAGCTGCCCGGCACGGTGGTGCTGATGTTCCAGCCGGGCGAGGAGGGGGACGCGGGCGCCCGGATCATGATCGAGGAGGGCGTTCTCGAGGCGGCCGGCTCGCGGGTGGTGGCCGCGTACGCGCTGCACGTGATGGCCTCGCTGGTCCCCGTGGGCGGACTGATCAGCCGGCCGGGGCCGATCCTGGCGGCGGCGGACGAGGTGCGGGTCACCGTGCTGGGTCGTGGCGGGCACGGGTCCATGCCGCACCTCGCCGCGGACCCCGTGCCGGTGGCGGCCGAGCTGGTGCTGGGGCTGCAGGCGATGGTGACGCGGCAGTTCGACGTGTTCGACCCGGTGGTGCTCAGCGTCGGGCGTCTCGAGGCGGGGACCGCGAACAACGTGATCCCGGACACCGCGACGATCGCGGCGACCGTGCGGTCGTTCTCCTCGGTCAGCCGCGCCCGTGCCGAGGAGTCGATCCGCCGGCTCTGCGAGCACGTGGCGGCGGCGCACGGCATGACGGCCCGGGTGGAGTGGCTGCCGGGCTACCCGGTCACGTTCAACACGCCCGACGAGGTGGACCGTGCCGCCGTCCTCGCCCGCGGGCTGCTGGGTCGCGACGGGTTCACGGTCGCGCCCCAGCCGATCCCCGGCTCGGAGGACTTCTCCTACGTGCTGGAGCAGGTGCCGGGCGCGTTCCTGGGCCTGGGTGCGACGCCGGCCGGTGCCGACCCGGCGACGGCGCCGTACAACCACTCGCCGCAGGCGCGGTTCCACGACGGCGCGCTCGCGGTGGGGCCGGCGATCCTCGCGGCGCTCGCGATGGACCGTCTGGCGCAGGGCTGACCCGCGGCGTCAGCCGCACACCGTCGGCTGCACCAGGCCGCCCGCGAACCGGGACCACTCGCCGGAGGTCATGAGGAGCCCGCTCGCGGCAGCGGTGCACACCCGTGCGCGGGCCGACGGCTCCGTGACGTCCCAGATCCGGACCGTGCGGTCCGCACCGGCGCCGCTGATCAGCGAGCCGTCCGTCGAGTAGCTGATCCCGTAGACCTGCCCGGTGATGCCGACCAGCGACGCGTACCGCTGCGGCGCCGCCGGGTTCGTCACGTCCCAGATGCGCACGGTCCCGTCGCTCATGCCGCCCGCCAGCTGGTGACCGTCCGGGGAGAACAGCAGGTTGTTGGCGTAGCCGTCGGCCCACACCAACGGCTTCCCGAGCACCGTCGGGTGGTCCGGGTCGGTCGCGTCCCACAGCCAGACGGTCTTGTCGTTCCCGGACGCCGCGATCGTGCGGCCGTCGGGCGAGAACGCGGCGGCGTACACGTACCCGGTCGGCCCCGTCAGCGGGACGCCGCGCAGGTGCGGGTTCGGCAGGTCGGTCACGTCGACCAGGTCCACGTGGCCGGTGAGGATCGCCGCGACCAGCGTCTTGCGGTCCGGGGAGAAGGAGATGCCGTAGGTGAACCCGCCGAGGTCGGGGAGCTTGCCCGTCGGCGCCGAGGGGATGCCGCCGGACAGGTCCCAGGTGGTGATCGAGGAGTCGTCGGACGAGACGGCCATCGCCTTGCCCGTCGTGTCGAACACGATGGACTCGATCCAGCTGCTGTGGGCCGTGACCGAGGTGCGGAAGACGGGGTGGCGCGGGTCGCTGATGTCCCAGAAGTGCAGGGCGCCGGCGGTGTCCCCCGCCACCAGCAGGTTCAGCTGGTCGCTGATGGCGATGGCGCCGTCCAGCCGGGCGCCGGCCGGCGGCGGCGTGAGCGAGAGCAGCTCGGTGCGGTCCCGGCCGGTCGAGTCCCACAGGCGGACGCCGTCGGTGGTGGCCGTGGCGATGAGGCCCCGGCCGAAGACCCCCTGCCCGGGGATCGAGGCGAACCCCTGCAGCGTCGCCCCGGGGTAGCGCCACTCGCGGAGCACCCCGTCGGAGCCGCCCGAGTAGATCGCCCGCCCGTCCGGCGCCCACGCGGCCGTCACCAGGGTGGTCGGGTGGACGAACGAGTCGAGCCGCACGCCCGTGGTGGTGTCCCACACCCACAGGTGCTGGTCAGAGCTCGCGGCCGCGAGCTCCTTGCCGTCCGGGGAGAACGCCACGTGGTTGGTCCAGGACTGCGCCCCGGTCAGCTCGAGCCGGAAGACCGGTGCGGCGGGGGTCCGCACGTCCCACAGGTGCACGCCGGCGTCGACCGAGCCGGCTGCCAGCGTGGTGCCGTCCGGCGAGAACGCGAGCGACGTCACGCGGGCCTGTGCGACGACGAACGGCGTCCCGACCGGCGTCGGGGCGTCGCCGCTGGTGTCCCACAGCGTGATCGCGTTGCCCGTTCCCGCAGCCGCGAGCAGCGTCCCGCTCGGGCTCAGCGCCACGGCTTGGACGGTGCCCTTGTCCACGTGGACCACGGCGTGCTGCGCCCAGCTGCCGTCGGCGCCACGGACGAGCTCGTGGACGGTCCCGTCCGCCGCACCGGCGAAGAGGCGCGCGCCGTCCGGGCTGAACGTCACGTCGTAGTAGGTGGTGCCCGCGGCGGGCGCGTCCACGGGGACGGTCGCCGGCGACGCCGGGTCGTGCACGTCCTCCATCAGCACCTGCCCGTGGTCGCCGACGATCGCCAGGTACCTCCCGTCCGGGGAGTACCGGACGCCGTAGACGGCCGTGTCGGGCCCCGTGATCGCCGCGAGCTGCTGCGGGTGCTGCCCCAGCTTCTCGAGCACCACCTTCCCCGAACCGGTCCCGGCCGCGAGGGTGCCGCCGTCGGGGCTGATCGCGAGCGCGTTCACCACGTCGCCCGTCTTCACCAGGCGGGAGACGACGTCCTGCCCGGATGCGGACAGCAGCGCGCTGCGTGCCTCGACCGTGTCGGCGCGCTGGTTCGCCGCGACGGCGAGCTGCCCGGCGAGGGCGGAGTCGGTCGAGGCGAGCGACTGGGACGTGACGGCGAGCTGGCGGGAGACCGCCAGGTCCGTGTCGTGGGCGCTGGCCCGAGCCTGCCGGGCGGAGACGGTGGCCAGGGTCCCGGTGCTGAGGGTCAGCACCGCCAGCGTCGACGAGAGGATCCGCAGCCTGCGGGTGCGGAGGCGTTGCGCCCGGCCGCGGGCCTGGTCGGCGGTCCGGCTCGCCTCGAGGAACGTCCGCTCGGTGCGGCTGAGGTCCGGCGGCACGACGGCCTCGCCCAGCCAGCGGTCGGCGGTCTCGAGCCCGGCACCCCGGTAGAGCAGGTCGGGGTCCGCGTCGGCCTCCGACCAGCGGCGGGCGGCCTCGGTGAGCCGGCCGTGGGTGCGCAGCCCGTCCCGGTCGGCGTCCAGCCACTCACGCATCCGAGGCCAGGCGCTGAGCAGGGCCTCGTGCGCGATCTGCACCTGCCCGCGGTCGGACGTCAGCAGGCGCGCAGCCACGTACGCCTGGATCACGGCGGCCTGCTCAGGGGCGTCGAACTCGTGCGCGGCCGCGACGCGGCGGGTGTCCACGGTGCCGGCACCCACGTGGACGAGGCGCAGCAGCGTGGCGCGCTCGGCGGCCGCCGCGGCGGGGTCGAGGCTCTCGTGCACCTGCTCGGCGCTCTGCGCGATCGCGCCCGGGAGCCGGCCGACGGCACGGTACTGGTCGAGGGTCAGCCGGCGACCGGAGCTGGCCAGCCAGGTGACGTACAGGGCGTGCGACGCCAGCGGCAGGGCCCCGGCGTCCAACCCGGTCCGCGACGCCGACCCGGCGGTCGCCTCGGCGACGAGCAGCTCGACGAGGCCGTCGTCGACCTCGATCCCCGCCACCCGCGCGGGCTCGACGACCACCCGGCGCAGGTCGGCAGCGGACAGCGGGCCGACGACGAGCTGGTTGGTGCCCAGCCAGTCCGCCAGCTCGCTGATCTCGAGCGCCGCGTCGAAGAAGTCCGCCCGCAGCGCGACCACGACGCAGGTGCCCGCGGCGTGCACCTCCGCCAGCACGT
>DAIDJQ010000157.1 GCA_027451305.1 Cellulomonas sp.
CACCACCAGCGACCGGCGGCTCAGCCGGGTGCGGACCTGCGCGACGAGCCCGGGCCAGTCGGCCTCCACCAGCGCCGGCTCGATGCCGGCCAGCGAGTCGGCGACGGCCGGCAGCACGCGCGTGCCGGTCCGGCCGGCGGCGCTCGCGCGGACCCGACGGTCCCATGCGAGCAGCTCCCCCCGGTCGCCGGCGCGGGAGGCAAGCGCCGTCAGCAGCAGTGCCGCCTCGATCGACGCGTCCAGCCGCGGCGCGTCGAGGACCCGCACGGCGCTGGTCCGTGAGGTGTCGACGACCACGAGCACCCGCCGGTCCCGTTCGGGCCGCCACGTGCGCACCACCACGTCCGCTCGACGCGCGCTGGCCCGCCAGTCGATGGAGCGCACGTCGTCGCCCACCACGTACGCCCGCAGCGAGTCGAACTCCGTGCCGGCGCCCCGGACCTGGACCGCAGCCCGCCCGTCGAGCTCCCGCAGGCGCGCCAACCGGCTCGGCAGGTGCCGCCGCGACGCGAACTCCGGCAGCACACGGAGACGGCCGGCCACAGGCAACGACGACTGCCGGCCGGCGAGCCCGAGAGGCCCCACCGTGCGGACCGTGACGGCGTCCGCGGCCAGGTCGCCGCGGCGGGTCGGCAGCAACGGCGTGACGACCCGGACGGCCTCGCCGGGCGCGAGGTCGACGGTGTGCCGCACCGAGCGGCGACCCAGGGCAGCGGGCGTCCCGGAAGGGACCGGGTCGGCCCCGGGCGCCGGCAGCAGCGACGGCGGCCAGGCGTCCCGCACCAGCCCGCGCAGCCGTCGGCGGTCCAGGTTGGTCACCGTCACGACGGAGGCTGTCGGCTCGCAGCGGCGCACCGAGGCGGGGACCGATCGTGACAGGGCGAGGCGACGCGGCGAGGCCGCCAGTCCGGCGTCCACGGCGCACAGCACCGCGACCAGGACCACCCACACCAGCACGGTCCCGGGGACGGGCGCCAGCAGCACCGGAACAGCTCCCAGCGCTGTCAGCGCGACCGCGCGCCAGGTGATCGTCACGCGGGCCGCCTCAGCGCGGGACCGGCACCGAGGCGAGCACGGTGTCCAGCACCGACTCGGCCGTGACGCCCTCGAGCTCGGCCTCGGCGCGCAGCTGCACGCGGTGCCGCAGCGTGGGGTGCGCCAGCGCCTTGACGTCGTCCGGCGTGACGTACGGTCGGCCGCTGAGCCAGGCCCACGCTCGCGACGTCGCCAGCAGCGCCGTCGCTCCGCGTGGCGACACGCCGAGCGACAAGGAGGGCGACTCGCGGGTGGACCGGCACAGGTCGACCACGTACCCGAGCACCTCCCGGGCCACCTGCACCTGGGCGACCTGGGCCCGTGCCGCTGCGAGCTCGCGGGCGCCGGCGACAGGGCGCAGCCCGGCGGCTGCCAGGTCCCGCGGGTCGAACCCGCCGGCGTGGCGGGCGAGCACCTGCACCTCGTCGGCGCGCTCCGGCAGCGGCAGCAGCAGCTTGAGCAGGAAGCGGTCCAGCTGTGCCTCGGGCAGCGGGTACGTCCCCTCGTACTCCACCGGGTTCTGGGTGGCGATCACGACGAACGGGTCCGGCAGCCGCCGCGCGGCGCCGTCCACCGAGACCTGGCGCTCCTCCATCGCCTCGAGCAGCGAGGCCTGGGTCTTCGGCGGGGTGCGGTTGATCTCGTCCGCCAGCAGGAGGTTGGTGAACACCGGACCCTCGCGGAACGAGAACTCCGCGGTGCGGGCGTCGTAGACGAGCGATCCGGTCACGTCTCCCGGCATCAGGTCCGGGGTGAACTGCACCCGCTTGGTGTCCAGCGCGAGGGCGGCGGACAGGCTGCGCACCAGCAGGGTCTTGGCGACCCCCGGGACGCCCTCGAGCAGCACGTGCCCTCGGCACAGCAGCGCGATGACCAGGCCGGTCACGGCCGCGTCCTGACCCACGACGGCCTTGGCGACCTCGGCGCGCACCTCGGCCAGCGTCCTGCGGAGACCGTCCGAGGGGTCGGCGACCGGGGCGGCAGCCGCCGCGGGTGCGACGTACGGCCCGACGCCGTACGGGCCGGCGGCGCCGGACCCGGGCGGGTACGGCGCGCCGGGGTACGGGCCGACCGGCGCTGCTGCGTGCTGGCCGGCGCCGGGCCGCGGGCTGCCCAACTCCGGCGGCGTCGGCGCGCTCGGGTAGGGACCCGTCGGCGGTGGGACGGGGGACGGGGGCAGGACGTCGCTCACGATCGGTGAACCTCGCTCTCCAGGTGGTCGAGCTCTCGAGCCAGTGCGGCCAGCCCGTTGTCGTCATGGGGTGACGGTCCGTACAGCAGACGGTCCACGTCCACCGCCGGTCGCCCGGTGGCGTGACAGATCGCGGCGACCGTCGCCGGCCTGTCCGCCGAGCGCGGCAGGCCGAGCCGGGCGACCGACCGGGATGCGGCACCGGCGCGCAGCGCGGCCGCAGCGTGCGCGTGCGCCCGCGCGCGCCGGTACAGCCGTCCCCGCCCTCGGGTCGTCTCCCCGGCGCGGACCACCACCGGCAGCCGTTCGCTCACCACCGGGCCGAGCCGGCGCCCGCGCCACAGCGCCGCGGCGCCCGCGACGGCGACGGCGAGCAGCCCGAGCATCACGAGCCACGGCGGCATCAGGTCCAGCAGCGACGTCCCGCCGCCGGTGCTCCGGTCGATCCCGAGGTCGTCCGCGGACGGCAGGTACCAGACCAGGTCGGGGTGCACCCCCAGCAGCCGGATCGCCAGAGCGGCGTCGCCCTGGTCGGCGAGGGAGCGGTTCGTCAACGGGCCGGCGTCGGTCAGCACGCTGACCCGTCGCGGCCCGGGGATCACGGCCAGTGCGCCGCCGTCCCCGGCCGCTGAACCTGTCTCGGGGAAGCAGACGGTCACTCCGGGACGGGTGGCGCGAAGCGCCCCGGCGGCGGAGATGGTGCCGGCGGCGATCGCGTCCGCGTCGTCGCACTGCGCCGTGCGCACGTCCGCCGTCGACCCGCCGAACGACGGGGTGACGCCCGGGGCGAGGGCAGCCAGTGCGTCCGGGGTCTCGACCAGGACGAGGTCGGCCGGCGTCCGCCCGATGCGGGCCACGATGTCGGGGGTCAGGTAGAGGTCGCCGAGCACCAGCAGGGTGCTCCCGGCACCTGCGGCCCTCTCGGCCGCCGCGATCGTGCGCACGTAGTGCACGCGGACGCCGTGGCGCTGCAGGATCTGAGCCAGCGCGCGCGCACCGACGTCCGCGGGGTTGTCGGGGGCGAGCGGTGCCGTGGAGGTCCGCGGAGCCGGCAGCACCGCCAGCAGCCCACCGACGAGGAGCACGCCCAGCACGGCCAGGGGGCCGCGGGCACGTCGCCAGCGTCGGGTCGCGCGACCCCGCGCGGTGGTGCCGTCGCCGGTGGTCGGGCGTCGGTGAACGGAGACGGTCGTCGTCACGGCGCGACCTCCGCGGCGGTGCGGTCGTGCGTCGCCCGTCGTGCCGCACGTACCGCCTCGTCGACGGCCCGCAGCCCGTCGTCGTCGGCGCGTGCGGCCACCCGCCCGCCGTAGACCACGTCGTCGAAGAGCCTCCCGGCGCGCAGGAGGTCCGCCGCCACCTCAGGCAGCAGACGACCGGCGTCACGGGCCGCCTCGTCGGCGGTGCGACCCGGGCGCTCGTCGAGCACGGCGCGGTCCTCGAGGTCACGGACAACTGCCCGGAAGCGCTCCGCGACCGCGGTGGAGAAGTCGCCGAGGGCCGCGGCGGCGTCGGCGGCGGCCCGCAGCTGCTGGGGTGTGCGCCGGTCGGTCGAGACCAGCACCGGCTCGGTCCGGCTCCGCCGGGAGCGGCGCACGGGACCGGCCACCCAGAGCGCCAGGAGCACCACCAGGACCACCACGCCGGCCGCTACCAGGAGCGCGCCGCGCGGCGGGAGTGCCGCACCGTGCAGCCCGTCGAACAGGTGGCGCAACCACGTGAGCAGCCGGGACAGCAGGCTCTCCTGCTGGTGGTAGACGGGGTCGAGCAGCTCGTCCTGGGCCCATCGGCGCGCGGTGGGCCCGTCAGGACGCACCGGAGGCTCGGTCGCGGTGACCAGGGTGGCCACCGCGGCGAGCACGGGGAGCTGCGTCACGCCGGGGCGTCGGCCGTGGCCGCGCGGGCCAGCTCGACGTCCAGGGCCTCCCTGCGCATCCGCACGTCGATGTAGAGCAGGGAGACCACCGCGGCCGTGTACGTGGTCGCCGCCGTCAGCGTGATCACCTTGCCGACCGACGTGATCACCACGGCCCAGAAGGACGTCACGCCGCCCGTGGCCGCCTCCGCGACGAGCGTGAAGGGCACGGTGATGATCTGGGTCAGGACGGAGACCAGCACCGCCACAAGCAGCGAGATGCCGAAGAGCCGCCAGAAGCTGCCCCGCGTCAGGCGCCACGCCCGGCCGACGGTGCGCCAGAACGGCTTGCCCTCGAGCATCAGCGCCGGTGTCACCAGCAGGGTGCGCGTGTTCACCCAGACCGCCCCGACGACGATCGCGAGCGTGCCGACGACGGCTCCGAACGCCAGCCAGCCCCACTGCTGACGGGCACCGGCCCAGACGAGGAGGCCGACCATGCCGCCGCTGACGAGGGCGACCGCCGCCGACATCAGGAGAGTGAAGCCGATGACCCACCACACCCGCCAGGAGCGCGCCACCTCGCCGACGGCCGCCCTGCGGCCGAGGACGGATCGGCTGACGGAGATCACGAGGAGCCCGTCGAGGATCGTCGTGGCGAGCGCCGTGACCGGGACTGCGGCGATGCTGGCGAACGCCGTGCCCAGCTGGTCGGAGAGCGCCCCGAGATCCGTGGTGCTCGCGTTCGGGAGCTGCGACAGGCGACCGGTCAGGGTGCTCAGCGGCCCGGAGATCAGGCCGCCGAGGTAGGCGGTGAGGATGGCGGACAGGACCACGCCGACGGTCACGACGACGGCGGAGAGCCCGAACATCACGGCCGGGTTGGCGCGGATCGCCCGGACGCCGCCGTCGAGCAGCTCGCCGAGGCTGAGCGGGCGCAGCGGGATGATGCCCGGCTGCAGGGCGGGGGGACGCCACGCGCCGCCCGCCGGCGGACCGTAAGGTGTCGGGCCCCAGCCCGACTGGCCGTACGCGGGTGGTTGCTGGCCGTAGGCGGGTGGCTGCTGGCCGTACGCGGGTGGTTGCTGGCCGTACGCGGGTGGCTGCTGGCCGTACGCGGGTGGCTGCTGGCCGTACGCCGGCGGCTGGCCCGCGGGCACCCAGCTGTCCGGCCGGTCGTCGGACGGTGCGCCGCTCGGTGTGCCGGGAGCCGTCCAGCCCGCCGGGCGCGGGTCCTGCGGTTCGGTCATGACGCTGCGGCTCCCCTGGTGACGGCGCCGGTGACGACGCTGCTGGTCGATGGTGCGGCCCGCGACAACCGGCTCAGCACAGGCCGGCTGCCGAGCGGTCCGCGCCGACGCCTCATCGTGCCACGGGCCCCCGACGCGGTGGGCCGTCCCGGCGGGTGGTCCGCGACGGTGCCGCCGCTTCGTGGGGCACCGGGTCGGAGCAGGTCAGGTGCGACAATGACGGACATGAGGGGACGGGTCCTGGTGGTCGACGACGACACCGCGCTGGCCGAGATGATCGGCATCGTGCTGCGGTCCGAGGGGTTCGAGCCGGCGTTCTGCGAGGACGGCGACGAGGCGCTCGGCACCTTCCGCGCGACGCAGCCCGATCTCGTCCTCCTCGACCTCATGCTCCCCGGCAGGGACGGCTACGAGGTGTGCCGGATGATCCGGGCCGAGTCGGGCGTGCCGATCGTGATGCTGACCGCCAAGAGCGACACCGTGGACGTGGTGCTGGGCCTGGAGGCCGGCGCCGACGACTACATCTCCAAGCCGTTCAAGCCCAAGGAGCTCGTCGCCCGCGTCCGGGCCCGCCTGCGCCGCAGCGACGAGCCCGCGCCGGAGCACCTGA
The DNA here is from genome assembly GCA_027451305.1 of Cellulomonas sp. The sequence goes on from DAIDJQ010000157.1 coordinate 5,943, forward strand.
CGATCGGCGACCTCACCATCGACGTGCCCGGCCACCGGGTGGCCCGGGACGGCACGCCCATCTCCCTGACCCCGCTCGAGTTCGACCTGCTGGTGGCGCTGGCGCGCAAGCCGTGGCAGGTGTTCACCCGCGAGGTGCTGCTGGAGAAGGTGTGGGGCTACCACCATGCCGCGGACACCCGGCTGGTGAACGTCCACGTGCAGCGGCTGCGCTCCAAGATCGAGCACGACCCCGAGCGCCCCGAGATCGTGGTGACGGTCCGCGGCGTCGGCTACAAGGCGGGAGCTGGATCGTCGTGACCCGGCCCGGGGGTGCACCGTGCCCCGGATGACGAGCATGTGGCGGCTGGTCCGGGCCCGGGGTGGCCGACGGATCCGGTCGGCACTGCGCTGGTGGCGCGGCTCCCTGCAGGTGCGGGTGCTGACGTCGACGTTGGCGATCGGGCTGGCGGCGCTCGCCCTGGTGTTCGCCTACGTGGGTCAGCGCACCGCGGACGGGCTGTTCCGGGCGCGGCTGCAGCAGGTGCTCCAGGAGAGCGCGCGCAGCACCCAGCAGGCGCAGGACACGTTCGACTCCGCCACCGCCACCACGGGGTCGGAGGTGCAGCAGCTGCTCTCCGACGTGACCGCCGCCCAGCACAACGCCGGGTCCGGCAGCCGCGAGGTGTACCTGCTGCGGGCGCCGGGCCAGGCGGTCTCCGTGCAGGCCGGTGCCACCGCCACCAACCCCGCCTACGTCGACCTGATCAGCGGCGACCTGAAGACGGCGACCGCGTCCGGCGGGCAGCACTGGCAGTCGATCGCGCTGCGCGACGGCGGCCGGGTCGAACCCGCCGTCGTCGTCGGCCAGCAGGTGACGGTTCCCGTGGTCGGCACCTACCAGCTGTTCTTCCTCTACCCGCTGCAGGCCGAGCAGGACCGGCTGGACTTCCTGCTGCGCACCCTCGGCTTCGGCGCCGGGGCGTTGGTGCTGCTGGTCGGCTCCACCACGTGGCTGGTCACGCGGCAGACCGTGCTGCCGGTCCGTCGCGCCGCGCAGGTGGCCGAGCGGCTCGCCAACGGTCAGCTCACCGAGCGGATGACGGTCAAGGGGGAGGACGAGATGGCCACGCTCGCCCACTCGTTCAACGAGATGGCCGCCAGCCTCCAGGACCAGATCCGCCGCCTCGAGGAGCTGTCCACGCTGCAGCGCCGGTTCGTCTCCGACGTCTCGCACGAGCTGCGGACCCCGCTGACCACGGTCCGGATGGCCGGCGAGGTGATCCACGCGGCACGCCACGACTTCGAGCCGTCGGTGAAGCGGTCCGCCGAGCTGCTCTCCACGCAGCTGGACCGGTTCGAGGACCTGCTGGCCGACCTGCTCGAGATCAGCCGGTTCGACGCCGGTGCCGCCGTGCTGGACGCGGAGAGCCGGGACGTCCGGGACGTGGTGGTGCGCACGGTGGACGCCGCGGTCCCGCTGGCGGCGCGCAAGGGGTCGTGGGTCGCCGTGGAGCTGCCCGAGCAGCGGGTCGTCGCGGACATCGACCCGCGTCGGGTCGAGCGGGTGCTGCGCAACCTCGTGGTCAACGCGATCGAGCACGCGGACGGCACGCCGGTGGAGATCACGCTCGCCGCCGACCAGCACGCCGTGGCCGTGATCGTGCGGGACCACGGCGTGGGAATGACAGCGAACGAGGTGGAGCACGTGTTCGACCGGTTCTGGCGGGCGGACCCCGCCCGGGCGCGGACCACGGGGGGAACGGGCCTGGGTCTTGCGATCTCGCTCGAGGACGCCCGGCTGCACGGCGGCTGGCTGGAGGCCTGGGGGCGGCCGGGTCGCGGTGCGTCGTTCCGGCTCACCGTGCCGCGGCGCGCGGGGATCCGGCTGCAGAGCTCGCCGCTGGACCTGGTGCCCGACGAGAGCACGGAGCCCGCCGTGGCGGCGGCTGCGACGAACCCGCGTTCCGACCCGGCCGCGCTGCCGGACTGGTCGGCCGCGGGCGAGCACGTGCAGGAGGTCCGATGAGCACGTCCCGGCGGCTGCGTGCCGTCCTGACGGCCGCGACGGCGTTCGCGCTCGCGGCGTGCAGCGCGATCCCGACGTCCGGCTCGGTGCAGAAGGGTGACGGCCGGGTGCAGGAGGGCGACCCGGTGGTCGTCGTCGCCGAGGGCCCGGCGCAGAACGCCGACCCCGTCTCGATCGTGGAGGGCTTCCTCCTTGCCGGCTCCGCCGGCCTGTCCGGCGACTTCGTCGACTTCGCCGCCGCCCGGGAGTTCCTCGCCGGGGACGCCCGGTCCAGCTGGGACCCCCTCGGCAGCGTGGTGGTGGCCTCGAGCACGCAGGTTCAGCGGACCTCGGACACGCAGGTCACCGTGGAGGTCTCGGTGGTCGGCAAGGTCGACGCCGACGGCCGCTACACCGAGGCGTCCGCCGACGGCCGCGAGTCCGTGACGTTCGACATGGTCCAGGACAGCCGTCAGCAGTGGCGGATCGGTGGCGTGCCCAACGGGGTGATCCTGTCCCAGGCGGCGTTCACCAGCCGGTTCCGCGCGGCCCAGCTGTACTTCCTCTCGCCGGACGCCCAGGTGCTGGTTCCGGAGACGCGCTGGTACCCGTCCCGCAACCTGCCCACCTCCGTCGTGAGAGGCCTGCTGGCCGGTCCGTCGCCGTGGCTGCGCGACGCCGTGCGCACCGAGGTGCCGGACGGCGTCCAGCTGAAGCCCGAGGCGGTGACGGTGGACGCCGACGGGGTGGCCGAGGTGGACCTCGAGCCGGCGCAGACCGTGCAGGCTGCCGACCGCGGTCTGCTGCTCGCCCAGATCCAGCAGTCCCTCCAGCTGCCGCAGGTCCGGTCCGTGGTGGTGCGGGCCGGGGCTGGTGGCGTCGCGCTCGACGGGGCCACGTCGCTGCCGACGACCGCCGTCGGCGATCCCGTGATGATCCAGGGCGACGCCCTGGTCAGCCTCGTGAACGGTGCGTTGCAGCCCGTCGCCGGTGTCGGGTCGCTGGCAGGCCTGGACGCGCGCAGCCCGGCGCGCAGCGCCGACGGGTCGGTGCAGGTGATGCTCGCCGGGCCGGACCGCCTGGTGCTGGCCCCGACCGCGACGGCGCCCGCGCGGACCCTGGTGACGGGCACGGGCCTCGCGGCGCCCTCGGTGGACCGGCGCGGCTGGGTGTGGACCGCCACCGGCAGCAACGTGACCGCGGTGACGCCTGCGGGCGTGCAGGTGGCGCTGTCGGCGCCCTGGCTGGTGGGCCGGTCGGTCCGCGCGCTCTCGGTCGCGCGTGACGGGACCCGCATCGCCGTGGTCTCGGACGGCTCGGACGGGCTGGCGATCGACGTGGCCGCCGTCGTGCGTGACACCTCGGGCGCCCCGCAGCAGCTCAGCACGCCCATCCGGGCTGGCGCGTCCGTCTCCGACGCCGACCAGGTCGTCTGGGCCGACGCCGTGACGCTCGGCGTCCTGGGGCGCACCGGCGGTCCGGCCACCCTGCGCCTGGTTCCTGTCGGCGGGCAGTCGGAGGCGCTGCCGGACGTGGCCGACGCCGTCGCGATCGCCTCGGGGCTGGGGGAGCGCAGCATGCTCGTGGCCACGCGGCAGGGAGAGCTGCTGCGGTACGACGGCCGGACCTGGGTGCCGGTGCCGGGAGCGACCGGCGTCAGCTACCCGGCGTACCCCGGGTAGCGGCGAGCCGTCCCCAGGCGTGCCGTGGGCCGGGTTCGCGCCGTGAACGCAGCCCCCTGCGCAACGCGGCGGCGCGGAACGCGATGCTCGGTGCGTGACGGGTACGGGCGGGGCCGCATGGCTGCGTCGGGTGGGGGCCGAGCTGCTGGGGCTCGTGCTCCCGGTGAGCTGCGCCGGGTGCGGCGAGGACGACGACCCGTGGTGCCCGGACTGTCGTCGGTTGCTCGCAGGTCCGGCGTGGCGGTGCGAGCAGCGCGCCGGCCGCCTCGACCGCCTCGACGGGCGGACGCCGCCGTGGTGGGCCGTCGCGGACTTCGCCGGGCCGGTGCGCCGGGCGGTGACGGCCTGGAAGGACCACGGCCGCTCCGACCTGTCGGTCCCGTTCACCGCAGGGGTCCGGGCCGCCGCGAGAGCGGCGGTGCCGACGCTCGCCGGAGCCGGTCCCCTGCTGGTGGTGCCGCTCCCGTCGACGGCGGCCGCTCGCCGTTCACGAGGTTGGGACCCGGTCGGTGCCCTCGCGGCAGCCGTGGCGGACGAGCTGGGGCGACGGGGGGTCCGGGCAGGGGCGTCGGCCCCGCTGCGCCGCTCGGCCGGAGCAGACCAGTCGGGACTGTCGGCCCGGGCCCGGTCCCGCAACCTGGCGGGCCACGTCCACGTGCGCCGTGCCGCCGGGCTGCCGGGTGCCCGCGTCCTCCTGGTCGACGACGTGCTGACGACGGGAGCGACGGCGGCCGCCGCCATCGACGTCCTGTCCGTCGCGGGAGCCCAGGTCGTCGGCGGGGTGGTGCTCGCCTCGACACCACCCCCCGGCCTGTTGGTGGGTGGACCTCCGGCGGGTTAGCGTGGAGGTTCCAGCCGACGCAGCCGGTCGGACCCGACAGGGCCCGACCTGCGCAGGCCGAGGAGGTGGTGCCGCACCTGCCCCACGGGGCACAGACAGCACGTCACCGGGCGAGCCGCTCGACGGCCCGCCCCAACCTCCCAAGGAGGCCCGCATGGAGATCGTGGTTGCCGGTCGGCACACCGAGGTGTCACCCAGGTTCCGGGCACATCTCGACAGCAAGCTGACCAAGGTCGAACAGCTGGCGCCGCGCGCACAGCGGATCGACGTCCTCGTGTCGCACGAGCCGAACCCGCGTCAGTCCGACAGCAGCGAGCGCGTCGAGCTCACCGTCGTGGACAAGGGCCCGGTCATCCGTGCCGAGGCGTCCGCCGACGATGCGTACGCCGCACTCGACCTCGCGCTGGCCAAGCTTGTGGAGCGGCTGCGCCGGACCCGCGACCGTCGCAAGGACCACCGCGGTGCGGCACCTGTCGGCACCGTCGAGGTGCCGGAGCCCGTCGTCGAGGTCGCCGAGCCGCCGAGGGCTCCGCGCACCGTCGCCGAGGGCGCCGTGGAGATCCCGCTCGGCGACTCACCGGTGATGATCCGCGAGAAGGTGCACCACGCGTCCCCGATGACGGTGGACGACGCGCTGTACGAGATGGAGCTGGTGGGCCACGACTTCTTCCTGTTCGTCGACGCGGAGACCGCCCAGCCGGCGGTGGCGTACCGCCGCCACGGCTGGAGCTACGGGGTGATCAAGCTGGACACCCCGGTGGCTGGCGCACCGCTGGCAGCACCGGTCGCCGCCGCGCAGGTGCTGGCGGGATGACGTGACGGCCGAGCCTGCGGCGGCCGTGCCGCCGGGTGGCACGGCCTGATCGAGACACCTCGGCCCGGACGCACGCCGTGACGTCCGGGCCGAGGCATGTCCCCGTCCGGCCCGCCCGGGTGCCTCGGCGTGCGCCTGCCTGCGCGTGACCGCTCCGCAGGCACGACCGGTGCGGTCGTGTGTCGGCGCCGGGCGGCAGGATGACCCGGTGCCCGTGCCCGCATCGCCCCCGCCGCCCGGACCGGCGGCGCAGCCCGTCGCCGAACGCCTGACCCTCGACCAGGCGCGTCGCCTGGCGCTGGCCGCAGCAGGCCTGCACCGTCCTCGCCCGGACCGAGCGGGCGCGGTCACGGCACGCCACCTGCAGCAGCTGGTGGACCGGCTCGGCGTGCTGCAGATCGACTCCGTCAACGTGTTCGCCCGCGCGCACCTGATGCCGCTCTACTCCCGCGTCGGTCCGTACGACCCTGCGCTCGTCGAGCGTGCCGCGGCGCGCAACCCCCGCCGGCTCGTCGAGGCGTGGGCGCACCAGGCGTCGTACGTCCGCCCGGAGGACTACCGCCTGTTCGACTGGCGCCGGCAGGACTACGCCGTCGAGGCGTGGGGCTCGATCCGGGAGGTGCCGCAGACCCTGGGCGCCGTCGTCGAGGACGTGCTGGCCATGCTCGCCGCCGAGGGTCCGCTCACAGGGGCGCAGGTGCACGACCGTCTGCAGCACGAGCACCCGGGCCGCGGGGAGGGCTGGGGGTGGAACTGGACGGTCGCCAAGAGGGTCCTGGAGTACCTGTTCTTCACGGGCCAGGTCACGTCGGCCGGACGCAACGGCGCGTTCGAGCGCCGGTACGACCTCGTGGAACGCGTGCTGCCGGCTCACGTGCTGCGTGCACCGGTGCCGTCCCGCGCGGATGCGGTGCGCGCGCTGGTCGCCGGATCGGTCCGCGCGCTCGGGATCGGGACCCTGCGCGACGTCGCCGACTACTACCGCCTGCGCACCGTCGAGACCGCCGTCGCTCTCGGCGAGCTCGTCGAGAGCGGCGACGTGGTGCCGGTCCAGGTGGCGGGGTGGGGAGACGGCCGGGGATGGCGGCACCGAGATGCGCCGGTGGTGCCACGCCGTGCGTCGGGACGGGCGCTGCTCAGCCCGTTCGACCCGCTGGTGTGGGAACGCCGGCGCGTCGAGACGCTGTTCGGCCTGCGGTACCGCATCGAGATCTACGTGCCGGAGCCGCAACGGGTGTGGGGCTACTACGTGCTGCCGTTCCTGCTCGGAGACCGGATCGCGGCGCTGGTGGACCTCAAGGCCGATCGGAAGGCAGGCGTCCTGCGCGTGCACGCCGCCCACCCCGCACCGGTTCCGGCCGGTCATCACGCCGACGCGGGACCGACCGCGGACGTGGCCGCCGAGCTGGCGGCCGAGCTGCGGCTCGCCGCGTCCTGGACGGGTCTGGAGGAGGTCGTCGTCGGCGACCGCGCGGGCGCGCTCCGGGGCGACCTCGCACCCGGCCTCGTTCGCGCGCTGGCCCGTCCCCAGCCCTGACGCGGCAGGCGCTGCGCCGCGGCCCGGCCCTGGTCACGTCCCGCTCGCCTACGATGGACGGGCCCGGCCGCGCGGCCGGTCCACTCCACCGCCCCGCAGAGGGTGCCATCACGTCGGGAGTCATGCGTGCCAGCGATGCTCGAGAAGGTCCTGCGCCTGGGTGAGGGCCGGATCCTCAAGAAGCTGTCCGGCATCGCCGGGCAGATCAACGCGCTGGAGGACAGCTTCACGGCGTTGTCCGACGCGGAGCTCCGCGAGGAGACGGACCGGTTCAGGGCGCGGCTGGCGGACGGCGAGTCCCTCGACGACCTGCTCTCCGAGGCCTTCGCCGCGGTCCGTGAGGCCTCTCGGCGCACGCTCGGCCAGCGGCACTTCGACGTGCAGCTCATGGGCGGCGCGGCGCTGCATCTCGGCAACATCGCCGAGATGAAGACCGGTGAGGGCAAGACCCTGGTCGCCACCGCGCCCGCCTACCTCAACGCCCTCTCCGGCAAGGGCGTTCACGTCGTGACGGTCAACGACTACCTCGCGGAGTACCAGTCGGACCTGATGGGCCGGGTGTACCGGTTCCTCGGTCTGACCACCGGCACCATCCTGAGCAACCAGACGCCCCAGCAGCGCCGTGAGCAGTACGCGGCCGACATCACCTACGGCACCAACAACGAGTTCGGCTTCGACTACCTGCGCGACAACATGGCGTGGAGCACCGAGGAGCTGGTGCAGCGCGGTCACAACTTCGCGATCGTCGACGAGGTCGACTCCATCCTCATCGACGAGGCGCGCACCCCGCTGATCATCTCCGGCCCTGCGTCCGGGGACACCAACCGCTGGTACGCCGAGTTCGCCAAGGTGGCCCGCCGCCTGGAGCCGGAGCGCGACTACGAGGTCGACGAGAAGAAGCGCACGGTCGGCGTCCTGGAGCCGGGCATCGCCCGCGTCGAGGACTACCTCGGCATCGACAACCTGTACGAGTCCCTGAACACTCCGCTGATCGGGTTCCTCAACAACGCGATCCGCGCCAAGGAGCTGTTCAAGCGCGACAAGGACTACGTGGTGCTCAACGGTGAGGTGCTCATCGTCGACGAGCACACCGGTCGCATCCTGCCCGGCCGTCGGTACAACGAGGGCATGCACCAGGCGATCGAGGCCAAGGAGGGGGTGGTCATCAAGGCCGAGAACCAGACCCTCGCCACGATCACCCTGCAGAACTACTTCCGGCTGTACGCCAAGCTCTCGGGCATGACCGGCACCGCCGAGACCGAGGCGGCCGAGTTCCAGGGCACGTACAAGCTCGGCGTCGTGCCGATCCCGACGAACCGCCCGATGATCCGCCTCGACCAGAGGGACCTGGTCTACAAGGGCGAGGAGGGCAAGTTCGACGCGGTCGTCGCCGACATCGTCGAGCGCCACGCCAAGGGCCAGCCGGTCCTCGTCGGCACGGTGAGCGTGGAGAAGAGCGAGTACCTCTCCCAGAAGCTGAAGAAGCAGGGCGTGCCGCACGAGGTGCTGAACGCCAAGCAGCACGCACGCGAGGCCACCGTGGTCGCGCAGGCCGGCCGCAAGGGTGCCGTCACGGTCGCCACCAACATGGCCGGCCGCGGAACCGACATCATGCTCGGCGGCAACGCGGAGTTCATGGCGGTCGCCGAGCTCGCCGCTCGCGGTCTGGACCCGGCGGAGAACGCCGAGGAGTACGAGGCCGCCTGGCCCGACGCGCTGGCGAAGGCGAAGGAGGCCGTCGCCGCCGAGCACGAGGAGGTCGTCGAGCTCGGCGGGCTGTACGTGCTGGGCACCGAGCGGCACGAGTCCCGCCGCATCGACAACCAGCTGCGCGGCCGCTCGGGCCGTCAGGGCGACCCGGGTGAGTCGCGGTTCTACCTGTCGATGCAGGACGACCTGATGCGCCTGTTCAACTCGAGCCTGGCCGAGTCGATGATGACCCGCGCCGGGTTCCCGGAGGACATGCCGCTGGAGAGCAAGATCGTCACCCGCGGCATCCAGTCGGCGCAGTCGCAGGTCGAGGCTCGCAACTTCGAGATCCGCAAGAACGTGCTGAAGTACGACGACGTCATGTCGCGTCAGCGCGAGGTGATCTACGACCAGCGTCGCCGGGTGCTCGAGGGAGAGGACCTGCAGGACCAGATCGTCCACTTCCGGCACGACGTGCTCCGGGGGTACATCGAGGCGGCCACGGCCGAGGGGCGGCCCGAGGACTGGGACCTGGACACCCTGTGGACCGCCCTGCGCGGCGTGTACCCGATCTCCATCACGCCGGAGGAGGTCGTCGAGGCGGCCGGAGGCCCCACCCGCCTCACCCACGAGGTGCTGGAGCGTGAGGTCCTCTCCGACGTCGACGTCGCGTACACGGAGCGCGAGGAGCAGATCGGCGCGGAGAACATGCGCCAGCTCGAGCGGCGCGTCACCCTGGCCGTACTCGACCGCCGGTGGCGTGAGCACCTCTACGAGATGGACTACCTCAAGGAGGGCATCGGCCTGCGCGCGATGGCCCAGCGTGACCCGCTGGTCGAGTACCAGCGGGAGGGCTTCCAGCTCTTCGGAGCCATGACGGACGCGGTGAAGGAGGAGACGGTCGCCTACCTGTTCAACCTCGAGGTCCAGGTGGCGCCGGCCGAGGGTGAGCAGGCCGTCGCGACGGACGGTGCACCCGTGATCACCGCTGAGTCCGCGGCCGAGGCTGCCGCGGGACCGGGAGCAGGCGCGAGCGCGGGGCGGCTGATGGCCAAGGGGCTCGACGGTCCGGGCGCCCGCGTTCCGTTGCAGTACTCCGCTCCCTCGACGGACGGCGACGGCGCGGTGGTCACGGAGTCCGAGGGCGGCGATGGTCGCCACGAGGCGTCGGCCGGAGATGCCGCGGGCGACGGCTCGAACCGCGAGACCCGGCGCAAGGCGGCCAAGCAGGCCAAGCGGCGCCGCTGAGCACGGATCGCGCCACGGCCCGCTGCGCGCCCGACCAGGGCGATGCGGCGGGCCGTCGCGATCGTGCGGGCGGTCGCCGCACGGTCCCGGACCCCGACGCCACCCGGGTCAGCCGACGTCGAGCGCGGTGGCGCGCCACACCCCGCGGTGCGTCTCCAGCCGCACGGCGACCGCCCGGACCCGGCACCCGTCGTCGACCACCACGGCGGCCTCGACGATGTGCGGCTCCACCGGGCACACGTGGGCGCGACGGACGGCGGGAGGTCGCGCGCCCGCGACCGGTCGGGCTGCGTCGATCCCGGCTCGTCGACCGAGATCGGCCCGGGTGCGCAGCGCCTGCAGCACGCCCGGGGTCAACCAGCGGGCCAGCTGCGCGGCGGGTCGGAGGCCGATGATCACCTCGACGGCGGCGAGCGCCAGGCGACGCACGACGACGGACGGCTCCGCGACCGGCACCGCGCCGCGGTCCTCGTCGGCGCACTCGAGCACCACGGACCGGTCCGACGCGCGCAGGACGGCGATCCGCTCCACCGCGGTTGCCGGGGTCCGGTGGGCGGGACCGTCCGCGCGTGGCGCCCGCGCCGCTGGCCGCCCGGGCAGCAGCCGGGCGCGCAGCTCGGCAGGCGGCGTCGAACCGGGTCGGCCGGGCGGCCGTTGCGGCCCGCGGGATGCAGCCCGCGGGCCTGCGCCGGTTCCGGCGAGGGTCGGTGTGCGCGCCTCGGCGATGCACCCGGGCGCCGTGGCGGCAGCGATGACCTCCTCGACGCTGGTCGTCGGCTCCGGCTGCTCGCTCAGGACGGCGCTCACGAGGTGGCCCCGGTCTCGGCACCCGGAACGATGAGGAGCTGCCCCGGTCGGATGAGGTCGGGCTCGTCGCCGATGGTGCCGAGGTTGGCCCTGTACCAGGCCGGCCAGGCGGCTGCGACCTGCGCGTCGTCGGCACCGGCCGGCAGGTGCCGTGCGGCGATCGCCCACAGGGTGTCACCGGGCTCGACGGTGACGGTCCGGGACGTGGTGCCGGACGCCGTCGATCCTGCTCCCGCGACCGACGACGATCGCGTGGCGTTCGCCGGGATCGTCGTCGGGCCGACGGCCGAGGTCCGCGCCTCGGCGCCTCTCGTCGACGGGGTGCTGCCCGGGGCTGGCGGGGTCGGGACGACGGTGGGTGCGGGTGCGTCGTCGGCCCGCACCGGAGCACTCGGCAGCGAGCCCGAGCCGCCGGCGGGGGCGGTCGGCGTCGAGGACGGCACCGCAGACGTGGGTGCCCAGCCGAGGTCGGTCGCCGCAGGCGCGTCAGCGAGGACGGTCGCGCTCAGGCTCGGTGCCGGCGACGGCGCCGGGAGCCCGGCGTCCGACGCGGACGCGCCCGTCGCCGCCGACAGCCCCAGACCGGCTCCGACGGCCAGGACCACGGCCCGCTGCACCACGACGGGCGCCCAGCGGTGCACCCACGCCTCACCGCGCCGCCAGCCGCCGCCGGCAGCGCGGGCCGTGAGGCAGCCCCCGGCTACGGCGCAGCTGACGGCCAGCCAGGAGAGCACCGCCACGCCGGCCACGAGGACACCGAGCTCCACGAGGCCGTCCACCTGCAGCGGTCCCGCCGCCCGCGCGAGCGCAGCCAGGCGGGTCCCCAGCGCGACCGTCAGGCCTGCCGCGGCGGCCGCTCCCGACCAGAGCCCGCCGGCGCCGGCCAGAACGGGATGACTCGTGGGGCGGGGAGATCGAGTCCTGGCGCGGTGATTCATCGGACGGTCCGTTTCGTCGTCGAAGACGCATCATGATGTCGTTTGATTGCGTTTGATGAGGCATGTCTAGGGGATCGATGCCCGGTTTGTCCAGCGGTGCCCCCATGGACGGGTCGGTCGAAGGGCCTCGGTCACGAGCTCGCCGGGCTGCCGTCGCGGACTACGGTTCAGCCGTGCGCTGGGAGCAGCTGTTCGCGGACCTCGAGGCACAGCTCTCCGCGGCGCGAGCCGACGAGTCCAGAGCCGAGCTGAGCGAGCTGGTCCGGGCAGAGCGCGCCACGGTGCTGCTCGTGGACAGGCTGCGCGGCTCCTGCGGCCGCCCCGTCCGTGTGCACGTCGGGGACCTGCCGGGGGAGCTGGACGCGGTGGTCGCCGGGGACCTGGTCGAGGTCGGTGCCGGGTGGTTGCTCGTGCTCGAGCCCGCCGCCCGCCAGGCGTTGGTGCCGCTCGCGGCGGTGCAGGCTCTGGAGGGTGTCGCCGTTCACAGCTCCCCGGCCGCCGGCGAGGTGGAGCGTCGCCTCGGGCTCGGGACGGTGCTCCGGGCGTTGGCGCGGGACCGGGCCGAGGTGCAGGTCCAGACGTCGGCTCGTACGGTCGTCGGGCGGATCGACCGTGTCGGCGCCGATCATCTCGACGTGCTGCCGGGGCGGGGTGCCCCCGTCCGGACGCTGCCGCTCGCCGCTCTCCGGGTCGTGCGATCGCGTTGACCGCGCAGGGCTGAGGCCCGGCCTCAGTCGGCCGGCCCGGAGTCCACGGTGTCGCGCCCCGTGCGTGCTCGCGCCTCGGCGTACATCCGCTCGATGTACCTCTCCAGCTCCGTCGCCTCGACCCGCCACACGTGACGTCCGCCGACCTGGATCGCAGGCAGGTCGCCGGACACGACCAGGGCGCGCGCCTGCTGGGCGGAGATGTTCAGGATCTCGGTCACATCGGTGAGCGTGAGGAACCGCGGCGCCATGGCGGCAGTGTGGCACGCAGGGGCCGTCCGCCCGATTCGTCCACAGTTCAGGCCCGCGCCGGTACCTCGTCCCGCCAAGATGGGCTCCGGTCATCTCCGGCGACGAGGGGGAACGGGTGGACTCGACAGTGAAGGACCTGCCGGCTCCGGTTGCGGCGCGGCTCCGCAGACCGGGCTGGCGTGATCCTCGGCTGCTGACAGGCGTCGCGATGGTGGCCGCCGCGGTGGCGCTCGGCTCGTGGGTGGTGCGGGCGGCGCAGCACTCGGTCGCCGTGTACGTCGTCCGGTCGACGACGGTCCCGGGGGAGCGGGTCGGCGTCGGGGATCTCGGCGTGGCGGACGTGCGGCTCGCCGGCGTGGACCTCACCCGCTACCTGAAGGCCGACCAGCAGCTGCCGGCGGACGCCGTCGCGCTCAGGGTGGTGCAGGCCGGCGAGCTGCTGCCCCGCTCCGCGGTGGGCTCGGCTGTCGACCTCGCGCTGCGTCCCGTGTCCGTCCCGGTCGCGGGCGTCCCGTCCGACGAGGTCCGTGCCGGTGCGCAGGTCGACCTCTGGTTCACCGCCGCGGCGGACCGCAGCGCGGGCTCGGCGGCGACCACGGCGGCCCCGGCCCAGCTCGCGAGCGGCCTGACCGTCGCCGACGTGAGCCGACCGGAGGGCGCGTTCGCCGCAGGCGGGACGACGACGGTCCACGTCCTGGTCCCGGTCGAGCACCTGCCGGCGGTCCTCGCGGCCCTCGCCGCGGACGGCACGGTGGACGTCGTCGCCGTGCCCGGGACGGGTGGCTGAGATGCCCGTCGGCGTGCTGTGCGCGGTCCGGGGAGCCGCCGAGACCCTCGTGGTGCGAGCGGCCGAGGCCTCGTCCGGCAGGCTCGCCGTCACGCGCCGCTGTGCGGACCTGACCGAGCTGCTCGCCGCCGCCGAGGCCGGGCTCGGGCGTGTTGCTGTCGTGTCGGCCGACCTCGAGCAGCTGGACCGCGAGGCGGTCCTGCTCCTGCACCGCGTCGGTGTCCAGGTGGTGGCCCTGGCACCCGCGAGCCGGCCGTGGCTGCGCGAGAGGGTGCAGTCCTGCGGTGCCGATCTCGCGCTCGCCGCGCCGGAGGACCTCGGCGCGGCGAGCGCCCTGCTCGAGGACGCGCTCGCCCTGCTCGACGCCGTGGTGCCGGACCACCCGGATGCGGTGGTCACCGCCGAGGTTGCGCCCGTGCCGGCCGCCCAGCCGGGTCTGCTGGTCGCGGTGTGGGGTCCGGCCGGATCCCCCGGTCGCACCACCGTGGCGGTGAACCTCGCCGCCGAGCTCGCCGGACGTGGCGCGTCCGCGCTCCTGGTGGATGCGGACACGTACGGCGGGGCGATCGCACAGGTGGTCGGTCTGCTGGACGAGGCACCCGGGATCGCGGCGGCGGCGCGGTCGGCAGCCCAAGGAACCCTCGAGGTCCGGGGCCTCGCGCGGCTCGCACCGCTGCTGGCGGAACGGCTGCGTGTGCTGACCGGCATCGCGCGTGCCGACCGATGGCCCGAGCTGCCCGGGTCGGCGCTCGACGCGGTGTGGGGCGCCGCCCGCCGCCTGGCCGACTGGACGGTGGTCGACACCGGCTTCTGCCTGGAGCAGGACGAGCAGCTGACCTACGACACCCGAGCCCCGCAGCGCAACGCCGCGACGCTCAGCGCGCTCGCGGCGGCCGACGTGGTGTTGGTCGTCGGGAGCGGTGACCCGGTGGGGCTCGCGCGGCTCGTGCGGGGACTGTCGGACCTGGCGGAGCTGGGACTGTCAGCGTCGCAGCTCGTCGTCGTGAACCGGGTGCGCTCGTCTGCCGCGGGCCCGCGGCCGGAGGCGGCGGTGCTGGACGCCCTGGCGCGGTACGCGGGTGTGCACGGTGCCGTGGTGCTGCCGGAGGACCGTGCCGCTGCCGATGGTGCGCTGCTGGCAGGGCAGACCCTTCGGGAGAGCGCACCGGGTTCGGGTCTCCGCCGCAGTCTGATGGCGCTCGCGGACCGGCTCGCCGCCCTCGTGCCGGTGGGCTGAGGGCATCGCCCGGCACACTGGTGCCGTGCGCGTCTACCTGCCTGCCTCTCTCGACGAGCTCGACGAGCTCGGCACCGTCGTCGCTCCCCGCCGGGCCCACGCCGTGACCGCGGCACTTCGCGACGCGCTGCCCGACGAGGACGAGGAGGGCTGGGAGTTCGTCGCGCAGCTGGTCGCCGCCGACGACAGCCTCTCCCTGCTCGCGGATCGACCGGGTGCGCCGCAGCTGCGGCTGGTGCTCGCGGCCGACGTACCTGACGAGACGGTGACGCCCGACGAGCACCCTGACGCCGACGTGACCGCCGTCACGATCGACGCCGGTGTCCCGGTCGATGCAGTCGTCTGCGCGCACGTGGACGAGCCCGCAGCGGCTGCCGACGTGGCGGCCGCCGTTGCCGGGGACGACGACGCCCGACGGCGCCTGGAGGACCGCGACCTGCTCTGGTACGACGTGTCGGAGCTGGGCCGGATCCCCCGCTGAGTGCCCACCGAGGGCCCGGTGAGCGGCCGGTTGGACCGGCCCCCGCGGCTCCGGTAGTGTTCACCGCCGGTACGGCGTCCGACGCCGGTCCAGTCGATCTCTCGGGAGCGGCTGGGGCGTGGAGGTCATACCCCCATGGGGTATGGTG
>DAIDJQ010000158.1 GCA_027451305.1 Cellulomonas sp.
GTCGCACCGGGCTAGCGTGGAACGTGGTGGGACAGAGACCCCGCCCCACCGTGACCGAGGGAGGTCGACGATGGCAATCGTGCGACGCGACCGGGTCGAGCTGCCCGAGATGTTCCGCAGGTTCGTCGAGGGCGACTGGGACAAGCCGTGGCTTCGCGTGGAGGAGTACGTCGAGAACGGGACGCTGGTGGTCCGGGCGGAGCTGCCCGGCGTCGACCCGGACAAGGACGTGGAGCTGACCGTGGTCGACGGGACCCTGCGGATCAGGGCCGAGCGCGAGGAGAAGTCGGAGCACAAGGGCAAGGACTCCTACCGCTCGGAGTTCCGCTACGGCTCCTTCGCGCGGAACGTCCCGCTGCCTGCCGGCTGCTCCGAGACGGATGTGACGGCGACGTACCGCGACGGCGTGCTGGAGGTACGGGTGCCGACCAGCGCGGAACGGCCGACGGAGCCCGTGAAGGTCTCGGTCGCCCGAGCCTGAGCACGCTGCGTGAAGACGCCGGCTGCTGCCGGGTGGCTCAGGTGCGGAGGTGCAGCGATGACCCTGTTCGCTGACCGGGTCGAGGCCGGCCGCGCGCTCGCCCGGCTGCTCGAGCCCCTGCGCGGGCAGGACGTCGTGGTGCTGGGACTGCCGCGGGGCGGCGTGCCGGTCGCGTACGAGGTGGCGGAGACCCTCGGCGCACCGCTCGACGTCATCGTGGTGCGCAAGCTCGGGGTGCCCTTCCAGCCGGAGCTCGCGATGGGGGCCATCGGAGAGGGCGGCGCGCGGGTCGTGGATCGCGCCGTGCTGGCAGCGGTCCACGCGTCGGAACGTGATCTCGCCGAGGCGGAGCGTCGGGAGCGGATCGAGCTCGACGCGCGGGTCGCCCGCCTGCGCAGCGGACGGGCCCGGACCGGCCTCACGGGGCGTGTGGCCGTGATCGTCGACGACGGCATCGCCACCGGTTCCACCATGCGCGTGGCGTGCCAGGTGGCCCGCTCGCTCGGTGCCGCGAAGGTCGTCGCCGCGGTCCCGGTCGCGCCCGCGGCGGTGGCGCGCGACTTCCCCGAGGCCGACGAGGTGGTCTGCGTCGCCACACCGGAGACCCTCCGGGCCGTCGGCTGCCACTACCGCGACTTCTCGCCGACGACCGACGAGGAGGTCGTCGTCCTGCTCGACGCGGCCGCGGCGCGCGCTCCTGCCGGGCACGCCGGGGGGACGGCGGGCGATGCGGACCTCGACGTCGTCATCCCGGTCGACTCGGTCACGGTGGGCGCTCATCTGTACCTGCCGGAGCCGGCGCCCGGGGTCGTGGTGTTCGCCCACGGGAGCGGCAGCAGCCGGCACAGCCCCCGCAACCGGTTCGTCGCGGACGTCCTGCGGCAGGCCGGGCTCGGCACGCTCCTCCTCGACCTGCTCAGCCCCGAGGAGGAGCTGGACCGGTCGAACGTCTTCGACGTCGAGCTGCTGGCGAGCCGGCTCGTCGCCTCGACGCGCTGGTTGCAGGCCCGGCCCGACGCCGCATCCTGCCGCGTCGGCTACTTCGGGGCGAGCACGGGTGCCGGCGCGGCACTCTGGGCCGCCGCGGAGCTCGGGTCCGAGATCTCGGCCGTCGTGTCACGCGGGGGCCGACCGGACCTGGCTCGTCCGCGGCTCGCACAGGTGCAGGCCCCGACCCTCTTCGTCGTGGGTGGGGCGGACACGGTGGTCCTCGAGCTGAACCGGCAGGCCGCGGGCCTGCTGCGCTGCCCGCACCACGTGGCCGTCGTCCGCGGCGCCACGCACCTGTTCGAGGAGCCCGGGGCGCTGGCTGAGGCGGCAGGCCTGGCGCGCGACTGGTTCACCGCGCACCTCCTGCGCGACCTGGTGCCGGCGACGAGCTCGCCGTCGCACGAGGGCGCCGACCGGAGCGAGCGCTCGACCGGGTGAGTCGTCGGGCTGGGCGTGGCACCGGAACCGCCTGCGCTTAGCCTGAGTCCGTGCAGGTGACCGACGACCTCCGACGGCTGTGGCCGCTGGTCGGCTTCCGTCGGCTGTTCACGGTGCGCCTGGTCAGCCAGTGCGCGGACGGCATGTTCCAGGTGGGCCTGGCGACACTGTTCTTCTTCTCGCCGGAGACGGCCAGCACGGCCACCGGGGTCGCCGCGGCGTTCGCCGTGCTGCTGCTGCCCTTCACGGTGGTGGGGCCCTGGGCCGGGGTGCTGCTGGACCGCTGGCGCCGCCGGCAGGTGCTGCTGTACGGGAACCTGCTCCGGGTGGTGCTGACCGTTGCGATCGCCCTGGTCATGGTGCTGCACGGCGTAGGGCCGCTGGTGTACGTGCTGGCGCTGGTGACCCTCTCGGTGAACCGGTTCCTGCTCGCGGCCCTGTCGGCGTCGCTGCCGAAGGTCGTCGACGGTCCGCTGCTGCTCACCGCCAACTCCCTCACCCCGACACTCGGCGCCGCCTCGGCCGGCGTGGGTGCGCTGCTCGGGTTCGTGCTCGGGCGGCTGATGCCGGCCGGGCGTGAGCGGGACGCGATCGCCCTGGTGGTGGCCGCGGCGGTGATGGGCACGGCCTCCGGGCTGGCCGGCCGGATCGGCCGGGACCAGCTGGGTCCCGACGAGCCCGTGGCGATGCCCGTGCGGCGTGCGCTGGCCGTCGTGGCGCACGAGCTCGGCGCCGGCGCGAGGTACCTCGTCGAGCGCCGCACCCCGGCGCAGGCGCTCGGGATCATGGCGTGGCACCGGTTCTGCTACGGCGTCGTGTTCATGGCGAGCATCCTCATCTCCCGCAACCTGCTGAGCTCCCCGTCCGACGTCGACGCGGGGCTGCGCACCTTCGCGACCGTCCTCGCCGCGTCCGGCATCGGGTTCGCGCTCGCCGTCGTGGTCACGCCCGTGGTCAGCCCGCGGCTGGGCCCGCAGCGCTGGATCGTCGTGTGCCTCGTCGTCGCCACCGTGAGCCAGCTGCTCCTGGTGGTCACGCTGGCGCTGCCAGTGGTGCTCGTGGCCGCGGCCACCCTCGGCCTGGCAGCCCAGTCGGCCAAGATCGCGGTGGACACCATCGTGCAGCGCGACACCGCGGACGCGTACCGGGGCCGGGCGTTCGCCCTGTACGACGTCCTCTACAACGCGGCCTTCGTGGGAGCCGCCGCGCTCGGTGCGGTCACGCTCCCCGACTCGGGCTGGTCCCGAGGCCTGTTCGGCGCGCTGGCCGCCGGCTACCTCGGCTCGGCGCTGGTGTACGGCCGGGCCTCGAAGCGCACCATGGCGGCCCTCGAGGTCGCCGCCCAGGGCGCGCGCACGTGACGGCCACCGCGGGCCGGCGCACCCCACCCGCTGGCACGCCGCTGCCGGACGGGCTCGGCCTCGCCTCGCCCGACGACCACCTGCTCGCTCTCGCCGTCGCCGCCGGCGACCTCCCGTTCACGCTCTCCGACGCGCGCGCACCCGACCAGCCCGTCGTCTGGGTCAACGAGGCGTTCATCCGGCTCACCGGGTTCAGCCGCGAGGACGTGCTCGGCCACAACTGCCGGTTCCTGCAGGGCCCGGCCACCGACCGGGAGGCCGTGGCGCGGATCCGTGCGGCGCTCGCGGCCGGTGAGCCGGTGAGCGAGGTGCTGCTCAACTACCGCCGGGACGGCTCGGTGTTCTGGAACCGGGTGGTGATCAGCCCGGTGCGTGACGCCGACGGCCAGGTGACGCACCTGGTCGGAGCCCAGCTGGACGTGACGGCGCAGGTCGGTGTGGACGACGCGCGTGACCTGGAGCTGGAGCTGGCTCGCCAGACGAGTGCCCGGCTGGACCTGCTGCGCGCGGTCAGCGACGAGCTGGCGCGTCACCTGGACTACGACGCGGCGGTGGACGCGCTGGCCGACGTGGCGGTGCCGGCCCTCGCCACCTGGGGGTTCGTCGCCGTGGTCGGTGACCGCGGCCGGTTCCAGCGGGTGCACGTCGTGGCCACCGACCCTGCGCTGCGGGGGGTGGCCCGGGCGCTGGAGAGCGAGAGCGGACGGTGGCTCGAGCGTTCGCCCCGGGTGCGGCACGCGCTCGGCGGCACCAGCGAGCACGTGCCCGAGCCGGCCCCCGTCGACCGGACGAGCCTCCCGGGACGGACCACGGCGGCCGAGCTCGGGCTGCTGGAGCAGCTGGGAGTCGGCTCGTCGCTCGTGGTGCAGCTGCGGGCACGCGACCGCGTGCTGGGCGTCCTGGTGCTGATGCACCGCGAGGTCGACGGGTTCCGGCCCGACACCGTCATCACGGCCGCCCACCTCGGCCGTCGTGCCGGGCTGGCGCTGGACAACGTGCAGCTGTACATCGCCCAGCGCGAGGCGGCCCTGACGCTGCAGCAGCGGTTGCTCCCGCACGTGGAGGCGGTGGCCGGCCTGGACCTGGCCACCGCCTACGTCCCGTCCTCCCGGTACGCGCAGGTGGGCGGCGACTGGTTCGACGTCCTGCCGCTGCGCGACGGTGCCGTGGGCCTGGCCGTCGGCGACGTGGTGGGGCACGACCTGCGGGCCGCCGCCTCGATGGGGCAGCTCGCCTCCCTGATGCGCTCGCACGCGTGGGCCGGGCTGCCGCCGCGGGAGGTGCTGGACCGGCTGGACGAGCTGGTGCAGGGCCTCGGCATGGCGGAGGTGGCGACCTGCGTCTACCTGCGATGGGTGGCCGACGGCGACCACGCCCGCGTCACGTACGCACGCGCCGGGCACCCGCCTCCGCTGGTGCGCATGCCCGGTGGGCAGGTGCACCGGCTGGACCGGGCCAACAGCACCCCGATCGGCCTGACGTCGCAGGCCTCACGGCGCGAGCAGGACACCGTCGACCTGCCGCCCGGCGCGACGCTCGTGGTGTACACCGACGGGCTCGTCGAGCGCCGCGACCGCGGGCTGCGTGAGGGCGTGGCCCAGCTCGAGGCCGAGCTGTCCGCGATCCCCGACGACGCCGACGCCGCCGCGGTGTGCGACCGGCTGGTGCAGCGGCTGGGCGGCCAGGCTCAGGAGGACGACCTGTGCCTGCTCGTCGTCCGCGTACCGGGCGTCCCCGACGAGCACTGACCCCCGGTCAGCCGGCGCGCGCCGCCCACCAGCGCAGCAGCTCCTCGCGCGCCGTGTCGGCACCGAGCGGCCCGCGCTCCATGCGCAGCTCGAGCAGGTACCGGTAGGCCTCGCCCACCGCCCGGCCCGGGCCGATCCCGAGGGTCGTCATGATCTGGGTACCGTCCAGGTCCGGCCGGACGGAGGCCAGCTCCTCCGCCTCCTGGAGGTGGCCGATCCGGTCCTCCAGGTCGTCGTACGCCGCCGAGAGACGCGTCGCCTTGCGGACGTTCCGCGTGGTGCAGTCCGACCGGGTCAGCCGGTGCAGCCGCTCGAGCAGCGGCCCGGCGTCGGTGACGTAGCGGCGGACCGCCGAGTCGGTCCAGCCCGCCTCGCCGTAGCCGTGGAACCGCAGGTGCAGCTCGGTCAGGCGCGCCACGTCGTGCACCGTCGCCTTGTCGAGGTGCAGCGCCGCCAGCCGCTTGGCGACCAGCTTGGCGCCGACCACCTCGTGGTGGTGGAAGCTGACGCCGCCGCCCGGCTCGAACCTCCTGGTCCGCGGCTTGCCCACGTCGTGCAGCAGTGCGGCGAGCCGTAGCACCAGGTCGGGGCCGGGCACGGCGCCGTCCGGGCCCGTCTCCAGCGCGATCGCCTTCTCCAGCACCGTCAGCGAGTGCTCGTAGACGTCCTTGTGCCGATGGTGCTCGTCGATCTCCAGGCGCAGGGCGGACAGCTCGGGGATCACCTGGTCGGCGAGGCCGGTGCCGACCAGCACCTGCAGGCCGTCGCGGGGGTGGTCCGAGAGCAGGAGCTTGACCAGCTCGTCACGCACCCGCTCCGCCGAGACGATGGACAGCCGCTCCGCCATCGAGACGATCGCCTCGCGCGCCGCCGGCTCCACCGTGAAGCCGAGCTGGGCGACGAACCGGGCGGCCCGCAGCATGCGCAGCGGGTCGTCGTCGAACGACTGACGGGGGTCCACCGGGGTCCGCAGCACGCGCAGCGCGAGATCGGCCAACCCGTCGAACGGGTCGACGAACACGAGGTCCGGCACCCGGACCGCCATCGCGTTCACCGTGAAGTCACGCCGGGACAGGTCGCCCTCGAGCGTGTCACCGAACTCGACGGCCGGCTTGCGGGACGTCGGGTCGTAGGCGTCCGTGCGGTAGGTGGTCACCTCGACGACGACGTCCGGCGAGCCCGACCGGCCGAACCGGCGTGCACCCAGCGTGCCGAACCGCTTGCCGACGTCCCAGTGCGCGTCGCCCCAGCCGGACAGGATCTGCTCGGTCTCGTCGGGCCGGGCGGACGTGGCGAAGTCGAGGTCGGCGCTGACCCTGCCGAGGAACGCGTCCCGCACCGGTCCGCCGACCAGCGCGAGCTCGTGACCGGCAGCGGCGAACCGGCGACCCAGGTCCACGGCGTCCGGTGCCAGCTGCGCCAGCGACGCGAGGGCACGCCGCTGCAGAGCGGTGGTGTCAGGGGTCGGACGTTCGGTCGGCACCCGGCAAGCCTGCCAGACCGGGACGGACCGCCCGGCACCGGGTGTCCCGGACCAAGTCGTTACAGTGTCGACATGTCCGCCGCCGCCGAAGGTCACGCCGCGGGGCGGGTCCCGGCCCCGCCCGGCGGTCACCGGCTGCGGATCGACCCGGTGCACACCCCGGTCCGGGCGGTCAGCACACCGCTGCCGGTGGTGGACGAGACCTCGGCCGGCGGTCTGGTGGTGGTGCGTCGCACCGGCGTGTTCCACGCCGCGGTGATCGCCCGCCGCAACAGGGCCGGACGCCTCGAGTGGTGCCTGCCGAAGGGCCACCTCGAGGGCGAGGAGACACCCGAGGAGGCCGCCGTCCGGGAGATCGCCGAGGAGACGGGCATCACCGGTCGCGTGCTGCGTCGCCTCGGCGTCATCGACTACTGGTTCAGCGGCGAGGACCGCCGCGTGCACAAGGTGGTGCACCACTTCCTGCTCGGCGCGATCGGCGGGGAGCTGTCGGTGGCCGGCGACCCCGACGGCGAGGCCGAGGACGTCGCCTGGGTGGCGGTCGGCGCGCTGCCGGCCCGGCTGGCGTACCCCAACGAGCGCCGCCTCGCCGAGGCGGCCTGCACGGTGCTCGCCGACGAGGCATGAGCCGATCTCTTCGGCGGGCCCGTGCGCGCGCCAGCATCCTCGTCCTGCTCGTCGGGCTGCTGGCCACCCTGACCGGTGCGCTCGTCGCCGGTCCTGCGACCGCCGCAACCCCTTCGCCGAGCTCCACCGCCGACGCCTTGCCGGTGACCGTGACCATCCAGCAGGTGACGCCCTCGGTGCTGCGCCCCGGCGAGGACCTCACCGTCGGCGTCACCCTGCGCAACGACGGCTCCACGGCCATCGCCGACCCGATCGTGACGCTGCGCCTGAACCGGCTTCGACCCACCTCGCGCGCCGAGCTGACCTCCTGGATCGCGCGGAGCAACGGGTTGCTCGGCAGCTGGGTCGCCGGCGTGCACCCGGGACCGCTCGCAGCGGGCGCCCAGCTGAGCGTCGACCTCACGGTGCCGGCCGCGGCCATCGGCCTCAGCAACGTCAGCTCAGGCTGGGGTCCGCGGGGGCTCGGGGTGGACGTCTTCGACGACTCCGGCGACCGCGCCGGCTGGGCGCGCACGTTCGCGCTGTGGCTCCCGAGCGGGACGGTGCCGCAGGCGAGGGTCTCGGTGCTGCTCCCGGTCACCGGCCCGGCCCGGACGCCCGCTGTCGACGCGGGGTCGGCCGCCACCGCCGCTCCGGCGGGACCGACGACCGGCGCGGCCACCGCCTCCACCCCGTCACCGTCCTCGTCCGCGCGGGCGGGCGGCACGGGCTCCACCACCGACACGGACGGCGTCACCAGCGCGGCGCCCAGCGCCGCGGAGCAGGCCACGCTGAACCGCCTCACCGCACCCGGCGGCCGGCTGCAGACGCTCCTCGACCTGG
Organism: Cellulomonas sp.; assembly: GCA_027451305.1. Next base: position 7,951 of record DAIDJQ010000158.1, read on the forward strand.
CCCAGACGTCGCCGGACATCGGCCTGGCGGTCGACCCGGCGCTCGTCGCCGACGCGCAGGCCTCCGGCACGAACGCACGCAGCTGGGTGGCCGACCTCGGGACGACCATCACGGGACGCGAGACGTTCGCGCTGCCCTGGTCCGACCCGGACATCGCCGCGGTCGCGCACAGCGGGAGCGTCGACCTGCTGCGCGCCGCGCAGCAGCTGTCCGCGACCGCCGGGATCGGTGGGCAGCAGGCGCGGACCGACCTGCTGTGGGCGGCGCCGGGTCAGGTCGACCGCGCCACGTTGGCACTGGGCCGCACGGTGGGTGCCGCCGCCGTGGTGGTGGGACCGCAGTCGCTGCAGAGCGTCGGCGACACCCTCACCACCGCCCGTGCCGACGTGCCGACCGGATCCGGGACCGTCACCGCACTGGTCCCGGACGCCGTGCTGACCTCCCTGCTGTCCGACCCGCAGTCCGTCGATCCGGGGGGCACGGCCGCGACCGCCGTGCAGCGGGTGCTCGCCGAGCTGGCCGTGCTCACGCACACCGGGTCGGGCGAGCCACGCGACGTCCTCGTCGCCCCCGCGCGCGACTGGACACCGGACGCCACGACGGCGCAGGCCGTGCTCGCCGCCCTGTCGAGCTCGCCGTGGAGCCGGCTCGAGCCCGTCAGCGCCGTGCTGGGCAACCCGGACGACGGCAGCAAGCGCGCCACCGTGCCCGACCAGGCGCCGTCGCCCGACGAGCTGGCACCGGCCACCGTCCGCGCGCTCGCGACCGCCCGCGCCACCACCCAGGCGTTCGCCAGCGTCACCCAGGAGCCCGCCACGCTCCTCGCCGGCGTGGACGACGAGGCCGTCACGCCGCTGTCCGTCGCATGGCGCTCCGCCCCGTCGGAACGGGACGCGCTCGCCGCCCGGCTGGTGCAGGCGATCAACGCCCGCCGCACCGGCCTCTCGCTCGCCCCGGTCAGCAACCTCAACGTGATCAGCGCCTCGGTGCCTTACAGGTTCGCCGTCAGGAACGGTCTCCAGGTGCCCGTGACCGTGCGCGTGACGGTGCACCCCCGCAAGAGCTGCCTGAGCTCGTCGACGAGCGACCCGGTGACCGTCGCTGCCGGCGCGGAGGAGAGCGTCCCCGTGGTCCTGCACGCCGCCGCCAACTGCGACGTCGTGGTGGATGCCGAGGTCACGGACCTGGCCGGACAGCCCGTCGGCACCGGCGCGCAGTTCACCGCCCGTGTCGCGCCGACGGTGGAGAACGTCGGCACCGGGGTGGTCGGTGGGCTGCTCGCCATCGGCCTGGTGCTGGGCATCGTGCGCACGGTGCGGCGGGGGCAGAGCGCGCGCCGCGGGTCACGTCGGGCAGGGGAGGACGAGGTCCGGACCTTGCCGCTGCTCGGTGGGGACATGCCGCCCGGGGCCGCACCGGCGAGCCCGGGGCCGGCCGAGCGGCGGGAACCCGGAGCGCCGGAGCAGCCCTGATCCCCTGCGCCGTGGTGGGCGGAGCGATGGCCAGCGCCACCGTGCCGCTGCTCCGGGCGATGCACCTGCCGGCGCAGGCTGTGCTCGCCACTCCCGTCCGATCGGCCCTGACGAGACCCTCGGGGCGCCGCACACGCCGCCCCGACTAGCATGCACGTGTCCGGCGACCGTCGGACGTCCCTGCTGACGGTGCGGGAGCTACGCGTGGACGAGGTCGGACGAGGCACGTTGCTCGCCGGGCGCTACCGCGTGGTCGAGCCCGAGCCGTCCACGGTCCCGGTTCTGCAGACCTGGGCCGCGGTCGACGAGATCCTCGACCGACCGGTCCGCGCGCAGGTGCTGGCACCGCAGGTGTCCGCGGCCGCGCTGGACGCCGCTCGGCGCGCCGCCCTGGTCACCGACCCACGACTGCTGCGCGTGCTGGACGTGGGCAGCCACGACGGCCTCGGCTACGTGGTCACCGAGCAGGTCTCGGGACCCACGCTCGCCCAGCTGGTGATGCGTGAGCCGCTGACCCCCGACCAGGCGCGTGCCGTCGTCGGCGAGGCCGCGGCCGCGCTCGAGGTGGCCCGGCGGCGGGGCGTGCACCACCAGGCGTTGCGGCCGTCCGCCGTGTGCGTGGCCGACGACGGTCGGGTGCTCGTCTCGGGCCTGGCGCTGGACGCCGCGCTGCTCGGCCGGGTCGAGGGCGACGCCCGCAACAGCAGTCGTACCGATGCCGTCGACCTCGTCCGCCTGCTCTACACCGCCCTCACCGGCCGCTGGCCGGGACCGGAAGCGGCCGCCGACGGGGTGCCGACCGCGCCGGTGGTGGACGGTGCACCCGTGGCGCCGGGCGACCTGGTCCCGGCTGTCCCACCGGACCTGGACACCCTCTGCGCGGTGACGCTCGGCCCGTACGACGACGGACCGCACAGCCCCGCCGAGGTGGTGCGCGAGCTCGAGCCGTGGGGGGAGATCCGGATCACCCGGCCCACCGCCCGTGCTGCGATGATCGCCGGCACCGGCGCAGGCGGGCTCGGAGCAGCGGCCGCCGGCGCCGCGGCACCCGACGCGGCGGTGGCCGCCACGACCCCTCCGCGGGTGACGCGTCAGTCCGTGCGAACCGCGTTCACCCAGGGCACGCCGGGCACCAACCGTCCCGGCACCCCGCCGCCGGCCACGCCCGGCCGGACC
>DAIDJQ010000159.1 GCA_027451305.1 Cellulomonas sp.
ATGGCGACGGATCTCCCTGCGCAGGTGGTCGGTGATCTCGATGGCCAGCGCGGCGACCTCGGGGGCCTCGATCCGTCGTTGCCCGCCGATGTCGACCGTCCACTCGCGGACGACCCGGCCGGGCCGGCTGGACATCAGCAGCACGCGCTGCCCGAGGCGGACGGCCTCGCGGACGTTGTGGCTGACGAAGACGACCGTCCGGCCGGTTTCCTGCCAGATCCGTTCGAGCTCGTCGTGCAGGAGATCGCGCGTGATCGCGTCCAGGGCGGCGAAGGGTTCGTCCATGAGCAGCACGTCGCGGTCCTGTGCCAGGGACCGCGCCAGGGCGACGCGCTGCCGCATGCCGCCGGAGAGCTCGTGGACCCGCTTGTCGCCGGCACCGGCGAGGTGCACGAGGCCGAGCAGCTCGGCGGCTCGCCCGGCCCGGAGCGCCCGAGGGACGCCGTTGAGCTGCAGGGCGAGCTCGACGTTGCGTGAGGCCGTCAGCCACGGCAGCAGGGCTGGCTCCTGGAACATCAGGGCCGCCCCGCTCCCGGCGACCCGGACGGTGCCGGAGGTCGGCGGTTCGAGGCCCGCGAGGATCGAGAGCAGGGTCGACTTCCCGCAGCCCGACGCCCCGAGCAGGCAGACGAACTCGCCGGGCCGGATCGTCAGGTCGATCCCCGCCAGCACCGGCGCGCCCGCCGGCGAGAACTGCTTGGTGAGGCCGTCGAGCCGGACCGCAGGCCGCGGACCGGCCTCGAGCGGCGTGGGCACGGCGTCCCGGGCCTCCCGGGCGGCGAGCGCAGGTGACGGGCGCAGAGCGGTGCGTGTGCTCGGGAACATGGCGGGGACCTCTCGGGGGTGTCGGGCGGCGGGGACGGCTGGGCCGACGTCAGGTCGCGTCCGTCAGATCGCGTACCGAGCAGGCCGGTCGCCCCGACACCGGGCAGCGCCCAAGGCGTCGCCCACCATCCCAGCGGCGAGCGTCGCGCCGTCGTGCACGTCGATGAGCAGGAAGGCGCCGGTACGACGCGCCGTGACGTACTCCTCCGCCGCGATCGGGGCCGCCAGCCGGAGGCGGACCTGCCCGATGTCGTTGAGCGTCAGCGACTCGGCCGGGCCGATGGTGGCGGTGTCCAGGTCGAGCCGGCCGACGACGTCGCGCACCTCCGCCTGCACGGTCCTGGTCGTGTGCTTGAGGAGAACCCGGACGCCCGGCAGCAGCAGCCGGTCGGACAGCCAGCAGATCGTGCCGTACAGGTCCTGGGTCGGCTCGGGCGGGTCGGCCGCCGCCGCGAGCAGGTCGCCGCGCGCGACGTCGAGGTCGTCGGCGAGCCGCAGGGACACCGACTGCGGTGCGAAGGCCACGTCGAGCTCGCCGTCGGCGGTGTCGATCCCCTCGACGGTCGTCGTGCGGCCGGAGGGCAGCGCGACGAGGCGGTCGCCGACGGCGACGACGCCCGCGGCGATCTGCCCGGCGTACCCCCGGTACTCCTGCATCCGTGGGTCGCGCGCCGCAGCCTGGGGGCGCAGGACCACCTGCACGGGAAGGCGGAACGCCTCCGTGGCCGGGTCGACCGAGGCGGGGACGTCTTCGAGGAGCTCGAGCAGGCTAGGTCCCCGGTACCAGGGCGTGCGCGTCGAACGGTCCACGACGTTGTCGCCGGCGAGGGCCGAGACGGGGATCGTCCGCACGTCGGCGAGCCCGAGGTCGGTCGCCGAGTCGAGCACCTGGGCGCAGACCTGCGCGAAGACCCGTTCGTCGAAGTCGACGAGGTCGATCTTGTTCACCGCGACGACCACGTGCGGGACCCGCAGCAGCGACGCCACCGCCAGGTGGCGCCGTGTCTGCTCGAGCAGGCCCTTGCGCGCGTCGATGAGGAGCACGACCACGTCGGCCGTGCTCGCGCCGGTGACCGTGTTCCGGGTGTACTGCACGTGCCCGGGGCAGTCCGCCAGGATGAAGGAGCGCCGCGCCGTCGCGAAGTAGCGGTAGGCGACGTCGATCGTGATGCCCTGCTCGCGTTCGGCGCGCAGGCCGTCGGTGAGCAGCGCCAGGTCGGTCTCCTCCAGGCCGCGGTCGCGGCTGACGCGTGCGACGGCGTCGAGCTGGTCGCTGAGGACGGCCTTGGAGTCGAACAGCAGCCGGCCCACCAGCGTGGACTTGCCGTCGTCGACGGACCCGGCGGTGGCCAGGCGCAGCAGCGTCGCCATCAGAAGTACCCCTCCTTCTTGCGGTCCTCCATGGCCGCCTCGGACACGCGATCGTCGGCGCGGGTCGCGCCACGCTCGGTCAGCCGTGTCGCGGCGACCTCGAGCACCACGTCCTGAACGCCGGTCGCGTCGCTGTCCACCGCCCCGGTGCAGGACATGTCCCCGACCGTCCGGTACCGGACCCGGCGGACGGCGACCTCCTCGTCGGCGTGCGGCTGCGTGTACGGCCCGACCGCCAGCCACATCCCGTCGCGTCGGAACACCTGTCGGTCGTGGGCGTAGTAGAGGGAAGGCAGCTCGATCCGCTCGGCGGCGACGTAGCGCCAGATGTCGAGCTCCGTCCAGTTGCTCACGGGGAACACCCGGACGTGCTCGCCGGGAGCGTGCCGACCGTTGTAGAGGTTCCACAGCTCGGGTCGCTGGTTGCGCGGGTCCCACTGGCCGAACTCGTCGCGCAGGCTGTAGATGCGCTCCTTGGCGCGGGCCTTCTCCTCGTCCCGCCGACCACCGCCGAACACCGCGTCGAACCTGTGCTGGGCGATCGCATCGAGCAGCGGCCGGGTCTGCAGCGGGTTCCGTGTGCCGTCGGTTCGTTCGCGCTGACGGCCGTCGTCGAGGTAGTCCTGGACCCGGGCCACCTCGAGGCGCAGCCCCAGCCGGTCGACGGTCGCGTCGCGGTAGGCCAGGACCTCCGGGAAGTTGTGGCCGGTGTCGACGTGCAGCACGGGGAACGGGACGGGGCCGGGCCAGAACGCCTTGGCGGCCAGGTGCAGCATCACCACGGAGTCCTTGCCTCCGCTGAACAGCAGCACGGGGCGCTCGAACTCGGCTGCGACCTCCCGGAAGATGTGGATCGACTCGCTCTCGAGGGCCTGGAGCTGGGTCAGCCGCCGGGGCGGTGGCGTCTCGTCGCCCAGCCGGGTGGTGGCGGCCTGCGCGCTGGTGGTGGTCATCGGTGGATCCCGCATTCGGTCTTGGCGAGGCCGGCCCAACGGCCGGATCGGGGGTCGTCGCCCGGTGCGACCCGGGCCGTGCAGGGTTGGCAGCCGATCGACGGGTAGCCGTCGGTGAGCAACGGGTTCAGCGGGACCTCGTTGGCCCAGGCGTAGGCGAGCAGCTCGTCGAACGTCCACGCCGCGAGCGGGTTGACCTTCACCAGCCCGTGGGCCTCGTCCCACGCCACCACGGGCGTGCTCGTCCTGGTGGGAGCCTCGTCGCGGCGAAGCCCGGTCACCCAGGCCTCGTAGCCGGCGAGGTGCTCGGCGAGCGGCTCCACCTTCCGCAGCCGGCAGCACGCGGTCGGGTCCCGCGCGAAGAGGTCCTTGCCGTGCTCGGCGTCCTGCTCGGCGACGGTCTGCCGCGGCAGCACGTCGACCACCCGGACCGGGAGGCGCTCGGCGACGACGCGGCGCGTGTCGAGGGTCTGCGGGAAGTGGTACCCCGTCTCGAGGAAGAGCACGTCGACCCCCGGGGCCGCCCGCGCGACGAGATGGGGGAGCACCGCGTCGGCCATCGAGCACGCGACCGCGAGCAGGCCACCGAACTCCCGCGCCGCCCACGCGGCGACCTCGGGTGCGCTCGCCTCGGCGAGGGCGGGCGCCGCCGTCTCGAGAACGGCACGGAGCTCGTCGTCGCTGCGACGCGCGCGGGTCGTCCCGTTCACTGGAGGGCTCCCTCATCGGCGCGCTGGGCCCACCGGGCGAAGGTCTCGGGCCCGTCGGGACCGGTGGCCCGGTCGGCGACGTACCGCCGGACCACGCGCTCGACGTAGTCGGGGACGCCGTCGACGGTCACCTTGAGCCCGCGCACGGTGCGGCCCAGCCCGGGCTCGGCACGGTCCGCGGAGGACAGACCGCCGCCGAGGTGAACCTGGTAGCCGGGCACCTGGGTGCCGTCCTCGTCCTGGACCAGCTGACCCTTGAGGCCGATGTCGGCGGTCTGGATCCGGGCGCAGGAGTTGGGGCAGCCGTTGATGTGCAGGCCGATCGGGGTCAGACCGCCGAGGTCGGCGAGCCGGTTCTCGAGGGCGTCGATCACGCTCACCGCGGTCGCCTTGGTCTCGACGATCGCCAGCTTGCAGAACTCGATTCCGGTGCACGCGATCGTCGAGCGGCGGAAGGCGCTCGGCTCGGCCTCGAGACCGTTGGTGCGCAGCCCCGCGACCACGGTGGCGACGTGCACGGCCGGGACGTCGAGCACGAGCAGCTTCTGGTAGGGCGTGAGCCGCACGCGTGCCGAGCCGACGCTCTCGGCCAGGTCGGCGACCGCGACCAGCGCCGGCCCGGAGACCCGCCCGACGTACGGTGCCGCCCCGACGTAGAAGCGGCCGTCCTTCTGCGCGTGGACGCCGACGTGGTCACCGGACCGGGTCGGCGGCGGAGCGGGCGGTCCGTCAGGCAGTGCGTAACCGAGGAACTCGTCCTGCAGCACCTCGCGGAAGCGTTCGGGGCCCCAGTCTGCGAGCAGGAACTTCAGTCGCGCCTTGTTGCGGAGCCGCCGGTAGCCGTAGTCACGGAACAGCCTGGTGACGGCGACCCACACCTCCGGCACGCGCTCCTCGCTCACGAACGCGCCGAGCCGCTCACCGAGCCGAGGGGCGACGCTCAGGCCGCCGCCGACCCACAGGTCGAATCCCGGTCCGAGGTCGGGGTGGACCAGGCCGACGAAGGCCACGTCGTTGATCTCGTGCACGACGTCCTGGCTCGGGTGGCCTGTCAGCGCCGTCTTGTACTTGCGCGGCAGGTTGGCCAGCTCGGGGTCGCCGACGTAGCGCCGGGCGATCTCGCCGATCGCCCAGGACGGGTCGATGACCTCGTCCGCCGCGATCCCGGCGACGGGGCTGCCGAGGATCACCCGCGGCACGTCTCCGCAGGCCTCGGTGGTGCTCAGGCCGACGGCCTCGAGCCGACGCCAGATCTCCGGCACGTCCTCGATCCGGACCCAGTGCAGCTGGATGTTGTGCCGGTCCGTGATGTCGGCGGTCCCACGGGCGAACTCGGTGGAGATCGTGCCGATGGTCCGCAGCTGCCGGGTCGTCAGCGCCCCGCCGTCGATCCGGACCCGCATCATGAAATAGCGGTCCTCGATCTCGTGCTGCTCGAGGGTCGCGGTACGTCCGCCGTCGATGCCGGGTCTGCGCTGGGTGTAGAGCCCCCACCAGCGGAACCGCCCGTGCAGGTCGTCGTCCGCGATCGAGTCGAACCCGTGCAGTGCGTAGACCGTCTCGATCCGCTCCCGCACGTTCAGGCCGTTGTCCGCGGCCTTCATGGCCTCGTTGGCGTTCAGCGGCGCATGGCCGTCGACGGCCCACTGCCCGTTCGGACGGGTCGCCTGACGCGTGGGCCGCGCCACGTGGTCGGGACGCGTGGCACTGGTGGGGGTCGAGGTGGACATGGTGCTCCTCGGGAGCTCACGGGGCTGCGGGCGCACGCGGCCGCCCTGCGCGCCCGGTCGGGCGTGCGGGGGATCGGGCGTGGTGCCCTACGGGAGGTCGTGCTGGGCTGGAAGACGGCGCACCGCAGAGGTGTAGTGCCGTGTCAGCAGGTGACGGCTGACGGGGAGCGCGTCAGGGGGCGGTCAGCGACAGGCGGGACACTGACACCGGGCGGTGCCGGGTGCGACGTCGCGCAGGCTGGACGCCCGGCCGGTGGCTCGACAGCTCACCATGCGCACGGAGGCGCACATGGCGGCGGCGCGCAGGGCGCTGTGTCGACCGGTCATGCGGTGAGGCTAGGTGCCGTGTCCACGATGTGTCCATGAGCGACCAGCAGGTGGGACGTTAGACCCAGTACGGCTCCTGCGGGAGCACATGAGCCGGTCATCGGAGCGCCCGGATCCCCCCGGTCGGTCTCCGGTGCTCGGGGTGCGCGGCGACGGCGGACGGACATGCGCGCGGTCGGCCCCGGTCGAGACGCGGACGGGCCCTGGGCCGGCCTCGACGGTCGGTCATGATTGCCCCGGTCCGCGCCGTCCGGGCGGACGTCGTAGCTGGTTCTCGTGGGGGAGCGATGTCGGGTCGACGCCCGCCGGTGATGAGCGACGTCGCCGTGCTGGCAGGGGTGTCCCATCAGACCGTCTCCCGCGTGCTCAACGAGCATCCGGGGGTGCGGCCGGAGACCCGGGAGCGAGTGCTCGACGCGATCGCCACGCTCGGCTATCGACGCAACCTGGCGGCGCGGGCCCTCGTGACCCGTCGGAGCGGAACCATCGGCGTGCTGTCGTCGGGCTCGGCGCTGTTCGGTCCCACCAGCACGCTCATCGCGATCGAGAGCGCTGCGCGCGACCTCGGGCTGTTCGTGTCCCTGGCGACGTCACCGGCGTGGGACGCCGACGACGTCGCCGGCGTGCTCGAGCACTTCATGGCGGAGGGCGTGGACGGGGTGGTCGTCGTCGCGGCGCACGACGAGGCGGTCGAGGCGGTCCGCTCGTTCGGCTCACCCGTGCCGGTGGTGATGGTCGGCCCGGTCGGGCTGCCTGCGCCTCTGCGGTCGGTGGCTGTCGACCAGTACGGCGGCGCCCGGCAGGCGGTACGCCACCTGCTCGACCTCGGCCATCGCGAGGTGACCCACGTCGCCGGTCCGGCCGACTGGCTCGACGCCCGCCGGCGGATCGAGGGCTGGCGCGACGAGCTCGCCACGGCCGGCGTCGTGGCGACCGACCCGGAGCCGGGGGACTGGAGCGCGGACCGCGGGTACGTCGTGGGCCGCGAGCTGGTGGCGGGCCGGCTCCCGACGGCGGTGTTCGCTGCGAACGACCAGCTCGCGCTGGGCCTGCTGCGGGCGTTCGCGGAGGCAGGGCTGCGGGTGCCGCACGACGTGTCGGTCGTGGGCTTCGACGACGTCGAGGGCTCGGCCCAGTTCTTCCCGCCGCTGACGACCGTGCGCCAGGAGTTCGCCCGGCTCGGGCAGCGGTGCCTGGAGGTGCTGCTCGAGGCGATCGCGGGGGCCGACGGGCAGGCGGCCGAGCTCGTCGCGACGCGTGTCGTGGTGCGCGCCAGCACGGGACCGCAGCGGGGCTGAACGGTGCGGGCCGTTCCGGGGCTCGTCAGGGTGGGCCAGGACGATGGTGCGTGGTGCCGCCACGGCGGAATGGAGTGCGGCCACCGTGGGGTTGCGGGAGGCATGAGCCTGTACGACATCCCGTTCCGCCGGATGGACGGTTCGCCGACCTCCCTCGCCGAGCACCGCGAGGACGTCGTCCTCGTCGTCAACGTCGCCTCGCGGTGCGGCCTCGCACCCCAGTACGCCACGTTGGAGGTGATGCACGAGAAGTACAAGGACCGGGGCTTCACCGTCCTGGGATTCCCCAGCAACCAGTTCCTCCAGGAGCTGTCGACCAACGAGGCGGTCGCGCAGTTCTGCTCGACGACGTACGGCGTCACGTTCCCGGTCCTGGACCGTGTCATGGTGAACGGACGCCGTGAGCACCCGCTGTATGCCGAGCTGAAGAAGACGCCGGACGGCGACGGCAAGGCCGG
>DAIDJQ010000160.1 GCA_027451305.1 Cellulomonas sp.
CCCGAGGTGCCTGCACCCTTCTTCGACGTGGGTGCGACCTGCTTGACCTTCTTGCCGCTCTTGAGCTTCTTGCCGCTCTTGGCCGGCTTGGCACCCTTCGCCGACCCCTGAGAACCCGGCGCGCCGGGGCCCGTCGCGAGGACCTCGAGCGCGGGGACGACGTCGCCGGCAGGCACGACGGGCGACGACGTCGTCGCCGCAGCGCCACCCGTCCGCGACACCGGGAGCACGCCCGTGGGAGCGGGGCCGGCGTCATGTGCGGCGAGCGCGCCCCGCAGCGCAGTGCCGGCGTGGAACCGGGCCACGGTCGCCGCGGGTACCTGGACGGCCGCTCCGGTGCGCGGGTTTCGGGCCGTGCGCTCCGGCCTCGCGACCGGTTCGAAGGTGCCGAAACCCGTCAGCGCGACACGTTCGCCGGCGACCAGCGCTGCCGTGATCTCGTGCAGCACCGCATCCACCGCGTGCGCTGCCTGGGCATGGCTGGCACCGCCGCGCGCCAGGCGCGTCGCCAGCTCGGACCTGCTGACCATCGGACCCTCCTCGGTCGTCGGACGTGCCACCACGCTAGGCGCTGCGGAGCGTCCGCGGGGGCGGCACGCGGTACCCGTCCACCGGCCGGACCCGCGCCACGTCGGAGGTCGCAGCTCGACCGCCTCGACGGCAGCCCGCGAACCGGTCACCGTCGACCTGCTCTCCGGCGGGCCACCGGTCGAGCCTCGACGCGGTCAGCGCAGGGCGTCCTCCGCGTTCAGCGTCACCACGGGACGCGCTGCCTTGATCTCCACGGACGGCAGGTGCTTGGCCGGGAGGGTCGCAGGCCGCCACGGCTCACGACCGCCCTCGAACCGCGTGATCTCGTCGGCGTGCTGCAGCGTCAGGCCGATGTCGTCGAGCCCCTCGAGCAGCCGCCACCGCGTGTAGTCGTCGACACCGAACGGCACCACGACGTCGTCGCAGGTCACGGTCTTGGACTCGAGGTCAACCGTCACCTCCGTGCCCGGCCTGGTCTCGAGGACCTTCCAGAGCAGCTCGACGTCCTCCTGCGCCACCTGGGCCGCCAGCAGCCCTTGCTTGCCGGAGTTGCCGCGGAAGATGTCGGCGAAGCGGGCCGAGATCACCACGCGGAACCCGTAGTCCTTGAGCGCCCACACGGCGTGCTCCCGCGAGGACCCGGTGCCGAAGTCCGGGCCGGCGACCAGCACGGACCCGGCGCGGTACGCGTCCTGGTTGAGCACGAAGGCCGGGTCGGAGCGCCACGCGGAGAACAGCGCGTCCTCGAAGCCCGTACGGGTCACCCGCTTGAGGTACACGGCGGGGATGATCTGGTCGGTGTCGACGTTGCTGCGCCGCAGCGGGACGCCGACGCCGGTGTGCTGGGTGAACTTCTCCATCGTCGTCGTCCTCGTCTCAGGCGGTCTGCAGGTCGGTGGTCAGGGGCGAGCCGTCGGGCGCGACGACGTCCGGACCGAGGTCGGACACCGAGGAGAGCGTCCCGCGGATCGCGGTCGCCGCCGCGACGAGCGGCGAGACCAGATGGGTACGGCCCCCCTTGCCCTGCCGCCCCTCGAAGTTCCGGTTCGACGTGGACGCCGACCGCTCGCCGGGGGCCAGCTGGTCCGGGTTCATGCCGAGGCACATCGAGCAGCCGGCGTTGCGCCACTCCGCCCCGAAGTCGAGGAAGATCCGGTCCAGGCCCTCCGCCTCCGCCTGCAGCCGCACGCGCGCCGAGGCCGGCACGACGAGGACGCGGACGCTGTCCGCCCTTCGCTTGCCCTTCACCAGCTTGGCCACGGCCCGCAGGTCCTCGATGCGGCCGTTGGTGCACGAGCCGATGAACACGGTGTCGACGGCGATCTCGCGCAGCGGCTGACCCGGCGTCAGGCCCATGTAGGCGATGGCACGCTCGGCCGCCACCCGCTCGTTGGCGTCGGCGATCTGCTCGGGGACCGGAACGCTGCCGGAGAGCGGCAGACCCTGCCCCGGGTTGGTGCCCCACGTGACGTACGGCTCAAGGTCCGCCGCCTCGAGGACCACCTCGGCGTCGAAGGTCGCGTCGTCGTCCGAGCGCAGCGTGCGCCAGTAGGCCACCGCGGCCTCCCAGTCGTCGCCCTCCGGGGCGTGCGGGCGGCCCTCCAGGTAGTCGAACGTCGTCTGGTCCGGCGCGATCATGCCGGCGCGGGCGCCCGCCTCGATCGACATGTTGCAGACGGTCATCCGGCCCTCCATCGTCAGGGACCGGATCGCCTCCCCGCGGTACTCGAGCACGTAGCCCTGGCCGCCGCCGGTGCCGATCTTGGCGATGATCGCCAAGATGATGTCCTTGGCGCCGGCTCCCGGCGGAAGCTGACCGTTCACGGTGATCGCCATCGTCCTGAACGGGGCCAGCGGCAGCGTCTGGGTGGCCAGCACGTGCTCCACCTCGCTGGTGCCGATGCCGAACGCGAGCGCGCCGAACGCACCGTGCGTGGAGGTGTGCGAGTCGCCGCAGACCACCGTCAGGCCGGGCTGGGTCAGCCCCAGCTGGGGTCCGACCTGGTGCACGATCCCCTGGTCGGCGTCCCCGAGCGAGTGGATCCGTACACCGAACTCCGCCGCGTTGCGACGCAGCGTCTCGATCTGCGTACGGGAGGTGGGATCGGCGATCGGACGGTCGATGTCGAGCGTCGGGGTGTTGTGATCCTCGGTCGCCAACGTGAGGTCGGGCCGGCGCACGGTGCGGCCCGCCAGTCGCAGCCCCTCGAACGCCTGCGGGCTGGTGACCTCGTGCACCAGGTGCAGGTCGATGTAGAGCAGGTCCGGCACCCCGTCCGTCCCCTTGCGCACCACGTGCGCGTCCCAGACCTTCTCCGCCAGCGTCCCGGCCATCGCGTGAGTCCCGTCTCGTCGTGCTGTCACGTGCATGAACGTCGTTGCGGCGCGCGCCGGCCGGGTCTGTTGCCCGAGCCACTCCGCACCGCGGCTTGCATCTCAGCCTGCGAGACGCCAATATCGACCTATGGACAACTCTAGCGGAGTCGGCGTGCTGGACAAGGCCGCCTCGGTCCTCAGCGCCCTGGAGGCAGGCCCGGCGACCCTCGCCCAGCTGGTCACCGCCACCCATCTTGCCCGTCCGACGGCGCACCGGCTGGCCGTCGCACTGGAGCACCACCGCTTGGTGGCCCGTGACCTGCAGGGACGTTTCGTGCTGGGTCCGCGGCTCTCCGAGCTGTCGACCGCGGCGGGCGAGGACCGGCTGCTCGCCGCCGCGGGCCCCGTGCTGGCCGCCCTGCGGGACCACACCGGTGAGAGCGCCCAGCTCTACCGCCGTCAGGGCGACATGCGCATCTGCGTCGCGGCCGCCGAACGGCCGGTCGGGCTGCGCGACTCCATCCCGGTGGGTGCGACCCTCACGATGCTCGCGGGCTCCGCAGCCCAGATCCTGCTCGCCTGGGAGGAGCCCGACCGCCTGCACCGCGGCCTCCAGGGCGCCAAGTTCACCGCCACGATCCTGTCCGGCGTCCGCCGGCGTGGCTGGGCGCAGTCGGTCTCCGAGCGAGAGGTGGGCGTCGCCTCGGTGTCGGCGCCGGTGCGCGGACCGTCCGGGCGGGTGGTCGCCGCGGTGTCGGTGTCCGGCCCGCTCGAGCGACTCTCACGCCAGCCCGGCCGGCTGCACGCCGCCGCTGTGGTCTCGGCCGCCAACCGCCTCACCGAGGTGCTGCGTCGCACGGCCGACTGACGGGGTCTGAAGAACTCCCACGAGCACGACGAAGGCCCGGTCACCTGGGTGACCGGGCCTTGTGCGTACCCCCGACCGGATTCGAACCGGCGCTACCGCCGTGAGAGGGCGGCGTGCTAGGCCGCTACACAACGGGGGCCTACGCCTGCGGGGCCGGAGCCTCGCGTGCGGATGAACACTCTACCCGAAGCCCGGTGTCAGCCGGACTGCGGACCAGCGGTGCTCACGCTGGGGTACCAGGACTCGAACCTAGACTAAGTGAACCAGAATCACTCGTGCTGCCAATTACACCATACCCCATGGGGGTATGACCTCCACGCCCCAGCCGCTCCCGAGAGATCGACTGGACCGGCGTCGGACGCCGTACCGGCGGTGAACACTACCGGAGCCGCGGGGGCCGGTCCAACCGGCCGCTCACCGGGCCCTCGG
>DAIDJQ010000161.1 GCA_027451305.1 Cellulomonas sp.
CACCTAGGTTCCCGCGCAGCCGGCGGGTTCGGCCTGGTGCTGACCGAGGCGACGGCCGTGACGCCCGAGGGGCGGATCAGCCCGCAGGACACCGGCCTGTGGAACGACGAGCAGACCGCCGCCTGGGCCCGGATCACCGACATGCTGCACGCCCGCGGCGCCGTCACCGGCGTGCAGCTGGCCCACGCCGGCCGCAAGGCGTCCACGTTCCGCCCGTTCCACGAGGGTCGCGGAACCGTGCCGGTCCCGGACGGCGGCTGGGGCACCGTCGCACCGTCGGGCGTCGAGTTCCCCGGGTACGACGTCCCGCACGAGCTGCCCGACGACGAGGTCGCCGCGATCCCCGCGGCGTTCGCTGCCGCCGCCCGGCGCGCCCTGGACGCCGGCTTCGACGTCGCCGAGGTGCACGCAGCGCACGGCTACCTGCTGCACCAGTTCCTCTCGCCGCTGTCCAACCGTCGCACCGACCGGTGGGGCGGCTCCGCCGAGAACCGGGCACGGCTGCTGCACCAGGTGGTGGACGCCGTCCGGGAGGTGTGGCCGGACAGCCGGCCGGTGGTGGTGCGGCTGTCCGCGACCGACTGGACGGACGGCGGGCTGACGGTGGACGACGTGGCGGCCGTCGCGGCCGGTCTGAAGGGCCGCGGGGTGGACCTGATCGACGTCTCGACCGGCGGCAACGTCCCGGCGCAGATCCCGGTGGGCCCGGGCTACCAGGTGCCCGCCGCTCGCCGGATCCGCGAGGTGTCGGGCCTGCCGGTCTCCGCCGTCGGTCTGATCAGCGCCGCCGCGCAGGCCGAGCAGGTGCTGGTCGAGGGGGCGGCCGATGCGGTGATGATCGCCCGTGCCGCGCTGCGGGACCCGTCCTGGGCGCTGCACGCCGCCGCCGAGCTCGGCGTCGCCCTGCCGACGCTGGCGCACGTCGGCGCCGACGCCCGGGTGGCGCCGGGGCAGCAGACCGGCTGGCCGGTGCAGTACGAGCGGGCCACCCTCTCCTGAGGTCCACCGCTCACGACGGAGGCCGCCGGTCGGGCGGAGGACCTCCGTCGTGAGCGGCTGCGGCCGTCAGGCCGTCAGCGTCCCGAGTCGCGGCCCGGGCTGTCCTCCGGGACCTCGGGGCCGTCCTCCGGCAGCGGCACGCCGTCCGGCCCCGTGCCGGACCACGGGCCGGGGCTGTCCTCCGGCACGTCGACCCTGTCCTCCGGCAGCGGCACGCCGCCGACGGTCCCCGAGAGCGGGCCCGGGCTGTCCTCCGGGACCACGTCAGGGCCCTCAGCAGGTACGCCGAGCGGACCGGTGCCGGACGACGGGCCGGGGCTGTCCTCCGGCACCGAGCCCGTCCACTCCTCCCCCTGGTCGGCGGCGCGTCGGCGACGCTCCTCCTCGGGCGGGAGCGGCTCCTCCGGCGTCGTCGACGACCACTCGCCCGGCAGCATCAGGGCCGCCAGGCCTGCGAGCACGATCCACGAACGGTTGATCCTCACCGCACGCCTCCATCCCATCGGTGGTGCACCTGACTCAATGTCGATTGCCGCACCCGCCGGGCCTGGTCGCAACCGGAGGCAGCTCCGGGTCGGCGCGGCCGACGACGTCGCCGATCTCGGCTGGGCACCGCGGTCCGGTGACGATGTCGGTGGTGAGGGCGACGATGGGACCGGCCGCAGACGGCGGTCGATCCAGGCAGCGGGGGCGGCCGTCGCCCCCATGACTCGAGGAGCCCGACATGTCGGTGACGCTGAACCCCTACCTCTCGTTCCGCGACAACGCGCGGGAGGCGATGCAGTTCTACAAGGACGTGTTCGGCGGGGACCTGAACATCAGCACCTTCGAGGAGCTCCACGCCAGCCCCGACCCCGCAGAGGGCGACAAGGTGATGCACGGGATGCTCAGCACCCCGTCCGGCCTGACCCTGATGGCCGCCGACACCCCGAACTCGATGGCGCTGCCGGAGGCGTCGACCGTCTCGATCTCGCTGAGCGGCGGCCCGTCCGACGAGGCGGAGCTCCGTCGCTACTGGGACGGCCTGTCCGACGGCGCCACGATCACCATGCCGCTGGAGAAGGCGCCGTGGGGGGACACCTTCGGCATGTGCACGGACAAGTTCGGCACCGCCTGGATGGTGAACATCGGCGGGCACGAGATGCCGCCGGCCTGACCCGTGGAACACGCCCGTCACACGGGCTGGATATCGTGGCGGCCGGTCCTGCGCAGCAGCCCGGACCGGCCGTCACGGCCCCCCACGACGAAGGACGCGCCATGAGCACCGGCGTTCTGGTGATGATCGACCGACCCACACTCGGGCAGACCGGTGACGGTCCCGCGTTCCGGGCCGCGGCCGCGGACGCTCCGCAGCTGCGCGTCACGAACCTCGGGGCCACCCGTGGCGACGGCATCTTCGAGACCGCCGCGATCCGGGACGGGCACGTGCAGGCGTCCCGCGAGCACCTGGAGCGGTTCGCCCGGTCGGCGGCGATGCTCGACCTGCCGGCACCCGACCCGGACGTGTACCGGGCGGCGATCGAGCTGGGCATCAGCCTGCTGCCGGACGCGTCCGACGCCTCGGTGAAGTACGTGCTGACCAGGGGCGACGAGCACGACTCGGGGTCGGGGCCGATCGGCTGGGCGTTCCTGGACGTCAGCGAGGACTTCTCCGCGGCGCGCGACGAGGGCGTCGGCATCGTGCTGCTGTCCCGCGGCTACCCGCTCGACGTCGCCGAGACCTCGCCGTGGCTGCTGCAGGGCGCCAAGACGCTGTCCTACGCGGTGAACAAGGCGGCGCTGCGCGAGGCGGCCCGTCGCGGTGCCGAGGACGTGCTGTTCACCACCACGGACGGGTACGTGCTGGAGGGACCCACGTCGAGCGTGGTGCTGCGGCTGGGCGACGAGCTGGTGACCACCCCGCCGGACACGGGCGTGCTGCCCGGCACCACCCAGCAGGGCATCTTCGAGTACGCCCGCAGCATCGGGCTGACCACCGAGTTCCGGGACATCCGGGTGGCCGAGGTCGGCGCGGCGGACGCGCTGTGGCTGACGTCGTCGGTCCGTCTGGCGGTCGCGGTGCGAGCCGTCGACGGCCACGAGCGCCCGGCCGACCTCGAGCTGACGAGGCAGTTCAACGACTACCTGGTCTCCCGCACCGACTGATCTGCACGGTGGCCGACGACGAGCCCGGACCGTCGCCTGCCGCCACGCCGACGGGTGACCACCGGGCGAGCCGTCAGCCGGCGACCAGCCGCTGGGTCCGCAGGGTGGCGCCGGCGAGGAGCTCGTCGTCGACCTCGGCACCGAGACCGGCCGTCGTCGGCACGGCGACCCGTCCCGCGTGCGCGACGACGGGCGGCACCACCACGTCCCGGGCGTAGTACTTGTCCGACCCCGACACGTCCGACGGCAGCACGAACCCCGGCAGCGCCGAGAGCGCCACGTTGGCGTACCGGCCCACGCCGAACTCGTGCATCCCGCCGCACCACACCGGCCAGCCGGCCGCGACCGCGGCGTCGTGGGCGGCCAGCGCCGCGGTCAGCCCGCCCATCCGGGACACCTTGATGTTCAGCACCCGCCCGGCGTCCAGGTGCACCGCGAGCGCCAGGTCGGCCAGCGTCTCCACCGACTCGTCGAGGCAGATCGGGGTGTCCACCGAGGCGGCGAACCGCGCGTGCGCCAGCAGGTCCCGCGGCGCGAACGGCTGCTCGATCATCGTCAGGCCGTACGCGTCGAGCGCGTGCAACGCGGCGAGGTGCTCGGCGGACTCCGTGTAGACGCCGTTCGCGTCGACGTGCACGTCGAGGTCCGGCCACGCCGCGCGCACGGCCCGCACCGGCTCCACGTCCCAGCCGGGCGCGATCTTCAGCTTCACCCGCGGGTACCCGTGCCGCACGTGCACGGCCACCTGCACCAGGAGCTCGTCGATCGTCGGCTCGATGCCCAGCGACACCCCCGCCACCACCTCGGTCCGCGTGCCGCCGAGCGCCGCCGCCAGCGGCACGCCCTGCACACCGGCCCACAGCGTCCACGCCGCCATGTCCACGCCCGCCTTGGCGAACTCGTTGCCGCGCACCCGTGCCCACAGGCCCGCCACCTGCGACGGGTGCTCCCACGTCGCGCCGAGCAGCGCGGGCAGCAGGTACCCCGACGCGACCGTCCAGCAGGTGTCCACGTTCTCGGCGTTGTAGTACGGCGCCGCCGCGGAGGCGATCTCGCCCCACCCGACCGCGCCGGACTCGTCCTCCAGCCGCACCAGGACGTGGTCGAGGTGGCCCTTGCGGTGCGAGCTCGTCTGGAACTCGTGCACCAGGTCGAGGCGGACCAGGTGGAGGGTGGCGGCGACGACTCGCACGGGTGGTCTCCTACAGGTAGAGGTCGAGCTCGGCGGCGAGCTCGTCGCGGGCGGCGATCCGGCGGCGGGCGCCCTTGGCAGAGGCCGCGGCCAGCGTGGCGAGCAGGTGCGAGACGGCGACGACGGCGGTCGGGGAGTCGGCGAACGAGGCGGAGTCGGTGGTCACCACGACGCTCTGGTGCGCGATCGCGGCGAGCGGCGCGTCCTCGTCGTCGGTCACCGCGACCAGCGTGCCGCCCGCGGCGACGAACGCCCTGGCCAGCGCCACGGTCTCGCGCCGGTACCGCCGGAACGAGTACGCGACCAGCACGTCGGCCGGCCCCACCTCGGCCAGCACGTCGAGTGCCCGGACCGTCGCGTCGTCCACCAGGTGCACGTGGGACAGGCCGACGGACAGGTCGGACGCGAGCAGCGTGGCGTACGCGAGGGACTTCGCGGTGCCGGTGACGTAGCGGCGCCGGGCGGCGACCACGAGTGCGGCGGCCCGGGGCAGCGCGCCGGACTCGACCACGGCCGCGAGCGCGACCGGCAGGTGCGCGGTCTCCTGCGCGACCACCCGGCGGGTCAGCACCTCGGCCGACGGTCGCCCGGCCAGGCGCTGCGCGAACCGCTCGTCGGGGCTGTCCGGACCGTGGTCGCCCGCCCGCCCGTCCACCGCCGGCCGGCCCGCAGCCGCATCACCCACCCGAACCGGCTGCCGGCGATCCGCCACCACCTGCGTCGGGGCGTTCACGGCACGTCCGGCACGAACCGGTACACCGAGGTGGCGGTGTCGAGCCGCCGGCAGGACACCGCGACGAGGCCGTCGGCGAACAGTGCCGGCAGCGCGTCGCGCAGCCGGCCCCGGACCACGGCCGCGACCACCGGGTCGGCGTCCGTCAGCTCGCCGATCCGCGCCGGGAGGGGCAGGTAGACGGAGCCGTCCCCTTGCACGGGGACCCCCCAGTGCCGGCCCTCGGGCGACACCTGCGGCGGTGGCGGGTCGGTGTGGCCCACCCCGGCAGTGGTCGGCGTGGTGTCGGTGATGTCCCACTCGACCACCAGGCGGTCGGACTCCGGCCCGTAGAAGTCGGGGTGGAACCAGCGTGCCCGCGCGCCGAGCACGTCGAGGTTGAAGTGCGCGTTGCGGGCGATCGCCGGGTCGTACGCCCAGCGCATGTGGCGTGCGCCGTGCTCGAGCGCGATCCGCGCCTGCTCCCGCTTGAGCCGCCGGCCCAGCCCCTGCCCCTGAGCGGAGCCGTGCACCACCGCCGCCTGCGAGTAGTGGTACGCCGTCCCGTCGCGGTCCACGCCGGGGAAGCCGTAGGCGAACGCGACCAGGTGCCCCTCCGGCGTCAGCACGCCGACCACCGACCCGCCGTTCGCCGCGAGCGCCGACAGCAGCCGGGGGTTCACGCCGTGCGCGGGGTCGGTGTACCCGAACACCTCCCGGTACAGCTGCGCGGCCTCCTGCAGCAGGGCCGGGTCGGACATGCCGGTGACCAGCAGGTCGTCGTCGACCGTCGTCGCGCCCGGCCCCGCCTGCACCGGCCGGCCCGTCTCGTCGGGCCGCCCCGCCTGTCCCGTCGTCCCTGCTGACACCGCACTCACCGTCCTGGGTCGTCCACCGCGCGGCACCGCCGTGCGGGGTGTCGGCCGACGGCGGTGGCGGCTGGTCTGCGGGTGATCATACGTCGCGTTCTTTCCACTGAACACGCTCGTTGCTACGTCATCTGGACTGGCATACGTTTCCTATCTATGACCACGGATCTCGGCGCCGCCCTTCGCAACGCGACCCTCGCGTCGGCCGACGACGACCTCGCCCGGCTGATCACCTACGCCCAGCTGGAGACGCCCACCGGCGACCGGGACGCGATCGACGCCTTCGCCGAGGTGGTGGCGGCCGACGTCGCCGCCCTCGGCGCCACCGCGCACCGCCTGCCTCTTCCGCACGGCGACGCCCTGCTCGTGGAGCACCCCGGAGCCGGCGACCGCGCGGACCTGCGTCCCGCCCTGGTGCTGGGCCACCTCGACACGGTCCACCCGGTCGGCTCGCTGGCCGGCACCGTGCCGCTGCACACCGAGGGCGACCTGCTGCACGGGCCCGGCGTCTACGACATGAAGGGCGGCCTCGTCGTGGTGCTCGCCGCCTGGGCCGCCCTGGCCGTGGCCGGCGCCCCGGCGCGTCCGGTCCGGCTGCTGCTCACGCCCGACGAGGAGATCGGCTCGCCGAGCTCGGGCCACCTGGTCACGGCCGAGGCCGGTCGCGTCGCGTACGCCCTCGGCCTCGAGCCCCCGCACCGCGACGGCGCCCTCAAGACGAGCCGGCGCGGCTCCACGCGCTGGCAGGTGCAGGTGACCGGCCGCGCGTCGCACGCCGCCCTGGACCCCGAGGCGGGAGTCAACGCGATCGACGAGCTGGTGGACCAGCTGCTGGTGCTCCGCGCGGTGGCGGCCGAGCACCCGGACGTCCTGGTGAACGTCGGGACCGTCAGCGGTGGCGGCCGCACCAACGTGGTGCCGGACGCGGCCGAGGCGCAGGTGGGCCTGCGGTTCGTCGACGGTGCCACCGAGCGTGCGGTGCTGGACCGCCTCGCTGCGCTCCAGCCGCTGCGCGACGGGGCCGTGGTGGTGCCCCGGGTGGTGTCCCGCCGGCCGGCCTGGGGACCGAGCACGGCGACCGAGCGCCTGCTGACGGCCGTGGCCGAGGCCGGGCACGCCGTGGGTCAGGACGTGGTCGGCCGGCCGGCGGCCGGCGCGGCGGACACCAACCTCTCGGGTGCCGCCGGCATCCCGTCGCTGGACGGCTTCGGCCCGGTCGGCGGCGGGGCCCACGCCGCGCACGAGCACGTCCTCATCGCCTCGGTGCCGCAGCGCGCCGCGCTGCTCGCCTCGACCCTGGCGACCGCCTGACGGTGGCACCCTCCGCCCGCGCCTGCGGGCCGACGGCAGGAGCCGACGGCTCGTCGTGAAAGCCCGGGCCTTTGGTCCTGGTCACCCGTTCGGACCTGGTGCGAGCCTGCCGAACATGGCTGGCTCCCGCGTAGTCCGTACGGTCCGGCACGACCCTGCCGATCGCCCTCTGCTGGTGATCTGGGAGGCGACGCGTGCCTGCGCGCTGTCCTGCGTGCACTGCCGCGCGGAGGCGCACCCCGCGCGGGACCCGCGCGAGCTGGACACCGAGGAGGCCACCGAGCTGATGCGTCAGGTGGCGTCCTTCGGCAAGCCGTCGCCGATCTTCATCATCACCGGCGGCGACTGCTTCGAGCGCCCCGACCTGTTCGAGCTGGTGCGCCGCGGCCGCGAGCTGGGCCTGTCGATGGCGGTCTCCCCGTCCGGCACGGCCAAGCTGGACCGCACGGCCCTCGTCGGCCTCCAGGAGGCCGGCGTCACCGCGATGTCGCTGTCGCTCGACGGTGCCACGGCTGCGGTGCACGACGGGTTCCGCCGGGTGCCCGGCACCTTCGACCGCACCGTCGCCGCCTGGGAGATGGCCCGCGAGCTCGGCCTCAAGGTGCAGGTCAACTCGACCATGTCGAGCCGCACGGTGCACGAGCTGCCCGAGCTGGCGGCCCTGGTGCGCGAGCACGGCGCCATGACGTGGAGCGCCTTCATGCTGGTGCCGATGGGCCGTGGCACGGACCTCGGGGTGCTCAGCCCGCAGCAGGCCGAGGACGTCATGAACTACCTGTACGACCTCGGTCCGTTCGTGCCGGTCAAGACGACCGAGGGCCACCACTTCCGCCGGGTCAACCTGCAGCGGCACGTGCTCGAGGAGCGCGGGGTGGACCACGTCGAGGCGCTCGGGCTCGGCGAGCTGTACGCCGAGCTGACCGAGCGGACGGCGGCGTTCGGCTGGGGCGACGCGGTGCGCAACCGCCGGCCCCCGGTGAACGTGAACGCCGGGTACGGGTTCGTCTTCGTCTCGCACGTCGGCACAGTGCACCCGTCGGGCTTCCTCCCGATGCCCGCGGGCGACGTGCGCCAGCAGTCGCTGCCGGACATCTACCGCACGTCCCCCCTGTTCACCGGCCTGCGCGACGAGACCCGGCTGGGCGGTCGCTGCGGTGACTGCGAGTTCGGCCGGGTCTGCGGCGGCTCCCGGTCCCGGGCCTACGCGACGAGCGGCGACCCGTACGCGGAGGACCCGCTGTGCGGGTACACCCCGCGCAGCTTCCCGTTCGCCGAGGACGTCGCAGCGCTGCTCGCG
>DAIDJQ010000162.1 GCA_027451305.1 Cellulomonas sp.
CGCTCGTGGCCGAGGACATCGCCGACGCGATCGCGTGGAGCCTGTCCCGGCCGGAGCACGTGAACGTCGACCTGCTCGTCGTGCGCCCGCGGGCGCAGGCCAACAACACGACGACCGCGCGCACCGGCGTCTGACGTCGGAGCGGAACGGCCCCGCAGCGGTGGTCGCTGCGGGGCCGTCCTGCGGGTCGGGCCGGCTCAGAACACCTGGCGCAGGTTGGCCCGCCCGAGGTCGAGCAGCTCGTCGCCGCGGCCGGACAGCAGGGTGCGCAGCGCGTACAGCGCGAAGCCCTTGGCCTGGTCGAGCTTGATCGACGGCGGGATGGTCAGCTCCTGCCGCTCGGTGACCACGTCGACGAACGCCGGCCCGTCGTAGGCGAACGCCTCCTCCAGCGCCTTCCGCAGGTCCGCCGACCGCTCCACCCGGAACGCCTTGAGCCCGGCGGCGGCCGCGATCCCGGCCAGGCTCGGGTTCTCCAGCCCGGTCGCGTTGGTGACGAACCCGGCCGCCTTCATCTCCAGCTCGACGAAGTTCAGCGACGAGTTGTTGAACACCACGATCTTCACCGGCAGCTTGTTCTGGGTGAACGTGAGCAGCTCGCCGAGCAGCATCGCCACCCCGCCGTCGCCCGACATGGCCACCACCTGGCGCCCCGGGAACGCGGCCTGCGCACCGACGGCCTGCGGCAGCGCGTTGGCCATCGACCCGTGGATGAACGAGCCGATCAGCTTCCGGTCGCCGTTCATCGTCAGGTAGCGGGCGGCCCAGATCACCGGCGAGCCGACGTCGGGGATGAACACGGCGTCCTTGGACGCGATCTCGTCGATCAGCTTGGCCACGTACTGCGGGTGCAGCGGCTGGTCGCCCTTGCGGGGGGTGGCGAGGTCGTCGAGCTTGGTCCGCGTGGTGCGGTAGTGGGCCAGGGAGTCGTCCAGGTGCGAACGGTCCGGCTTCCTGGCCAGCAGCGGCAGCAGCGCGTCGACGGTCTCCTTGACGTCCCCGGTCAGGCCGAGGGCGAGCGGCACGCGGCGGCCGAGGCGCTCCCCGCGGACGTCCACCTGGATCACGGTGGCCTTCTCGGGCAGGAACGGCCGGTACGGGAAGTCGGTGCCGAGCATCAGCAGGGTGTCGCACGCCTCGAGCGCCCGGTAGCCGGAGGCGAAGCCGAGCAGACCGGTCATGCCGACGTCGAACGGGTTGTCGTGCTCGATGAACTGCTTGGACCGCAGCGTGTGCACGATCGGCGCGCCGAGCCGGTCCGCCAGCGCGACCACCTGGTCGTGGGCGCCCTCCGCACCCGCACCCGCCAGGATCGTCACCTTCGAGCCCCGGGCGATCAGCGCCGCCGCCTGCTCGAGCTCGGCGGCGGACGGCAGCACCCGCGGGTGGGTCGCGCGCACGGCGGTCACCGTGGCGTCCACCGCGTCGGCCAGCGCGACGTCGCCGGGGATGACGACGACGGCCACGCCCTTCTTCTCCAGCGCGGTCTGGATCGCGGTGCGCAGGATGCGCGGCATCTGGGTCGGCGAGGACGCGTACTCCGAGTACACCGAGCACTCGCGGAACAGCTCCTGCGGGTGGGTCTCCTGGAAGTAGCCGCTGCCGATCTCCGAGGTGGGGATGTGCGCCGCGATGGCCAGCACCGGTGCGCCCGACCGCTGCGCGTCGAACAGGCCGTTGATCAGGTGCAGGTTGCCCGGGCCGGCGCTGCCGACGCACACGGCCAGCTCGCCGGTCAGCGCCGCCTCGGCACCGGCGGCGAACGCCGCTGCCTCTTCGTGGCGCACGTGCACCCAGTCGATCCCGGAGCCGCGCAGCGCGTCGGTGAAGCCGTTGAGCGAGTCCCCGGGGATGCCGTAGACGCGCTTGACGCCGGCCGCGACGAGCGTGTCGACCATGTTCTTGGCGACGGTGACCATGTGTCCTTCTTCGTGGAGTGGGGGTGGGGGACGAGGTGCGGAGGAGCGGTCAGGGCATGGCGACGGCCGGCCAGACGAGGGCGCACACCTGTTCGGCGAGGTCGTCGCCGAGGTCGGTGTGCCCCCAGATCAACCGGTAGTAGGCAGGGGCGAAGAGGGTGTCGGTGACGAGCCCGGTGTCGGTGCCGGGGCGGACGACGCCGGTCGCGATGCCTCGTTCGAGGTGGTGGATCGCGGCGCGACGGCGCGGCTCGAGCCACTGGTCGAGCATCGCGGCGGCGACCTCGTGCTCGGTGATCGAGGCAGCCATGAGCTGGCGCAGCAGCATGCCGGCCGAGGTGTCGCGCAGCAGGTGCACCAGCGCGTCGACCTGTGCCGTCAGCGCGGCGCGCACCGGCAGGTCGTCGTCGAACTCGATGCTCTCGTGGAAGTGCTCCAGGAGACCCTCGGCCAGGACGGCGGCGGCGTTGGGCCACCACCGGTAGACGGTGGTGCGGGACACGCCGGCGCGGGCGGCGATCGCGTCCATCGTCGGCAGCGACCCGCCGGCCAGCGCGAGGTCGGCGGCGGCCTGCAGGATCGCGGTACGCCGCTGCTGCGACCGGGGGCGGCCGGGCCGGCCGACCTCCGCATTACTGGACACGGTGTTCACTATATCCCTGGACGGGGACCAACGTCCTGTGTCGTGCACCACTCGTGCCCGCAGGACGGACCCGGACGTCGACGCGCGCACGCTGGTCGGTCAGCCGGGTCGCCTCGTGGACGGACGTCGCCACCGGCGTCGCCTCGTCGTCGTGGCCCGGGTCGGGCCGCTGCCCGTCGCACCCTGTCCACGGACGGGATCGACGTCGCGTGGACGTCGGGGCGGGCGCGCCCGTTCACCGCGCGGGCCACGTGGGCCGCCCATACCGTGCAGGGATGAGCGCCACCTGGTCCCGTCGCCGGCGGCTGCTGCGTGCCGTCGGGCTGTCGCTGGCGTTCGGCGTCCCGGTGGCCGTGCTCGGGTTCGCGGTTCGTGTCGGCGTGCCGGCCGTGATCCGGCTCGACGAGGCCGCGATCCGGGCCGCCACCCCCGCCGCGCAGACCCACGCCACCCTGCGTGCCGTGCTGCTCGCCGGGCAGGCGGCCTTCCAGCCGACGTGGGTGAACGCCGCCGTGGCACTGGTGTGCCTGTGGGCGTGGCGGCGGCGCAGGCTCGGCCCCCGCGCCCTGTGGGCGATCGTCACCGTGCTCCTGGGCTGGGGTCTCAGCAACCTGGTGAAGGTGCTGGTGGGCCGAGCGCGGCCGGTCGTCCAGCACGCGGTCGACCATGCGCCGGGGTACAGCTTCCCGTCCGGGCACACGACCGGCATCACGGTCGCCGCCATCGTGCTGCTGGTGCTCCTGCAGCCCCTGCTGCGGCAGCGCGGCCGCACGGTCGGCGTGGTGCTGGCGGTCGCGGCGGCGCTGCTCGTCGGCCTGGACCGGGTGCTCCTCGGCGCGCACTTCCCCTCCGACGTGCTCGGGGGCTACCTGCTCGGTGCCGCGGTCGCAGCCGGCTCGGCGCTCGGCTACCTGGGCCGGCCTCCCGCGGCACCCGCTCCCGGCGAGATCGGGACGGTCCCGGCCTCGTCCGACGTGCGACCGACCCGGAAGGACCCGTCATGAGCGCCCGGACCCGGTACGAGCTCGATCGTTCCGCGCCGAGAGTGGGCCAGGCCGCCCGGGACGCCCTCGTCCGGGCGGCGCTTCCCGCCGTGCTCCTCTTCGGGGTGGTCCTGGGGCTCGGTCTCCTGATCACCGGACCGCTGCACGGGGTGCCCTCGGAGCAGGCGCTGAGCCGCTCTCTCGCCGACGGCCGCACGCCGACGATGAACACCCTCACCAGCTACGGCTCCCTGGCCGGCAGCACCCTCGTCATCGCCGTCGCCACCCTGCTCGCGTTCCTGCTGCTGTGGTGGGGCACCAGGCAGTGGTGGTCCGCGCTGGTGCCCGCCATCGCCGTGGCGCTCGAGCTGGTCGTGTTCCTGGCCGCCTCGCTGGTCGTCGGCCGCCCCCGGCCGGACGTCCCGCGCCTGGACCAGGCGCCGCCCACCTCCAGCTACCCCAGCGGCCACACCGGGGCCGCCACCGCCCTGTGGCTCAGCGTCGCGCTGCTGGCCCAGCGGATCCGCACCACCTGGGTGCGCGTGCTGGTGACCGTCGTGTGCGTGCTGGTCCCGCTCGCCGTCGCCTTCTCGCGGGTGTACCGCGGGATGCACAACGCGACGGACGTGGCCGCCGGCTTCCTCAACGGCGCGGTCTGCGCCGGCCTGGCGTACGGGTACCTGCGCCGCGACACCACGGGCTCGGCGGCGTCCGAGCCTGCGGGGAGCCGGCTCGCCACCGGCCTTCGGTCCGGGCTCGGCACGGCGCCGACCCCGGCGGGGACGTCCGGCCCGCGCACCACGTCCCCCGTCACCTCGGGCGGACCTGCGGCACGGCCGGGCGGCCGGCACGCTGCCGAGGCGCCGCTCCAGGGCGGCGCCGCACCGGGCCCGCACCTCCCCGGCGCGTCAGATCCGGGCGTACCGCGCCCGCGCGAATGAGTAGACGCCGTACGCCGCGAGGCCGACCGCCACCAGCGCGAGCAGCACCCGGCCGAGCGGCAGCGCGAGGAGGGTGCGCAGCGCACCGTCGAGCCCCTTGGCCTTGCTCGGGTCGGCGGTGACGGCGGCGGACACGAAGAGCCCGCCGACCAGGACGAGCGCGATGCCCTTGGCGACGTAGCCGAGCCGGCCTGCCCGCAACACCCACTCGCTCGGGTGCTCGCGCAGGTCGCTCAGGAACGTCTTCCGCCAGCCCTTGGCGACGTGGTAGACCCCGACGCCGACGACCAGCAGACCGATCGCCCCCACCAGCAGCCGGCCCGCGGGGTGCGCCATCAGCGACGCGGCCGTGCCGGCCGACTGCTGGTTGCCGCTGGTCGCCGAGCCGTGCAGCACGGTGAACGTGGTCCAGGCCAGCGCGAGGTACACCGCGGCCTTCGCCGCCGGCCGCACGCGGTCCTTGCCGACGTGTGCCGCGACCTCCGCCACCTGCCACACGCCGAGCAGCACGAACCCGATCAGCAGCACCCAGAGCAGCGCCTTCCCGACCGCGGTCGCAGCGAGCGCCCCGAGGGCCCCGGTCTGGTCGGCGGTCGCCGCGTGGCCCAGGACGAGCTGCAGCGCCAGCCAGCCCAGCAGCAGGTGCAGCACGCCGCTCGCGGCGTAGCCCAGGCGTGCACCGTTCTCGATGACGGGATGGTTCCCGGCCCGGACGGCCGACGAGCGCAGGGTGTGGTCCATGAGGCTCAGGATCGCTCGCCGCGTCCCGGGCCGCGCGGGGAGGTGACCTGGCCGCGGCGCACGACCCCTACCCTGTGCCGGTGACGATCGGGGAGAGCGCGCCGGCCCAGGGGCTGCCGGAGGTGCGCGAGGTGCTGGGCTGGGAGCTGTTCGGCACGGCCGTCCGCGAGCTGGCGCAGGCGGTGGTGGACTCCGGGTTCCGGCCGGACGTCGTGGTGGCGGTGGCGCGCGGCGGGCTGCCGCCGGGCGGTGCGCTCGCCTACGCCCTGGGCACCAAGGCCGTGGGCACGCTCAACGTCGAGTTCTACACGGGGGTCGACGAGCGCCTGGCGGCGCCGGCGGTGCTGCCGCCGCTGCTGGACACCTCCGCGCTGCACGGGCTGCGTGCGCTGGTCGTCGACGACGTGGCCGACACCGGCGAGACGCTGTCCTTGGTCCGGAACCTGGTCGCGGAGCACTGCGAGCAGGCTCGGACGGCGGTGCTCTATGCCAAGCCGCGGTCCGTCGTGGACCCGGACTACGTCTGGCGCCGCACGGACCGCTGGATCACGTTCCCCTGGTCGGCGCAGCCGCCGGTCACACCGTCCGCGCGCTGACGCCCAGCCGGTCGCCCGCTGCGGCGACGAGGTCGGCCGGCTCGGCGAGGACGGCGACCGCACCCGCGTCCTCCAGCTCGCCCGGCCGCGCGTAGCCCCAGCCGGCGCCGAGCGTGTCGATCCCGTGCACCCGCGCCCCCAGGACGTCGTGCTCGCGGTCGCCGACCATCAGGGTGCGGGCCGGGTCGAACCCGCCGGCGCCGAGGAACGCGAGGGCTTCGGCGATCACCGTCGCCTTCGAGGAGGGCACGTCGTCCGGCGGTGCGCCGAACACCCCGTCGAGGAGCGGGGTCAGCCCGAAGTGGTCGGCGATCGGCCGTGCGTACACGGTCGGCTTGGAGGTGGCGACCAGCAGCGTGACACCGGCGGCGCGCAACGACCGGAGCACCTGCGGCACGCCGTCGAACACCGCGTTGTCGAACATGCCACCGCTGACGAAGAAGCGTCGGTAGGCGGCGATCGCCTCCGGGATGCGCTCGGCGGGCACGGCGTGCGCCAGGAAGGAGTCGACGATCGGGGGCCCGACGAACGTGCGCAGGGTCGCGCCGTCCGGTGCCGGCAGGCCGAGCGCGGCGTAGGCCGCGCGCGCCGAGGCGACGATCCCGGGGGCGGAGTCGGTGAGCGTCCCGTCGAGGTCGAGCAGCACGAGCGGCGCGGGCGTCATCCCACGATTGTCGCAGCCCGGCGCGGGCCTCGGCCGACGGCCCGGCGCGGGCGCGCTGTCCTACACTCGGGGCACAGGCGTCGACCCGGCCATCACCGGCGAGCCTCCGGAAGAACAGGGCCGCAGCCGCACCGTGACCCCCAGTAGAACCGGACGGGGCAGGCCCGTCACAGCCGCAGGCGAGCGGCCGGACCCTCCGGGGCCCGGCAAACGAGGTGGTACCGCGGTGCCGTCCGGCCGGTCCGGGCGTCGTCGTCCTCGTGGCCAGGAGTCGTCCGCACCCGCCCGGGTGCGTGCAACCAGGAGAGTCTCGCCGTGGCGTATCCGCTGCACCGTCCTTCGTCACCCACGCAAGCGTCCGAGGCCTCGTCCCGGCAGGAGGGCGTCCCCGCCTCGCCGGACCTGCCCGCGCTCGAGCACGACGTGCTCGCGTACTGGCAGGCCGACGGCACCTTCGTCGCCTCGGTGGAGGCGCGCGAGGCCGGTCCCGACGGCAGCAACGAGTTCGTCTTCTACGACGGCCCTCCGTTCGCCAACGGCCTGCCGCACTACGGCCACCTGCTGACCGGGTACGTCAAGGACCTGGTGCCGCGCTACCAGACCATGCGCGGGCACCGGGTGGAGCGCCGGTTCGGCTGGGACACGCACGGGCTGCCGGCGGAGCTGGAGGCCGAGCGGATCCTCGGCATCACCGACAAGGCGCAGATCGACGAGATGGGCATCGCGGCGTTCAACGCCGCGTGCCGGGCGTCCGTGCTCACCTACACCCACGAGTGGGAGGACTACGTCACCCGGCAGGCGCGATGGGTGGACTTCGAGCACGACTACAAGACGCTCGACCCGACGTTCATGGAGTCGGTGATCTGGGCGTTCAAGCAGCTGTACGACAAGGGCCTGGCGTACTCCGGCTACCGCGTGCTGCCGTACTGCTGGCGGGACCAGACGCCGCTGTCCAACCACGAGCTGGGCATGGACGCGGACGTCTACCAGGACAGGCAGGACCAGACGGTGACGGTGACGTTCCCCCTGGTGGGGGATCGCGCCGAGGCCCTCGGGCTCGCCGGCGTCCGGGCGGTCGCGTGGACGACGACGCCGTGGACGCTGCCGACCAACGAGGCGCTCGCGGTGGGCGCCGAGATCGCCTACGTCGTCGTCCCGGCCGGTCCCGCCGGTACCTCCGCGGGGACCGGTCCCTTCCTGATGGCGCGCGACCTGCTGCCCGGGTACGCGAAGGACCTCGGCTACGCGGCGCCCGGCGACGCGGCGGCGGCCGTCACCCGTGAGCTCGCCGGTGCCGAGCTGGCCGGCCTGCGCTACGAGCGCCTGTTCGACTACTTCGCCGACACCGAGCGCTTCGGTACGGCCGACGCCTGGCAGGTGCTGGTCGGCGACTTCGTCACCACCGAGGACGGCACCGGCATCGTGCACCTCGCACCCGCCTACGGCGAGGTCGACCAGGGCGCCTGCGACGCCGCCGGCATCCCCACGCTGCTGTCCGTGGACGACGGCGGGAAGTTCACCGCCGTGGTGCCCGACTTCGAGGGCCAGCAGGTGTTCGAGGCGAACTCCCCGATCATCCGGCGGCTGCGCGAGGACGGCCGGCTGCTGCGCCAGGCGTCCTACGTGCACTCCTACCCGCACTGCTGGCGCTGCCGGAACCCCTTGATCTACAAGGCCGTCTCGTCCTGGTTCATCAAGGTGAGCCAGTTCCGCGACCGGATGGTGCAGCTGAACCAGCAGATCGCCTGGACCCCGGAGCACATCCGCGACGGGCAGTTCGGCAAGTGGCTGGAGGGTGCCCGCG
The DNA here is from genome assembly GCA_027451305.1 of Cellulomonas sp. The sequence goes on from DAIDJQ010000162.1 coordinate 8,292, forward strand.
ACTGGTCGGTGTCCCGCAACCGGTACTGGGGCACGCCGATCCCGGTGTGGGTCTCCGACGACCCCGAGTACCCGCGCGTGGACGTGTACGGCTCGTTCGCGCAGCTGGAGGTCGACTTCGGCCGGCTGCCGCTCAACGAGTCGGGCGAGCCCGATCTGCACCGCCCGTTCATCGACGAGCTGACGCGTCCCAACCCGGACGATCCGACGGGCGCCTCGACCATGCGGCGCATCCCGGACGTGCTCGACGTCTGGTTCGACTCCGGGTCGATGCCCTACGCGCAGGTGCACTACCCGTTCGAGAACCGCGACTGGTTCGAGCACCACTTCCCGGGCGACTTCATCGTCGAGTACGTGGGGCAGACCCGCGGCTGGTTCTACGTGCTGCACGTGCTGGCCACGGCGCTGTTCGACCGACCGGCGTTCACGTCGGTGATCTGCCACGGCATCGTGCTGGGCGACGACGGCCGCAAGGCCTCCAAGTCGCTGCGCAACTTCCCGGACCCGATGCAGATGTTCGACACCTACGGCTCGGACGCCGTGCGCTGGTCGCTGATGAGCTCGCCGGTGCTGCGAGGCGGCAACCTGGTGGTGGCCGAGGAGAACATCCGCGAGGCCGTCCGGCAGGTGGTGCTGCCCCTGTGGAGCACGTACTACTTCTTCAGCCTGTACGCGGGCGCGGCCGACGAGGGCCGGGGCTACCGCGCCAGGGCCGTGGACGACGAGCGGGTGGCCGGCCTGCCGGTGATGGACCGGTACCTGCTGGCCCGCACGGGCGAGCTGGTGACGGCCGCCACCACGGCGCTGGACGCCTACGACATCGGCACGGCGTGCGCGCTGGTGCGCGAGCACCTGGACGTGCTGACCAACTGGTACGTCCGCACCCAGCGGGACCGGTTCTGGGCGGAGGACCGCGACGCGTTCGACACGCTGTGGACCGCCCTCGAGGTGCTGTGCCGCGTGATGGCGCCGCTCGCGCCGATGGTCGCGGAGGAGGTGTGGCGCGGGCTGACGGGGGAGCGGTCGGTGCACCTGACCGACTGGCCGTCGCAGGTTCCCGGAGGTCACGGGGCCGACGAGAACCTCGCCGCGGTCGTGGACCAGGTGCGCTCGGCCGTGTCCACCGCGCTGGGCCTGCGCAAGGCGCACCAGCTGCGCGTCCGGCAGCCGCTGCGCTCGCTGACCGTCGCGGTCGCGGACCCGGCCGCTGCGGCGCCGTACGTCGACCTGGTGGCGGCCGAGCTCAACGTCAAGCACGTGGACCTGGTGGCCGACGACGAGGACGCCGCGCGCCGGTTCGGCATCACCCAGCGGCTCGCGGTGAACGCCCGGGCCGCCGGCCCGCGGCTCGGCCGGGGGGTTCAGGCGGCGATCCGCGCGGCGAAGGCCGGGTCGTGGCGGGTGGCGGACGACGGCGTGGTGGTGACGCTGGACGACGGCACGGACGTGCCGCTGCTGCCCGCGGAGTACGAGCTGACCACCGTGGTGGACGGGGAGGTGGGCCGGGACGTCGCCGCCGCCGTGCTGCCCGGGGGTGGCGGCTTCGTCGTGCTCGACCTCGCGCTCGACGACGCGCTGCTCGCCGAGGGCTACGCCCGCGACGTCGTACGAGCCGTCCAGGACGCCCGCAAGGCCGCCGGTCTGCGCGTCAGCGACCGCATCGACCTGCACCTGCAGGTGCCGGCCACCCAGGTCGCGGCGGTGGCGGCGCACCGCGACTTCGTCGCGCGCGAGACGCTCGCCGTGTCCGTGGACGTGGTCACCGGCGACGAGATGGCGATCCAGGTCGCCAAGGTGGGCGCATGAGCCGGCGTCCGGCCGCCGGGGCCGACCACCGTCGTGCCGAGGAGGCCCGCGCCGCACGTCAGGAGGCGGACCGCATCTACGCCGCGATCGTCGCCCGTGCCCCCGAGCACGAGATCGACCCGACTCTCGACCGGGTCCGGCAGGTGTGCGAGCTGCTCGGCGACCCGCAGGACGCGTACCGGGTGGTGCACGTCACCGGCACGAACGGCAAGACGTCCACCACGCGGATGATCGAGCGGCTGCTGCGCGAGCACGGCCTGCGCACCGGCCGGTTCACCTCGCCGCACCTGACCCGCGTGAACGAGCGGATCGCGATCGACGGCGAGCCGATCAGCGACGAGCAGTTCGTGGCGGTGTGGAACGACGTGGCGCCGTACGTCGAGCTGGTCGACCGCCGGTCGACGGAGGCCGGCGGGCCGCCCCTGTCGTTCTTCGAGGTGTTCACCGTGATGGCGTTCGCGGCGTTCGCCGACGCGCCGGTGGACGTCGCGGTGATCGAGGTCGGCATGGGCGGCCTGTGGGACTCCACCAACGTGGTGCACTCGCAGGTGCAGGTCATCACGCCGGTGGCGATGGACCACGAGCGGTACCTGGGTCACACCCTCGCCGAGATCGCCGCCCAGAAGGCCGGCATCGTCAAGGACGGCGGCACGGTGGTGGTCGCCCGCCAGGCCGAGCCCGCCGAGGCGGTGATCGTCGCCGCGGCGGCCGAGCACGGAGCCCGGCTGGTGCGCGAGGGCGAGGAGATCGAGGTGCTCGAGCGGCAGGTGGCCGTCGGCGGTCAGCTGCTGAGCCTGCGCGGGCTCGGCGGCGTCTACACCGACGTGTTCCTCCCGCTGCACGGCGAGCACCAGGCGCACAATGCGCTGCTGGCGCTGGCCGCCACCGAGGCGCTGCTCACCGGCGGTGCCGCCCTGGGCGGCGACCTCGTGGGCGCCGCGTTCGAGGACATGTCCTCGCCCGGCCGCCTGGAGATCGTGCGCACCAGCCCGACGGTCCTGGTGGACGGTGCGCACAACCCGGCCGGTATGGAGGCGCTGGTCGCCGGGCTGCGGGAGGCGTTCGTCTTCGAGCGGATGGTCGGCGTGGTGGGCGTGATGGCGGACAAGGACCCGGAGGCGATGCTGGGCCTGCTCGAGCCGGTGCTGGACGAGATCGTCGTCACCCACGCCGCGTCGGCGCGCGCGATGGACGTCGCGGACCTCGCGGACCTCGCGTACGAGGTGTTCGGCGAGGACCGGGTGCACGTCGCGGAGCGGCTGGACCAGGCGCTCGCGCTCGCGGTCGAGCGCGCCGAGAGCGAGGCCGGGCACGGCTCGGGCGTGCTGGTCACCGGTTCGTTGCTGCTGGTCGCCGAGGCGCGTGTGCTGCTGGGTCGTCCGTAGAGGCCTGCACGAACGTGCAGCAGCAGCGCACTTGCGTCCGGCTAGGGGCCGGGCGAGGGTGAACCTCATCGGGACGCCGGCGTCCCGATCGCCGTGTCCCGGGCCGGTCGACGCCGATCGACGTGACCTCCCGGGGCGGGCACAGCCGCCCACCGAGGAAGGCAGGTCGCCCAGTGAAGAAGCTCATCAACGACCCCGAGCACGTCGTCGCAGAGTCCGTGGAAGGTTTCGGTCTGGCGCACGCCGACGTCGTCGTCGTGCACACCGACCCGATCTTCGTCACCCGTGCCGGCGGCGCCGTGCAGGGCAAGGTCGGGCTGGTCAGCGGCGGCGGCAGCGGGCACGAGCCGCTGCACGCGGGGTTCGTCGGCCTGGGCATGCTCGACGCCGCCGTGCCGGGCGCCGTGTTCACCTCGCCCACCCCCGACCAGGTCGCGCCCGCGATCCAGGCGGCCGACGGCGGAGCAGGCGTGCTCGCGATCGTGAAGAACTACACGGGTGACGTGCTCAACTTCGAGACGGCCGCCGAGCTGGCCGACGCCGAGGGCGTCACGGTCCGCTCCGTGGTGGTCAACGACGACGTGGCCGTCGAGGACTCGCTCTACACAGCGGGACGGCGCGGCGTCGCCGGCACGGTGTGCGTGGAGAAGATCGCCGGGGCCGCCGCGGAACGTGGTGACGACCTCGACGCGGTGGTGGCGGTCGCGGAGAAGGTGATCGCCAACGTCCGGTCGATGGGCGTCGCGCTGACCGCCTGCACCGTCCCGCACGCCGGCAAGCCGAGCTTCGACCTGCCCGAGGACGAGATCGAGATCGGCATCGGCATCCACGGTGAGCCCGGGCGACGTCGGATCCCGATGGCCAAGGCGGACGACATCACCGAGATGCTGCTCACCCCCGTGGCCGACGACCTCAAGCTCGCCCCCGGCGAGAAGGTGCTCCTGTTAGTCAACGGCATGGGCGGCACCCCGCTGTCCGAGCTGTACGTCGTCTATCGTCGGGCGCGGGCGCTGCTCGGCGAGCGTGGGGTCGACGTGGTCCGCTCGCTGGTCGGCAACTACGTGACCTCCCTGGAGATGCAGGGCGCGTCGGTGACCGTGCTGCGGCTGGACGACGAGCTCACGGCGCTGTGGGACGCCCCGGTGCACACCGCTGCACTGCGCTGGTGACGTCGGCGCGGCGGCGCCGGCTGTGACGGACGGGTCGATCGAGCCAGGGAGCGCGAGATGAGTCTGGACGTGGCATGGGCCGTGGACTGGGTGCGCCGGTCGGCGCGGGTGGTCACCGAGCACCGGGAGGAGCTCATCGAGCTCGACCGGCAGATCGGTGACGGCGACCACGGCGAGAACATGTACCGCGGGTTCACGGCCGTCGTCGCCAAGCTCGACGCGCTCGAGGCGCCGCCCGAGCAGGTCGGTGACGTGCTCAAGCTGGTCGCCACCACGCTGATGTCCACGGTGGGCGGTGCCGCCGGTCCGCTGTACGGCACCGCCTACCTGCGCGCCGCGAAGGCTGCGGCGGTGCCCGAGCTCGACTCGGCCGCCGTCGTGGCCGTCATCGAGGCGGCACTGGAGGGCATCGTCGCCCGCGGCAAGGCGCACACGGGCGAGAAGACGATGGTCGACGCGTGGACGCCGGCGGCCGAGGCGGCAGAGGCCGTCGCGGACAACGGCGGCTCCCCGGAGGCGGTGCTGGCGGCGGCCGCCGACGCCGCGTCCGTCGGTGCGCAGTCCACCATCCCGCTGGTCGCCACCAAGGGCCGGGCCTCCTACCTGGGCGAGCGCTCCGCCGGCCACCTCGACCCGGGCGCCCGCTCGACCGAGCTGCTGCTGCGGGCGGCGGCGGACGCGGCCGGCGCGTGAGCGTGCACGTCGCGCTGGTGCTCGTCTCGCACTCGCGGGCCATCGCGGAGGGGCTGGCCGAGCTCGCCGGCCAGATGGCGCCCGACGTCACGCTGCTGCCGGCAGGCGGCATGCCCGACGGCGGGCTCGGCACCAGCTACGACGCGATCGAGGCAGCGCTCGAGCAGGCGACGGCCGACGGCCGCTCGGCCGTGCTGCTCGCCGACCTGGGCTCAGCGGTGATGACCGCGCAGGCGGTGCTCGAGATGCTCGACGAGCCCGTCGCAGAGCGGGTGCGGCTGGCCGACGCGCCCCTCGTCGAGGGAGCCGTGGCGGCCGCCGTGGCGGCGCAGGGCGGTGCCGGGGTCGAGGGTGTGCTGGCCGCGGCCGAGGGAGCCGTCGCGACGTTCGCGGACGTCCTGCACCCGCACCCCGCCCCGCCGGCAGGCGAGGAGCCGGGCGCGGAACCCGCCGCCGTGCGCAGCACCGTCACGGCGACCAACAGGCTCGGCCTGCATGCGCGACCCGCGGCGATCGTCGCCCGCACGGTCGCCGGTTTCGATGCGCATGTCCGGCTGGGCGGTGTGGACGCGGCCAGCGTGCTCGAGCTGATGGCGCTGGGGGTGGCGAACGGCACCGACCTGATGCTCGAGGGGAGCGGCCCGCAGGCCCGGCAGGCGGTGGACGCCGTCGTGCGGCTCTTCGAGGACAAGTTCGGCGAGGAGTGAGGCGGGCGCCCGCCGGAACGGTCCGGCGCCGGTCCGTCAGCACGCCGCCGGTAGCCTGACCCGGTGAGCACCCCCGCGCCCGCCGTGCGTCGCAAGCGCCCGGCGCGGATCGTGCTGGGCCAGACGATGCTGGTTCTCGAGGCCTTCGTCGTGCTGTTCGCCGCGCTCGTCGCGTTCGGGCTGCGGTCGGCCCCCGCCGGGGCGGTCTGGGCGGTCGGCGGCGGGCTCGCGCTGCTGCTGCTCGTGCTCGCGGGCCTGCAGCGGCCCGGGTGGGGGTCGGTGGCAGGCACCGTCGCCCAGGTGCCGGTGCTGGCGTGCGGCATGGTGGTGCCGATGATGTTCGCGGTCGGCGGGGTCTTCGCGGTGCTCTGGGTGGCGACGCTCCGGCTCGGGCTGCGGATCGACGCCGAACGGGCCGCCTTCGACGCGGCCCACCCCGATGCGGTCGAGCCGGAGAGCCCGCGCCGTCGGCACTAGGGTTTCGGCCATGGCCGACGCACCCTCGCTGCAGCGCACCCTTGTCCTCGTCAAGCCCGACGGCGTCAGCCGCGGCCTGGTCGGCGAGGTGCTGCGCCGCATCGAGGCCAAGGGCTACACGCTCGCAGCGGCGCAGCTGCGCGTCGCGGACGCAGCCCTGCTGGAGCAGCACTACGCCGAGCACCTCGGCAAGTCGTGGCTGCCCTCGTTGGTCGAGTTCATGACGTCCGGGCCGCTGCTCGCGGTGGTGGCCGAGGGGCACAAGGTGATCGAGGGCTTCCGCTCGCTGGCCGGCGCCACCGACCCGACCGCCGCCGCCCCCGGCACGATCCGGGGCGACCTCGCCCGCGACTGGGGCACCTCGGCCATCCAGAACATCGTGCACGGCTCGGACTCCCCGGAGTCGGCCGCCCGCGAGATCGCGCTCTGGTTCCCGCACCCGTGAGGGGCGCCGCCGCCTCCGCGGCGGGCGCCGTCCTCGCCCGTAGGCTGCCCCCGTGCACCTGAAGACGCTCACGCTGCGGGGCTTCAAGTCGTTCGCCTCGGCGACGACGCTGAGCTTCGAGCCGGGCATCACGTGCGTGGTGGGGCCCAACGGCTCCGGCAAGTCCAACGTGGGGGACGCCCTCGCCTGGGTGATGGGCGAGCAGGGCGCCAAGTCGTTGCGCGGCGGCACCATGGAGGACGTCATCTTCGCCGGCACCGCCGGCCGGCCGCCGCTGGGCCGGGCCGAGGTGTCGCTGACCATCGACAACGCCGACGGTGCGCTGCCGATCGACTACACCGAGGTGTCGATCTCCCGCACCCTGTTCCGCAACGGCGGCTCGGAGTACGCGATCAACGGCCGCTCGTGCCGGCTGCTCGACATCCAGGAGCTGCTCTCGGACACCGGCATGGGCCGCGAGATGCACGTGATCGTCGGCCAGGGCAGGCTCGACACGGTGCTGCGCGCGACGCCCGAGGAGCGCCGCGGCTTCATCGAGGAGGCCGCCGGGGTGCTCAAGCACCGTCGGCGCAAGGAGAAGGCGCTGCGCAAGCTCGACGCGATGCAGGCCAACCTGACCCGGCTGGGCGACCTCACCACGGAGATCCGGCGTCAGCTCGGACCGCTCGGCCGGCAGGCGGAGGTCGCCCGCAAGGCTGCGGTCGTGCAGACCGACGCGCGCGACGCACGGGCGCGCCTGCTGGCCGACGACCTCGCCCAGCTCACCGCTGCGCTGGAGCAGGAGACGGCCGACGAGTCGGCGCTGCTGGCGCGCCGGGACGAGGTCGGCACGGAGCTCGCGGCGACCCGGGACCACCTGGCCGGACTCGAGCGGGCGGCGGCCGAGGCCGCACCGGCTGTGACGGAGGCCGGTGAGCTCTGGTACCGGCTGTCGGCACTGCGGGAGCGGCTGCGGGGGACGGCCTCGTTGGCTGCGGACCGCGTGCGGCTGCTCGGCGCCGCGGCGCCTGAACGGTCCGGGGGCCAGGACCCGGACGACCTGGTGGCGCAGGCGGCCCGGGTGCGGGCAGCCGAGGCCGAGCTCGGCACCGAGGTGCAGCTGGCCCGCGCCGGGCTCGAGGGTGCGGTGACGGCCCGGCAGGAGGCCGAGAGCATCGCGACGGAGGCCGAGAAGGCGCTCGCCTCCGTGCTGCGCGCCGCGGCGGACCGCCGCGAGGGCGTCGCCCGGCTGGCCGGTCAGGTCGCGGCCCGGCGTAGCCGGGTCGAGGCCACGGGTGAGGAGATCGGCCGGCTGCGGGGCGCGCACGCCGCGGCGCAGCGCCGCGCCGAGGAGGCGACGACGCAGTTCGCCGCCCTCGAGGGGCAGGTGGCCGGCGCGGAGGAGGGCGAGGAGGGCCTCGACGCCGCCCACGAGAACGCGGTCGCCGCGGTCGAGACCGCCACCGAGCGTGTCTCCGGGCTGACCGAGCGGCTGGGGGAGGCGGAGCGTGAACGGGCCTCGCTGAAGGCGCGTGCCGAGACCCTCGAGCTCAGCCTGTCGCGCAAGGACGGTGCCGGCGCGCTGCTGGCGGCTGACGGGCTGGGCGGCACGATCGGCTCCGTGGCCGCGCTGCTGTCGGTCGAGCCGCGGGACGAGGAGGCGGTGGTGGCCGCGCTCGGCCCGCTGGCGGACGCGGTGGCGGTGGACGGCGTGGACTCGGCGGTCGACGCGATCCGTTACCTGCGCGAGCAGGACGCGGGGCGGGCCGGGCTGCTGGTGGGGGGTGCCGTCGGTGCCGACGGGACCCTCGACGCGGCCGCGGGACCGCTGCCGGCCGGTGCGGACCGCGCCGTCGACCTGGTGCGATGCCCGCCGGCGGTCCGGGACGCGGTGACGGCGGCGCTGGCCGGGGTGGTCGTCGTCGACGACCTCGCCATCGCCCGCGCCGTGCTCGCGGCGCGGCCCGACCTCGTCGTCGCCACCCGCGCCGGGGACCTGCTCTCCGCCCACCACGCCTCCGGCGGGTCGGCGGAGGCGCCCAGTGCGCTGCACCTGCAGGCCGCCCTCGACCAGGCGCGCACCGGCGCGCAGGAGGCCCAGGCGCAGGCCGAGCGGCTCCGGTTCGAGCTGACCGGCGCCCGAGAGCAGCTCGCTGCGGCTCGGCGTCGTCATGAGGAGACGCTCGACAGGCTGAACGAGTCGGACGCGGCTCTCGCTGCGGTCGCCGAGCAGCTCGCCACCCTGGGCTCGACGGCGCGGTCCGCGCGCGCCGAGGCGGACCGCGTGCAGCAGTCGCTCGACGCCGCGCAGCGCACGCTGCGCGAGGACTCGGAGGCGCTCGCCGAGCTGACGGAACGGCTCGCCGCAGCCCAGGACGAGCCGGCCGACGGCGCCGATGCCGTCGCGGAGCGGACGGTCGAGCGGGACCGGACCGCGGCGCTCGCGACGGCGGCCCGCGGCCGCGAGACCGACGCCCGGCTGACGCTGCGGACAGCGGAGGAGCGGGCCCGCGCCCTGGCGGGCCGGGCGGACTCGCTCGAGCGGGCGGCGGCCGCCGAGCGGGTCGCGCGCGAGCGCGCGGCCGAGCGCGAGCGGTCCAGGGCGCACCAGTCGGCGGTGGCGGCGGCGGTGCACGAGGGTGCCCGGCACGCGCTCGCGGTGCTGGACGTCTCGCTGCGCCGGGCGTCCGACGAGCGGGACGCGGCCGAGGCCGCACGGGCCGAGCGCGAGCTGGAGCTGGCGGCTGCCCGGGCCAGGGTCGAGACGCTCACCGCGCAGCTGGCGGAGCTCACCGACGTCGCGCACCGGGACGAGGTGGCCCGCACGCAGCAGCGGTTGCGCGTCGAGGCCCTCGCCCAGCGGTCGGTCGAGGAGCTGGGCGTCGACCCCGAGGTGCTCGTCGACGAGTACGGGCCGCACCGGCCGGTCCCGGTGGTCCTCGCGCCCGGGGTCGAGCCTGACCCCGAGGCGCCGCAGTCCGTCCCGTACGTGCGCGAGCAGCAGGAGAAGCGGCTGCGCGCCGCCGAGCGGGCGCTGGCGCTGCTCGGCCGGGTCAACCCGCTGGCGCTCGAGGAGTACGCGGCGCTGGAGGAGCGGCACCGCTTCCTCACCGAGCAGCTGGCGGACCTGAAGTCGTCCCGGGCGGACCTGCTGCAGATCGTGCGGGACATCGACGAGCGCGTGGAGCAGGTGTTCGCGGAGGCCTATGCGGACACGGCAGCAGCCTTCGAGCAGGTGTTCCCGCGCCTGTTCCCGGGTGGCGAGGGGCGGCTGGTCCTGACCGACCCGGCGGACATGCTGAGCACGGGCGTCGAGGTCGAGGCGCGGCCGGCCGGCAAGAAGGTCAAGCGGCTCTCGCTGCTGTCCGGCGGTGAGCGGTCGCTGACGGCGGTGGCGCTGCTGGTGGCGATCTTCAAGGCGCGGCCGAGCCCGTTCTACGTGATGGACGAGGTGGAGGCGGCGCTCGACGACGCCAACCTCGGCCGGCTGCTGGAGGTGCTGCGCGAGCTGCAGGCCGACTCCCAGCTGCTGGTGGTCACCCACCAGAAGCGGACGATGGAGATCGCGGACGCCCTGTACGGCGTCACGATGCGGGACGACGGCGTCACCACCGTGATCAGCCAGCGGTTGCGCGAGGACGTCCCCGCCTGATGCGCGGGACGGCGGCTCGGTGCCGCGACGCGTCGGACAGCCCGTGTGGAGGTTCTGTGACCAGGACGGTGGGATGCGCCACGTCCGCGGTCCCGACCCGGCCGGTGACCGGAGACTAGAGGCATGGCCGCAGTGATCCTCGTCGTCGTCGCGCTCCTCGTCACCGTCGTCGTCCTGGTGGAGGCGTCGCCGGGAGACTCCCGCGACGCCGAGTCGCCGCTGCAGGCCTTCCGCCGCGGGCTGCGCGCCCGGCGCCACCCTGATGCCGAACAGCTCGCGGCAGCCCGGGCCGCCGCCGTCGAGCCGATGGACGTGTCGCTGAGCGAGATGCTCGCGGCCAACGTGGAGCGCGGCGGCGGGTACATCTCCGTCGACGAGCTGACCGAGCCCCTGCTGCACGCCCGTGAGGTGGCGGCGCGCGTGCTGCCGGGCCGGGACGCCGACCGGCTCGACGACGACGCGGAGCACGGGGTGCTCGCCGCTCGCTGACCGACCGGCTCGCCCCGGGCCGCCCCGCACCGACAGACTGTCCCGGTGACTCACGAGCTGCTCACCTGGTTGCTGGCCGGCGGCGTCCCGCTGGCCGTGGTCGTCGCCCTGTCGACGGTGCTCGTGCGCCGCCGTCGCGGCGGCGAGGACACGACCACCCCCACGCTCCCCGCCCCGCCGACGCCCACCGCGCCCCCCGCCGAGCCGCAGCTCGGTGCACCGCCGGCCGCTCCCGTCGAGGCGCCCGCGCCGGTCGAGGAGGCCGCTGCCGCGCCGGCCGTCGAGGTCCCCGCCCCGGCCGCCGGCCGCCTGGTCCGGCTGCGCGACCGGCTCGCCCGGTCCGGGTCGCCGTTCGGGGCCAGGCTGCTGGCCGTCCTGTCCAAGGACCGGCTGACCGAGGACGACTGGGACGAGCTCGAGGAGACCCTGCTCCTCGCCGACGTCGGCGCGGGACCCACCACCGAGCTGATCGACGCCCTGCGCACGCGGGTGCGGGTCGAGGGCCTCCAGGACGCCGCGCAGGCGCGGGCACTGCTGCGCGAGCAGCTGCTGGCGATCGTCGACCCGACGCTGGACCGCAGCCTGCACACCGGGCCCGGCGCCGGCGCCGACGGGTCGGCGGTGCCCGCCGTGGTGCTCGTCGTCGGCGTGAACGGCACGGGGAAGACGACCACGGTCGGCAAGCTGGCGCGTGTGCTCGTCGCGCAGGACCGCACCGTGCTGCTCGGCGCCGCGGACACGTTCCGCGCCGCGGCCGCGGACCAGCTGGCCACCTGGGGTGCCCGCGTGGGCGTCCGGACGGTGCGGGCGGACCGCGAGGGTGGCGACCCCGCCGCTGTCGCGTTCGACGCCGTACGGGCGGGCCGGACCGAGGGTGTCGACGTCGTGCTGGTGGACACCGCCGGGCGGTTGCAGAACAAGGCCGGCCTGATGGACGAGCTCGGCAAGATCACGCGCGTGATCCAGCGGGAGGCGCCGCTGTCCGAGGTGCTCCTGGTGCTGGACGCCACGACGGGTCAGAACGGCCTGGTCCAGGCGCGGGTGTTCGCCGAGGTCGCGGGCGTCACGGGGATCGTGCTGACCAAGCTGGACGGCACCGCGAAGGGCGGCATCGTGGTGGCGGTGCAGCGCGAGCTCGGGGTGCCCGTCAAGCTCGTCGGCCTGGGCGAGGGGCCGGACGACCTGGCGCCGTTCGAGCCGGAGGCATTCGTGGACGGTCTTCTCGGTGGGTGAGAAGACAGGCGCCCGGACACACGATGTTTACCTGGTGAGGCCGTCCGTGATGCCGGCGTAACACCAGCGGCGTCGGAGGGAAACCCGCCTCGTCCACGGTTGGACCCGTGTCCAGCCACCCGGCTGGCGACGGGAGAAACGGGTACTCCGGATGCTGATGGCAGATTTTCAGCTGAACTCCGGCAACACCGCCTGGATGCTGACGTCGGCAGTGATCGTCCTCATGATGACGGTCCCCGCCCTGGCGTTCTTCTACGGCGGGATGGTCCGGGGCAGGTCCGTCCTCAACATGCTGATGATGAACTACATCGCAGTGGGGATCGTGGGCTTCGTCTGGTTGCTGTGGGGCTACTCGATGTCCTTCGGGACCGACGTCACGGGGATCAACCAGTTCTTCGGCAACCCCTTCCAGTTCTTCGGGATGCAGGGTCTGACCGACGCCGCGAGCCCGCTGTTCTCGAGCGGCGTGCCCGCCTTCGCCGTGGTGGCGTTCCAGGCCACCTTCGCGGTCATCACGGTGGCCCTGATCACCGGTGCGATCGCCGACCGCATGAAGTTCGGCGCGTGGATCACCTTCTCGGTGATCTGGTCGACCATCGTCTACTTCCCGATGGCCCACATGGTCTGGGGCGGCGGCTTCCTCGGGGTCGGCGGCAAGATCTCGACGATCCTGTCCACGCCGATCGACTTCGCCGGTGGGACGGTCGTCCACATCGACGCCGGTGCCGCGGGCCTCGCGCTCGCGCTGCTGCTCGGCAAGCGCAAGGGCTGGCCGCGCGAGCCCATGCGTCCGCACAACCTGCCGTTCGTCATGCTCGGCGCCGCCCTGCTGTGGGTGGGCTGGTTCGGGTTCAACGCGGGCTCCGAGGGCGCGGCCGACGCCGTCGCCGGGCGGGCGTGGCTGAACACCTTCCTCGCCACCTGCGTCGCGATGCTCGCCTGGCTCGTCACGGAGAAGGTGCGGGACGGTCACGCCACCTCGCTGGGTGCCGCCTCCGGCATCGTCGCGGGCCTGGTCGCCATCACGCCCGCCGCAGCCGCGGTGGACACGTGGGGTGCGATCGTGATCGGTGCGGTCGCCGGTGCCGTCTGCGCCCTCGCGATCGGCATCAAGTACAAGTTCGGCTTCGACGACGCGCTCGACGTGGTCGGCGTGCACCTCGTCGGTGGCATCACCGGCACCGTGCTGATCGGGTTCCTCGCCACCAACAACCAGGGCGCGTGGTACCCGAAGGGCGCGCAGAACGGCCTGTTCTACGGTGGTGGCGTGACCCAGCTGCTCACCCAGCTGCTGGTGGCCGCGTTCGCCGTCGTGTTCTCGTTCGTGGTCACCTGGGTGATCGGCTCGATCCTCAAGGCCGTCGGCGGCATCCGCCTGCCGGAGGACGTCGAGGTCGGCGGCATCGACCTCGCGGTGCACGGCGAGTCCGCGTACGAGTCCCTGGGTGCGTCCCGCGTCGTGACGGAGGTGAAGTGATGACGAAGCTCGTGACGGCTGTCATCCAGCCGCATCGGCTGGACGACGTGAAGTCGGCCCTGCAGGCCGCCGGTGTGCACGGCCTGACGGTCAGCGAGGCCAGCGGCTACGGCCGTCAGCGTGGCCACACGGAGGTGTACCGGGGTGCCGAGTACACCGTGGACCTGGTGCCGAAGGTGCGGATCGACGTCCTGGTGCACGACGAGGACGTGGACGGCCTGGTCGGCGTCCTGATCCAGGCGGCGCAGACCGGCAAGATCGGTGACGGCAAGGTCTGGGTGACGCCCGTCGAGGACGTGGCCCGGGTCCGTACCGGTGAGCACGGACAGGATGCGCTGTAACCGATGACAGCAGAACGGCCGCCCGCAGGGGGTGCGGCCGGGCAAGGCCCGACGCAGGTCCCGCACCTCGGTGTGCGGGACCTGCGTCGTGAGCGTCTCGAGCTCGCCGAGTCGCTGGCCGGGCCCGGCTCGGACGGCGTGCTGCGTCGTCGCCGGGTCGCCGACCTCGTCGTCGAGCGGCTGGCGGAGCTGTGGGACGCCGCCACCGCCGGTCTGGACACCACCGGCATCGCCCTCGGCGCGGTGGGCAGCATCGGGCGCGGTGACGCGTCGCCCGTCAGCGACCTGGACCTGCTGCTGGTGCACGAGGGACGCGCGCACTCGCCGGAGGACCTCGCCGGCCTCGCCGAGCGTCTCTGGTACCCGATCTGGGATGCCCGGCTCGACCTCGACCACTCCGTGCGGTCGCTGGCGCAGTGCCGCCAGATCGCCTCCAAGGACCTGCCGGCGGCCGTGGGGCTGCTGGAGCTGCGGCACGTGGCCGGCGACCCCGTCGTCGTCGCCCGTGCCATGTCGGCGCTGCTCGAGGACTGGCGGGCGGCCGCCCGCCGGCGCCTGCCCGAGCTGCTCGCCTCGACCCGGGCCCGAGCGGACCGGCACGGCGAGCTCGCCTACCTCATCGAGCCTGACCTGAAGGAGGCCCGCGGCGGCATCCGCGACGCCGTCGTGCTGTCGGCGCTCGCGGCCACCTGGCTGACGGACCGCCCGCACGGCGCCGTCGACACGGCCTACGGCCACCTGCTCGACGTGCGGGACACGCTCCAGCTGGTCACCGGGAGGCACACCAACCGGCTGCTGCAGGCGGACCAGGACGAGGTCGCCGCCCGCGTCGGGTTCGACGACCGCGACGACCTCCTCGCCTCCATCGCGGAGGCCGGGCGGGTGATCTCCTACGCGCTGGACACCACTGCCCGCAACGCCCGCCAGGCGCTGCAGCGGCCGGCACCCAAGCCGTTCCTGGTGCGCGGGCGGCGGCAGCCGCCGCGGCTGCGGACCATCGCCGAGGGCCTCGTCGAGCACGACGGGGAGCTGGTGCTCGCCGCCGACGCCCGCCCCGCGGAGGACCCGGTGCTGTCGCTGCGCGCCGCCGCCACGGCCGCCCGGACCGGGCTGGTGCTGTCGCCCGTCACCGTCGCCAGCCTGGAGGCGACGCCGCCGCTGCCCGTGCCCTGGCCGCGGTCCGCACGCGTCGCGCTGCTGGCGCTGCTGGGCTCCGGCCCCGCGCAGGTGCCGGTCTGGGAGGCGCTCGACCTCGCAGGCGTGGTGACCACGTGGATCCCCGAGTGGGCGGGGGTGCGCAACCGCCCCCAACGGTCCCCGATCCACCGGCACACCGTCGACCGCCACCTGGTCGAGACGGTCGCACGCGCGGGCCGGGACCGGCGGGCGCCCGACCAGTCCGACACGCTGCTGCTCGCGGCGCTGCTGCACGACATCGGCAAGCGCGCCGGCGCAGGCGACCACGCCGTCGCCGGGGCTCGCCTCGCAGGACCCGTGGTGACCCGGATGGGCTTCCCCGACGAGGTGGCCGCCGACGTCGTCCGCCTGGTCCGCGAGCACCTGACCCTCGCGGACCTGGCCACCACCGCCGACCTCGACGACCCCGCCACCGTCGAGCGCCTGCTCGTGGCGGTGGACCACCGGGCCGACCTGCTGTCGCTGCTGCGGATGCTGACGGAGGCGGACGCGTCCGCGGCGGGCCCGGCCGCGTGGACCACCTGGCGGCAGCGCCTGGTCGACGACCTGGTCGCGCGGGCCGAGCGCGCGCTGGCAGGTACCCTGGACCGTCCGTAGCCCCGATAGCCCACGAGGTCCGCCGCGGTGTTCGCCACCCTCTCCGACCGCCTGACGTCGACGTTCCGCAACCTGCGCACCAAGGGCCGGCTGTCCGAGGCGGACATCGACGCCACCGTGCGCGAGATCCGCCGCGCCCTGCTCGACGCGGACGTGGCGGTCTCCGTGGTCCGCGCCTTCACCGCCGCCGTGCGCGAGCGCGCTCTGTCGGCCGAGGTGTCCGGTGCGCTGAACCCCGCCCAGCAGGTCGTCAAGATCGTCAACGACGAGCTGGTGACGATCCTCGGCGGCCAGACCCGGAACCTGCACCTGGCGAAGACGCCGCCGACGGTGATCCTGCTCGCCGGCCTGCAGGGTGCCGGCAAGACGACGCTGGCGGGCAAGCTCGCCGTCTGGCTCAAGGACCAGGGGCACACCCCGCTGCTGGTCGCGGCGGACCTGCAGCGTCCGAACGCCGTGACGCAGCTGCAGGTGGTGGGGGAGCGCGCCGGTGTCCCGGTGTTCGCCCCGCACCCGGGCAACCAGGCCGCGGCCGACCTCGACGAGCTCCCCGCGGGCGCGGACCCGGTGGCGGTGGCCCGTGACGGTGTCGCGACCGCGCGCAGCCGCCAGCACGACGTGGTCATCGTCGACACGGCCGGCCGGCTCGGCGTCGACGCCGAGCTGATGGCGCAGGCGGCGCACATCCGCGACGCCGTGCAGCCGGACGAGACCCTCTTCGTCGTCGACGCGATGATCGGCCAGGACGCCGTCACCACCGCGCGGGCCTTCGCCGACGGCGTCGGCTTCAGCGGCGTGGTGCTGTCCAAGCTGGACGGCGACGCGCGCGGCGGTGCCGCCCTGTCCATCGCCAGCGTCACCGAGCGGCCCATCCTGTTCGCCTCGACCGGCGAGAAGCTGACCGACTTCGAGGTGTTCCACCCCGACCGGATGGCCTCCCGCATCCTCGACATGGGCGACGTGCTCACCCTCATCGAGCACGCCGAGCGGGCGTTCGACGCCGAGCAGGCCGAGAAGATGGCCGGCAAGCTCGCGTCCGGCGAGGACTTCACGCTCGACGACTTCCTGGTCCAGATGCAGCAGCTGCGCAACGCCGGCCCGCTGAAGAAGATGCTCGGCATGCTGCCCGGCATGGGTCAGATGCGGGAGGCCCTCGACTCGTTCGACGAGCGCGAGGTGGACCGGATCCAGGCGATCATCCAGTCGATGACCCCGCTGGAGCGCCGCAGCCCCAAGGTGATCAACGGCTCGCGGCGCTCGCGCATCGCGGCCGGGTCCGGCACCAACCCGTCCGACGTGAACCAGCTGCTGGACCGGTTCGACGCGGCACAGAAGATGATGCGCCAGATGGCGCGCAGCGGCGGCATGGGCGCGATGCCCGGGATGGGCAACCTGCCGGGGATGGGTGGCAAGAAGTCCCGCGGCCGCACCGTCGCACCGGCCCGCAAGGTCAAGGGCAAGTCCGGCAACCCGGCCAAGCGGGCGCAGCAGGAGCGCGCCGCCGCCGAGCGGGCGGTCGCCGGGCCGTCCGCACCGGCGGCACCGGGGTCGGCGTTCGGGCTCGGCCGCCCGCAGGCGCCGAGTGCGGACGCGGCGGACGTGCAGCTGCCCTCGGGTCTCGACGGGTTCCTCGGCCGCTGACGACGATGACCGGCACCCTGCACCTGCGCGGCCCGGTGGTGCTCGGCGACGGGCAGGTGGCCGCGCAGGCCTGGGTGCTGGGCGACCGGATCACGTTCGACCGGCCGGCCGGCGACGCCCTCGAGGTCCGGGGCTGGGTGCTGCCAGGTCTGGTCGACGTGCACTGCCACATCGGGCTCGGCGCGCAGGGTGCCGTCGACCGGACCACGGCGGAGGCGCAGGCGGTGGCCGACAGGGACGCCGGCGTGCTGCTCGTCAGGGACGCAGGCTCGCCCGCGGACACGCGCTGGGTCGACGACCGTACCGACCTGCCCCGCATGATCCGTGCCGGTCACCACCTCGCGCTGCCGAAGCGCTACCTGCGGCACTACGCCCGTGAGCTCGCGTCGCCCGACGAGCTGCCGGCTGCCATGGCCCAGGAGGCCGCCCGTGGCGACGGCTGGGTCAAGATCGTGGCGGACTGGATCGACCGGGACCTGCGCGCCGCCGGCGACCTGCGGCCGCTCTGGCCGCACGACGTGCTGACGGCCGGGATCGCGGCCGCGCACGCCGCGGGCGCCCGTGTGACGGCCCACACGTTCGCGACCGAGTCGCTCGACCCGCTGCTGGACGCCGGCGTCGACTGCCTCGAGCACGCGACCGGCGCCGATGCCCGTCAGATCGACCGGATCGCCGCAGCCGGCATCCCGGTGACGGCCACGCTGCTGCAGGTCGAGCGGTTCGCGGCGATCGCAGACCAGGCGGACCGCTACCCGGTGTACGCCGCCCGGATGCGCGCGATGCACGCGCATCGGGCTGCGCAGGTGCGGGACCTGCACGACGCCGGGGTGCCGATCCTGCTCGGCACGGACGCCGGCGGCACGATCGGCCACGGCCGGATCGCCGACGAGGCCGCGGCCCTGGTGGCGGCCGGACTGCCGGCGGCCGACGTGGCGGCCGCCGCGTCGTGGCGGACGCGGGCGTGGCTCGGCGTGCCCGGGCTCGTCGAGGGTGCCTCGGCGGACCTCGTCGTCTACCCGGCCGACCCACGCACCGACGTGCGGGTGCTGGCCGCGCCGGCCCTCGTCGTGCTGCGCGGCGCGGTGGTCGCGGGCGGCTGATCGCCTCCCGGTTGGGGGACGCCCCCGCCGTCTGGCACAATGACCGGCTGTACTCGGCGTGCGCAGCCCCTCTACCTGCACGCACCGTGTCCCTCGGCCGGACCGGCGCCCCCTCCCCACGGGTGGCGCGGCGAGACCCACCCGCAGACTCAGGAGAACACCCCGCTCGTGGCCACCAAGATCCGCCTGAAGCGCTTCGGCAAGATCCGCGCTCCGTACTACCGCATCGTCGTCGCCGACTCCCGCACCCGCCGTGACGGCCGGGTCATCGAGGAGATCGGCAAGTACCACCCCAC
>DAIDJQ010000163.1 GCA_027451305.1 Cellulomonas sp.
CCGATGCCGAACCTCTACGAGGGCGCCGAGCTGTCCGACGAGGCCCGGGTGCGGCAGCGGTACGTCGACCTCATCGTGCGCCAGGGCGCGCGCGACATGGTGCGCCGCCGGGCCGCGGTGGTGCGGTCCCTGCGGGAGAACTTCTGGCGGCGGGACTTCCTCGAGGTCGAGACCCCGATGCTCCAGGTGCGCCCGGAAGGTGCCGCGGCCCGCCAGTTCGAGACGCACATGAACGCGTTCGACATCCCGTTGTTCCTGCGGATCGCGCCGGAGCTGTTTCTCAAGCGGGCGGCCGTCGGTGGCGTGGAGCGGGTGTTCGAGATCAACCGGAACTTCCGCAACGAGGGCGTCGACGCAACCCACTCCCCGGAGTTCGCGATGCTCGAGGCGTACGAGGCCTACGGCGATTACGACACGATGGCGGCACTCACCCAGGACCTCGTTCAGACGGCCGCGCGCGAGGCGTTCGGCACCACCGTGATGGTGTTGGCGGACGGTACGGAATACGACGTCGGCGGGCAGTGGACGCACCTGCCGATGTACGACTCGTTGTCCGCCGCCATCGGCGAGCAGATCACGCACGACACGTCCGACGAACGACTTCTGCAGCTGCTGGAGAAGGCCGGTCTGGAGCTGGCTCCGGCGGTCCGGAACCACGGGAAGCTCGTCGAGACGCTGTGGGAGCACCACGTCGGCCACCACCTCGTGGCGCCGACCTTCGTGCGCGACTTCCCGGTGGAGACGTCCCCGCTCACCCGCGACCACCGGTCGAAGCCGGGGCTCGTGGAGAAGTGGGACCTGTACGTGCGCGGCATGGAGCTCGCGACGGCCTACTCCGAGCTCGTGGACCCCGTGGTGCAACGTGCGCGGTTCGAGGCGCAGGCCCTGCTCGCGGCACGTGGCGACGACGAGGCGATGCGGATCGACGAGGACTTCCTGGCTGCCATGGAGTTCGCGATGCCGCCGTCGGGTGGGATGGGCATGGGCATCGACCGTCTGCTGATCGCGCTGACGGGTCTGGGGATCCGTGACACGATCTTGTTCCCGTTGGTCAAGCCGCAGGGGTAGGCGCCATGTCCGGGTGGGAAGCAGCGTTTGCCGCGCTCGTGCCGTCGATCGGCGTCGGGCTGATCTTCTGGTTCGGCCTGCGCGCGGTGATGAATGCAGATCGCAACGAACGCCGGGCGCAGGCGCAAATCGAGGCGCAGGAGCGGGCGAGGTCCCGCGAAGAAAATGTGGAAGGTCCTGCCAGCGTTTGACGGGCTTTTCGATGCGGTGTCATCCTGGGGCCGTCGGCGCACAATGCGCTGACGCGACGCGACCCCCGGGAGCACGCAATGGCACAGAAGGTCCAGGTTCTCCTGGTCGACGACCTCGACGGCGGAACTGCCGACGAGACCGTCACGTTCGGTCTTGACGGCGTCTCGTACGAGATCGACCTCACCACAGAGAATGCCGGGAAGCTGCGCGACGCACTCGCGCAGTGGACCGGTCACGCACGCAAGGTCGGCCGCGGTGCACCCGCGAAGTCGTCCGCCGCTCCTCGCGGCCGTGCCTCGCGCGGTGACGCGCAGGCGATCCGCGACTGGGCGAAGGCGAACGGTCACCACGTCTCCGAGCGTGGCCGCATCTCGGCCGAGGTCCGCGCGGCGTACGAGGCAGCCCACTGACGGGTAGCCCCCGCAACGACGGAGAGGCCCGGTCACCGATGGGGTGACCGGGCCTCTCCGTCGTCCGCCCCGTGCGGCTCGTCATGCCGCGTCGGGGCCGTGCCGTGCGGTCAGCCGAGGCGCTCGAGTGTCAGCTCCCGCGCCGCCGCGTAGCGCTCGCGCACGTGCGGCTGCGCCGCCCCGGTGAACCGGGCGGGCTGCCCGCCGAGCTCCCACGCCGGCGGCGTGTCCCCGCCGGCCAGCACCCAGGCCGCCTGCCGTGCCGCGCCGTCGGCCACGTACTCGCCGGCCGGTGGCACCAGCACGTCGAGCCCGAGCACCCCGGGCGCGAGGCGGCGCACCGCCTCGGACCGGGCCCCGCCGCCCACCAGGAAGGCCCGCTGCACGGGCACCCCGACGGCGCGCAGCGCGTCGATGCCGTCGGCGAGCGAGCACAGCAGCCCCTCGACCGCCGCGCGGGCGATGTGCGCGGCCGTGCTGTTGCCGAGCGTCATCCCGTGCAGCGACGCCGTGGCGGTGGGCCGGTCGGGGGTGCGCTCACCCTCGAAGTAGGGCACCAGCACCAGGCCGTCGGCGCCCGACGGCGCGGACAGGGCGAGCCGGGACAGCTCGTCGTAGTCCACGCCGAGCAGCCGGCACGCCCAGTCCAGGACGCGCGAGGCGTTCAGCGTGCACGCGAGCGGCAGGTACCGGCCGGTGGCGTCGGCGAAGCCGGTCACCAGGCCGGACCCGTCGGCGGTCGGGTCGTCGGCCACGGCTGCGACCACCCCCGACGTCCCGATGGACACCGACACGTCCCCGGCGCCCAGGCCGAGGGCCAGGGCCGCGGCGGCGTTGTCCCCGGCACCCGGGCCGAGCGGCAGCCCGGCGGCCGTCTTCCCGGCCACCTCGTGCGGACCGAGCACGCGCGGGAGCGCGGGCACGGAACCGAGCGCCCGCTCCAGGAGGTCCAGGCGGTAGGCCTCGTCGAACGGCGACCAGTACCCGGTGCCGGACACGTCGGACCGGTCGGTGGCCAGGCCCTCGAAGCCGAGGGCGTCGAACCCGCCGGCGAGCCGCCAGGTCAACCAGTCGTGCGGCAGCGCGACGGCCGCCACCCGGGCGGCGTTCGCCGGTTCGGCGTCCCGCAGCCAACGCAGCTTGGTCACGGTGAGCGAGGCCACCGGCACCGAGCCGATCGCCGACGCCCAGGCCTGCGGGCCGCCGAGCTCGTCGGTCAGGTCGCGAGCCGCCGTGGCGGACCGGGTGTCGTTCCACAGCAGCGCGTCCCGCACCACCTCGCCGGACGCGTCCAGCGCCACCATGCCGTGCTGCTGCCCGCCGACGGCCAGGGCCTCGACGTCGTCGAGCCCACCGGCCTGGTCGATGGCGACCTGCAGGGCCGCCCACCAGGCCTGCGGGTCCACCTCGGTGCCGTCCGGGTGCGCCGCGCGACC
Organism: Cellulomonas sp.; assembly: GCA_027451305.1. The sequence goes on from DAIDJQ010000163.1 coordinate 3,107, forward strand.
GGAGCGCACGAGCGCCCCGGTCGCGGCGTCCCGCACGACGACCTTGCAGGACTGGGTCGAGGAGTCGACCCCGGCGACCAGGCTCATCGCGCGCCGAGAGCGTGCTCGAGCGCGAGCTGGTTGAGCCGCACGAACCCGAAGCCGCGCGCCGCGACGGCGTCGACGTCCAGGTCCTCGAACGCGGAGCGGTCGGCCAGCAGGTCGGCGATGGTCTCGCCCTCCGCCATCGTCGGCTGCGCCAGCTCCAGGACGCCGGCCTCCTCCAGGGCGGCCTGCACCTCGGGGTCGGCGCGGAACGCCAGCGCGCGCTCCTTGAGCAGCAGGTAGGTGGCCATGTTGGCGGCCGCGGAGTCCCAGACGCCCTTCATGTCCTCGGTGCGCGACGGCTTGTAGTCGAAGTGCCGGGGGCCGGTGTACGTCGGGCCGCCGGACGGGAAGCCGTTCTCCAGCAGGTCGACGGTGCCGAAGGCGGAGAACAGGTCGCCGTGGCCGAACACCAGGTCCTGGTCGAACTTGATCGACTTCTGGCCGTTCAGGTCGATGTGGAACAGCTTCCCGGACCACAGGGCCTGCGCCAGGCCGCTGGTGTAGTTCAGGCCCGCCATCTGCTCGTGCCCGGTCTCCGGGTTGAGGCCGACGATGTCGCCGTTCTCCAGGCGCGCGATGAACGCCAGCGCGTGGCCGACGGTCGGCAGCAGGATGTCGCCGCGGGGCTCGTTCGGCTTCGGCTCCAGCGCGATGCGGAGCCGGTAGCCCTTCTCCTTGATGTACGCGGCGACGGTGTCGATGCCCTCGGCGTAGCGCTCGTGGGCGGCGTACAGGTCCTTGGCCGAGTCGTACTCGGTGCCCTCGCGCCCGCCCCACATCACGAAGGTGTCGGCGTCGAGCGAGGCGGCCAGGTCGACGTTGCGCAGGATCTTGCGCAGGCCGTAGCGGCGCACCCGGCGGTCGTTCGAGGTGAACGCGCCGTCCTTGAAGATCGGGTGGCTGAACGTGTTGGTGGTCACCATCTCCACGGTGACGCCCGTCTCGGCCAGGGCGCCGCGGAACCGGTCGAGGATCTTCTCGCGCTCGGCGTCGGACGACTCGAACGGGACCACGTCGTCGTCGTGGAAGGTCACGTGGGCGGCGCCGAGCTCGGCGAGCCGGTGCACCGACTCCACCGGGTCGAGCCACGGGCGGCTCGCGCTGCCGAACTGGTCCTGCGCCGACCAGCCGATGGTCCACAGACCGAAGGAGAAGTGGTCGTCGCGGGTGGGGGTACGCGTCATGGGGGGAGTGCTCCTCGTCGAGTTGCCGGGCGTATTAGTTCCCGCCACGAATTTATCCGCGAGGGACGGTAGGGTCAAGCCCGTGCCGGCTGCCGACCCGTGGACCTCCCAGTCCCGCGGCGCCCGGGTGGGCGTCGCCCGCCAGGAGCACCTGCGGGAGCACAACCTCTCCGTCGCGCTCGCCCATGTGCTCGACGCGCCCGCGCCGCCGTCCCGGGCCGAGCTGGCCGCCGTCACCGGGCTGGCCCGGCCGAGCGTGACGTCGCTGGTCGAGCAGCTGATCCGGGGCGGCATGGTCCGCGAGCTGCTGCCGCGGCCCACGCGGCGCGCCGGCCGGCCCGCCGTGCCGCTCGCACCGGCGCCCGGGACGTTCGCCGGCATCGGCATGGAGGTGAACGTCGACTACCTCGGCCTGCGTGCGGTCGACCTCGCCGGCACCGTCCTGGCCGAGCGGGTCGAGGCGGCGGACCAGCGCACGCGCGCGCCGGAGGAGACGCTCGACCGGCTGGCCGAGCTGGTCGCCGGCGTGCTGGGCCGTCTCGCGGGGCAGGGCGTCCGGGTGGTCGGCACGTCGCTGGCGCTGCCCGGCCTGGTGGACGCCGGGACCGGCCCGCTGCGGGTGGCCCCGAACCTGGGCTGGCGGGACGTGGACGTGGTGGGCCGGCTGGTGCGGCACCCCGCCCTGGCCGGCCTGCCGCCGGACCTGGCCAACGAGGCGAAGCTCGCGGCGCTCGCGGAGGCGCGGGTCCGTCGCGGCACTCCGGCGCCGAGCTTCGTGTACGTCTCCGGCGAGGTGGGCATCGGCGGGGCGGTGGTGCTCGCCGGGGAGATCTTCCGCGGACAGCACGGGTGGAGCGGCGAGATCGGCCACGTCGTCGTCGACCCCTGCGTGCCGGGCGGTCCCCGGCTCGGCACGCTCGAGGCCCGCGCCGGCCAGGAGGCGATGCTGCGGGTGGCGGGCCTGCCGGACGGCGTGCCCGTGCACCGGCTCGTGGCGGCGTGCGCGTCCGGCGACCCCCGGGCGCTCGCTGCGGTCGCCGGGGCCGGCCGGGCGCTCGGCATCGCCCTGTCCGGCGTGGTCCACGTGGTGGACGTCGACCAGGTGGTGCTCGGCGGCAGCTTCGGGCAGCTCTTCGGCTACGTGCGCGACGAGGTGTCGCGGGCGCTCGACGAGCTGGTGATCACCGCGCCGTGGTCGCCGATCACGGTCGGTGCCGCACGGGCCGGCGAGTTCCCCGCGATGACCGGCGGCGCCCTGGCGGCGCTGCGTCGCCTGGTGCAGCAGCCCTCGGCGTGGCTGGACCGCACGGCCGCCACCGCCGCGGCGGCCGGAGGGCGGGCATGACGACGCTCTGGGTGGGCACCTACCCGGCGGCGGGCTTCGGCACGCCGACCGGGCGGGGCGAGGGCGTGTGGCGGGTGGAGCTGGACGTCGACGACGGGGCGCTCGGCCTCCCGCGGCAGGTGGTGGCCACCTCGGCGCCGTCGTTCGTCGCCACCCACCCGGACGGTCGGGTGCTCTACGCGGTCGACGAGAGCGGCCCGGGCGCGGTCAGCTCGTTCGCGGTGCTCGACGGCGCGCCGGTGGTGACCGCGACCGTGGCGTCCGGCGGCTCCGACCCGTGCCACCTCCTGCTCGACGCCGAGGCCGGTCTGCTCTACGTGGCCAACTACGCCGACGGGGTGCTCGGCGTGCTGCGGCTGGCCCAGGACGGCTCGCTCGCCGGCGACGGGCCCGCCCAGCGCCTGCCCGGCGACGGCCACGGTCCGCGCACCGACCGCCAGGAGGGGCCGCACGCGCACTTCGTCGCGGCCACCCCCTCCGGCACGCACGTGCTGGTGGTGGACCTGGGTGCCGACCGGGTGCGCCGTTACGCGCGCGACGTGGCCGGCCGCCGGCTGCTGCCGGCGGGGGTCGCCGCCACGTTCCCGCCCGGCACCGGTCCCCGTCACCTCGCCTTCAGCCCTGACGGCCGGTTCGTCTACGTCGCCGGCGAGCTGGACGCCACGGTGCACGTGCTCGCGTGGGACCCGGCGACGGACACGGGCACACCGGTCCAGGTGCTCCCCGCCACCGCGGCACCGCACCGCACGGGCACCACCCCGGCACCGTCGCACGTGCTGGTCGACGGCGACGAGGTCGTGGTCGGCGTGCGCGGCACCGAGGTGGTGTCCCGGTTCACCCGGGGTGCCGACGGGCTGCTGACGCACCGGGCCGACCACGCGCTGCCGGGCCGCTGCCCGCGGCACCTCGCGGTGGTGGACGGCTGGACCGTGGTCGCCGAGCAGGACAGCAGCGCGCTGACGGTGCTGGACGCGGAGGGCGGCGTGGTGTGCACCCGCCGGCTGCCGGTGCCGGCGTGCGTCGTGCCCGTCGTCGAGCCTTAGCACCGCCGCCCGCCCTCGACGGCCCCGCCGCGTGCTCCCGTGCGGTCCGGTGCCCGCCCGCCGACCCCGGCCCGCGTCGACGCCGCCCGCAGGTGAGAATGGCCCGGTGACCCCCGAGCGCGCGCCCCGCGTCGCCATGCTCTCGGTGCACACGTCGCCCCTCGACCAGCCGGGCACCGGCGACGCGGGCGGCATGAACGTCTACGTGCTGGAGCTGTCCCGGGCACTGGCCGCCCGCGGTGCCCGCGTGGAGATCTTCACCCGGGCCACGTCGTCGGACCTGCCGGAGACGGTGGTCCTGGACGGCACCGCGGCCGACGGCACGCCGCTGTCCCGCGACGAGCGCCGCGCGGTGCTGCTCGCCGACGAGGTCCCGGCGGGCGTCGTTCCGCCGGTGCTGGTGCACCACGTGCCCGCCGGCCCGTTCGAGCGGCTCGACAAGAACGACCTGCCGGGGATGCTGTGCGGCATGACGGCCGGCGTGCTCCGCTCGGAGGCGGCCCGCCGTCCCGGCTGGTACCAGGTGGTGCACTCCCACTACTGGCTCTCGGGGCAGGTGGGTGCCGCCGCCGCCGCGCGCTGGGAGGTGCCCCTGGTGCACACCGCGCACACGCTCGCCCGCGTGAAGAACGCCGCCCTGGCGCCGGGCGACACCGCCGAGCCCCACTCGCGGGTGCTCGGGGAGGAGCAGGTGGTCGCCGCCGCCGACGCGCTGGTGGCCAGCACGCCCGCCGAGGCGCGCCAACTGGTGGAGCTGTACGGCGCCGACCCGTCGCGCGTGCACGTGGTGGAGCCGGGGGTGGACCTGGACCGGTTCCGGCCGGTCGGCCCCGAGGCCCGGGTCGCGGCGCGCCGGTCGCTGCACCTGCCGACCGACCGTCGGATGGTGCTCTTCGCCGGCCGGGTGCAGCCGCTCAAGGCCCCGGACGTGCTGGTCCGCGCCCTCGGCCTGCTGCGGGCGACCCGCCGGCCGGTGCCCCTGCTGGTGGTGCTCGGGGGACCCAGCGGACGGTCGACGGCCGTGCACGAGCTGGTGGCGCTCGCCGCGTCCCTGGGCGTGTCCGACCACCTCGTCGTGCACCCGCCGGCCGCCCGGGAGGACCTGGTCGGCTGGTACCACGCGGCCGACGTGGTGGCGATGCCGTCGCGGTCGGAGTCGTTCGGCCTGGTCGCGGCGGAGGCGCAGGCCGCCGGGGTGCCGGTGGTCGCGGCGGCCGTCGGCGGGCTGCGCAGCATCGTGGACGACGGCCGCTCCGGCAGGCTCGTGGTCGGGCACGACCCGGCGGTCTGGGCGGACGTCCTGGCGCAGGCGCTGGCCGACGACGACACGCTGGCCGCGTGGGGTCACGGCGCCCGCGCCAGCGCCGAGCGGTTCGGCTGGGAGGCCGCCGCCGACCAGGTGCTCAAGGTCTACACGGTGGCCGCCGAACCCCGCTGACTCCCCGCTGCCTCCGGCCGACCCCGCACCGGCTCTCCGCTGACACCTTCGGGCTGACACCCCGGGACGGTCCCGGCTCGGTGGCCGGGCCCCGGTGCGCGGTGTCCGCGGGGGACCGGAGTCCTGCCGGGTGCTGCCCGCCTGCGGCAGGATGGAGGCCATGACCTACACCCTCGTGCTGCTCCGCCACGGCGAGAGCGAATGGAACGCGAAGAACCTGTTCACCGGCTGGGTCGACGTGGCGCTGTCGGAGAAGGGCGTGCAGGAGGCCAAGCGTGGCGGCACGCTGCTGGCGGACGCGGACGTGCTGCCGGACGTGGTGCACACCTCGCTGCTGCGTCGCGCGATCACCACGGCGAACTACGCCCTCGACGTGGCCGACCGGCTGTGGATCCCGGTCAAGCGCTCCTGGCGGCTGAACGAGCGCCACTACGGCGCGCTGCAGGGCAAGGACAAGAAGCAGATCCGCGACGAGTACGGCGAGGAGCAGTTCATGCTCTGGCGTCGCTCGTACGACGTCCCGCCGCCCGAGATCGAGCTGGGCTCGGAGTTCTCGCAGGACGCTGACCCGCGCTACGCCGACGCACCCGTCGTGCGGGCCGAGTGCCTCAAGGACGTGCTCGAGCGCGCGCTGCCGTACTGGCACAGCGACATCGTCCCCGACCTGCAGGCCGGCAAGACGGTGCTCGTCGCCGCCCACGGCAACTCGATCCGCGCGATCGTCAAGTACCTCGACGATGTCGACGACGAGACCATCGCCGGGATCAACATCCCCACCGGTATCCCGCTGCTCTACGAGCTGGACGAGGTCACGCTCAAGCCGACCGTCCGCGGCGGCACCTACCTCGACCCGGACGCCGCCGCCGAGGCGATCAAGGCCGTGGCGAACCAGGGTCGCTGACCGGGCCGCCCGTTCACCACGAACGACGACGAGGGCGCCGCTCCCACCGGAGCGGCGCCCTCGTCGTTCGTCGTCAGGTCCGGGTCGGCCCACCCGGCCCGGACCGGGGCTCAGTGCGAGCGCAGGTTCGCCGGCTCGGACGAGCTCAGGTCGCCGGTCACCAGGTACACCACGCGCTGGGCGATGGACACCCCGTGGTCGCCGAACCGCTCGTAGTACCGGCCGAGCAGCGTCACGTCGATCGTCTGCTGCGGGGTGGCGGACCACTCGCCACCGAGCATCGCGGTGAACGTGTCGGCGTGCAGGGCGTCCAGCAGGTCGTCGTCCGACTCTATCGACTCCGCCACCGCGAGGTCGCGGGTCTCCAGGAGCGTCGTCATCCGGCGGGCCACCCGGACGGCGGCGTCGTGCATCTCGGCGAACGTCCCGGACAGCGACTGCGGCACCGCCTGGCGCGGGTAGCGGCCACGTGCCACCTGGGCCACGTGCCGGGCCAGGTCACCCATCCGCTCGAGCGTGGCGCTCATCCGCAGCGCGGACACGACGATGCGCAGGTCGGTGGCGACCGGCTGCTGCTGGGCGAGCAGGTGGATGCACCGCTCGTCGAGGTGGCGCTCCAGATCGTCGATGGCGAGGTCGTCGGCGATCACCTGCTCGGCCAACCCGAGGTCGGCCGTCGCGAGGGCGATGCCCGCCGACGTGATGGCCTGCTCGACCTTGCGGCTCATCGCCTGCAGGTCGTCACCGAGCGCCTTGAGCTCGGCGTCGAAGATCTCGCGCATGAACGTCCTCTCCCGCGTGTGCGGGTGTCAGGGTGCCAGGTCCAGGTGAACGGGAGAACCCCCCCAGGTGAACACTGGGCACTGTGCCACGGGTCGGGGCCGTACGGGGGGACCCGGGTGTGGCGGCGGCCCCTAGGGTGAGGCGCTGTGGACGGGATGACCGAGTTCGCTCCCCTCGCGGGAGGCCTCGTCGGCCTGCTCGTGGGCGTGGGGGCCACCCTCGCCTTCCGGCTCAGCGAGCGCGCGCAGCGCAGGGTGCCGCCCCAGCGGGAGCCGGAGCTGGACGAGGGTCTGGTGCGGGCGCTGGCCGTGCTGCGCTCGTCGGCCATCGTGCTGGACGACTCCGACCGGGTGGTGCGCGCCAGCCCGCCCGCGCTCGCTCTCGGGCTGGTGCGTGACGGGCGGGTCGCCCACGCCGCGATCCGCGACATGGTCGCGGACGTGCGGCGCGACGGCGTGATCCGTGACGCCGAGCTCGACCTGCCGCGCGGCCCGGTCGGCTCCGGCACGCTGCTGCTGGAGGTCCGGGTCGCGCAGGTGACGCCGCACCTCCTGCTCGTGCTCGCGGAGGACCTCACCCAGGCACGGAGGCTCGAGGCGATGCGCCGGGACTTCGTGGTGAACATCTCGCACGAGCTGAAGACGCCCGTCGGCGCGCTGTCGCTGCTCGCGGAGACGGTGCAGGACGCCGCCGACGACCCCGCCGCCGTCCGCCGGTTCGCCGCCCGCATGCAGTCCGAGGCGCAGCGCCTGGCCCTGCTGGTGCAGGAGATCATCGAGCTGTCGCGGCTGCAGGTGACCGACGCCCTGCAGGACGTGCAGGTGGTGGACGTGGACGACGTGCTCGCCGAGGCCGCGGACCGTGCTCGCACCACGGCGAGCGGCAAGCACATCGTGATCGACGTCGGCGGCCAGACCGGTGCCCGGGTGTTCGGCGACCGGAACCTGCTCGTCACGGCGGTGCGCAACCTCTTGGACAACGCGGTGGCCTACTCGCCCGACGCGACCCGGGTGGGCGTCGGCGTGTCCACCACGGCCGACCTGGTGCAGATCGCGGTGGTCGACCAGGGCATCGGCATCCCGGCCACCGAGCAGGACCGCATCTTCGAGCGGTTCTACCGCGTCGACCCCGCCCGGTCGCGGAACACGGGCGGCACGGGTCTCGGCCTGTCGATCGTCAAGCACGTGGCGGCCGACCACGGCGGCGACGTCGTCGTCTGGTCGCAGCCCGGCCGCGGGTCCACCTTCACCCTGCGCCTGCCGAGGGCGGAGGAGCCCTCGACCCGCGGCAAGCCGTCGTCCGGCTCGACGGCCTCGTCCACCGAGCACCCCACCTCTGCACATCGGAGCACCCCGTGACCCGCATCCTGCTCGTCGAGGACGAGGAGTCCTACCGCGATCCCCTCGAGTACCTGCTGCACCGTGAGGGGTACGACGTGGTCACGGCGGCAACGGGCCCCGACGCGCTCGACCGGTTCGCGGAGACGGGTGCGGACCTCGTGCTGCTGGACCTGATGCTCCCCGGGCTGCCCGGTACCGAGGTGTGCCGGCGGCTGCGCGCGGTCAGCGACGTGCCGGTGATCATGCTCACGGCCAAGGACGGCGAGATCGACAAGGTGGTGGGCCTCGAGCTCGGTGCCGACGACTACGTCACCAAGCCGTACTCGTCGCGGGAGCTGCTCGCGCGCGTCCGCGCGGTGCTGCGGCGCCGTGAGGCGGCACTCGCGGTCGCGCCGGCCGCAGGGGCGGACGGCGACCTGCCGGACGAGGACGAGACGCGCCTGGCGCTGGGGCCGGTGGAGATGGACGTGGACCGGCACGTGGTCAAGGTGCACGACCAGCCGGTGTCGTTCCCGCTCAAGGAGTTCGAGCTGCTCGAGATGCTGCTGCGCAACCCGGGCCGCGTGCTGACCCGCGGTCAGCTGATCGACCGCATCTGGGGCGCGGACTACGTGGGCGACACCAAGACCCTGGACGTCCACGTGAAGCGCGTCCGCGCCAAGATCGAGGACGACCCGTCCAACCCCCGGCTGCTGACGACGGTTCGAGGGTTGGGATACAAGCTGTCCACGGAGTGACCGGGCGACGGTGGGCGGGACACCCGTCCGGCCCGCCGGTCTGCAGGGCTCGCCGAGTCGTCGCCCACCGTTCACCCGGGGTTCACCCTGAACAGGCTGAGCGGTCACCTCGGCTCCCTAGCCTCGGGCCACGACAGCGCCGATCAAGGCGCGACGACCAAAGACGATGGGGAACACAGTGAAGCGAACGCATGCAGTGGGCGCCGCCGTGCTGGCTGGGCTGACGGCCCTGGCGCTGGCCGCTTGTGGCTCGGACAACACCACCACCACGGGTGGCGGCACGACGCCGTCGACGGGGTCCGGCGCGACGACCCCCGCGGCGTCGATCTCGGGGACGTTCTCGGGTGCCGGCTCGTCCGCGCAGCAGCAGGCGATGCAGGCGTGGATCGCCGCCGAGCAGCAGCAGAACTCCGGTCTGACGATCAACTACGACCCCGCCGGCTCCGGCGCAGGGCGTCAGCAGTTCCTCGCCGGTGGCGTCGCCTGGGCAGGCTCGGACGCCGCGATGAGCACCGACGAGCTGACCCAGTCGCAGAAGGTCTGCGGGACCGGCGGCGCGTGGGACATCCCGGTGTACGTCTCCCCGATCGCGGTGGCGTTCAACCTGAAGGGCATCACGTCCCTGAACCTGGCCCCGGCCACGATCGCGAAGATCTTCACCGGCGCGATCACCACGTGGAACGACCCGGCGATCGCCGCGGACAACCCCGGCGTGACGCTGCCGTCGACCAAGATCACCACCGTGCACCGCTCTGACAAGTCGGGCACGACGCACAACTTCACCGACTACCTGAACAAGACCGTGCCTGCCGTCTGGACCACCGCCGGCAACGACGGGTGGCCGCTGAACGGTGGCGACTCGGCGCAGGGGAACTCCGGTGTGGCCGGCGTCGTGACCAGCACGGACGGCTCCATCGCGTACCTGGACGACTCGGCCGTGCCGCAGGGTGCCGGCGTCGCTGCGATCCAGGTCGGCTCCGAGTGGAACAAGCCGTCCGCCAAGGGTGCGGCGGCTGTCGTCAGCGCCTCGCCGCTGGCCACGGGCCGCCCGACGAACGACGTCGTGGTGAACATCGACCGCAAGGCCTCCGCCTCGGGCGACTACCCGCTCCTCATGGTCTCCTACGGCATCGCCTGCTCGACCTACACCGACGCGGCGAAGGGCAACTTCGTCAAGTCGTTCCTCGGCTACATCGTCTCGGACGCGGGCCAGCAGGCCGGCGCGGCGGCCGCGGGCTCCGCGCCCATGACCGGCGAGCTCGCCCAGAAGGCGACCGCCGCGGTCTCGGCGATCACGGTCGGCTGACCGAGCGTCACTGCATGACGCGACCTGCCGGTGGCAGGGTCGTCCCCAGCGGGCGGACCCTGCCACCGGCAGTAGCGTTCGGCGAGGTCACGTTGTCGACTAAGTGATGAGAAGGTCTCCGTGGTGAACGCTTCGACCCTCGCCGCATCGCCGAAGCCGGGCGGTGGGCAGGACGCCGCTCGGCGGCCCTCCCGACGTCCGGGAGCGGGCGAGCGCGGCCTGTCCCGCCTGTTCCGCTGGGCGGCGACGGCGTCCGGCGTGCTGCTGCTGCTCGTCCTCGCCGCCGTCGCGGCCTTCCTGCTGATGAGGGGCTGGGCGGCCCTCACGGCGTCGGACGCCACGCTGCAGAGCCAAGGCAACCTGCCGGCGGGCGTGACGAACCTCGCGCAGTACATCGGCCCACTGATCTTCGGGACGCTCGTGGCGGCGGCGCTCGCGCTCGTCATGGCGACGCCCGTCGCGGTGGGGATCGCGCTGTTCGTCTCGCACTACGCCCCCCGGCGCGTCGCCGGGGTGATCAGCTTCGTCATCGACCTGCTCGCAGCGATCCCCTCGGTCGTCTTCGGCCTCTGGGGTGCCCAGATCCTCGCCCCGCACATCGCGCCGCTCTGGCAGTGGGTGGCCAACGTGCTCGACCTCATCCCGGGCGCCACGGTCAGGGCCACGGCGACCGGCCGCTCGATGGCGACCACCGCGCTCGTGCTCGCCATCATGATCCTGCCGATCGTCACCGCGGTCTCGCGTGAGGTCTTCAAGCAGACCCCGCACCTGCACGACGAGGCGGCGCTCGCGTTGGGTGCCACCCGGTGGGAGGTCATCCGGATGGCCGTGCTGCCGTTCGGTCGCTCCGGGGTGATCTCGGCGGCGATGCTCGGCCTGGGCCGTGCGCTCGGCGAGACGATGGCGGTCCTGATGGTGCTCTCGACCTCGAGCGGCGCCGGCATCTCGTTCCAGATCTTCGACTCGGGCGTGCTGCAGACGATCGCCGCGAACATCGCTGCGAAGTTCCCCGACTCGAGCGGCCTGGCCGTCAACACCCTCATCGCCACCGGCCTGGCGCTCTTCGTCATCACGATGGCCGTCAACATGGTGGCGCGGTGGATCGTCTCGCGTCGCCACGAGTTCTCCGGAGCGAACTGATGACCGCCCCCACCTCGGCGGCGTCGGCCGCCTCGGTCTCGCCCCTCGACGGCCCGGGCGGCCCGACACGGGCCCTGCTCACCACGGTCGACCACGCGCGACGCCGCAAGGACCGGACGATGACCGGCCTCGTCTGGCTCGCCGTCGTCCTGGCCCTGACGCCGCTCGCGTCGCTGCTGTGGACCGTGGTGCGCGACGGCCTCGTGAGGTTCAACGGGTACTTCCTGCTCCACTCGATGCGCAACGTGTCGGGCGGGATGGACGCGGGTGGCGCCTACCACGCGATCGCGGGCACGCTGCTCATCACGCTGGGCGCGGCTGTGATCTCGGTCCCGGTCGGCCTGCTGGCCGCGATCTACCTGGTGGAGTACGGGAAGGGTCCCCTGGCCCGTGCGGTGACGTTCTTCGTCGACGTCATGACGGGGATCCCGTCCATCGTCGCGGGCCTGTTCGCCTTCGCGCTCTTCGCCATCTTCTTCGGGCCGGGGGTCCGTCTCGGCATCATGGGGTCGGTCGCGCTGGCGCTGCTCATGGCTCCCGTCGTCGTGCGGTCGAGCGAGGAGATGCTGCGCCTGGTCCCGAACGAGCTGCGGGAGGCCGCCTACGCGCTCGGCGTGCCGAAGTGGCTCACGATCATCAAGGTCGTGCTGCGGACGTCGGTCGCGGGCCTGACGACGGGCGTGCTGCTCGCCGTCGCCCGTGTCATCGGCGAGACCGCGCCGCTCCTGATCGCCGTCGGCACCACCGCGTCGATCAACTTCAACCTCTTCAGCGGGCGGATGATGACGCTGCCGGTGTTCATCTACGACCAGTACCACCAGGGCCCCGCCCGCTGCGCCCGGAACGCCACGGACTGCCTCGTGTCGATCAACCTCGACCGGGCGTGGGCCGCGGCGCTGACCCTCCTCCTCATCGTCGTCATCCTCAACCTGTTGGGTCGCCTCGTGACCTGGCTGTTCGCGCCGAAGCTGCGCTGAGCAGCGCCGAGACCTCCCGAAGAACGCAGAGAGCGAGACCCACATGGCACAGCGCATCGACGTCAAGGACCTGAACATCTTCTACGGGTCCTTCCTCGCGGTCGCCGGCGTCAACATGTCCATCGAGCCACGCAGCGTCACCGCGCTCATCGGACCGTCCGGCTGCGGCAAGTCGACGTTCCTGCGCTCGATCAACCGCATGCACGAGGTCATCCCCGGCGCCCGCGTCGAGGGGACCATCGCGATGGACGGCGTCGACCTCTACGGTCCCGACATCGATCCGGTGGCCGTGCGACGCCAGATCGGCATGGTGTTCCAGCGCCCCAACCCGTTCCCGACGATGTCCATCGCGGAGAACGTGCTGGCGGGCGTGCGGCTGAACAACAAGAAGATCTCCAAGTCCGACGCGGGCGACCTGGTGGAGCGCTCGCTGGTGGGCGCGAACCTCTGGAAGGAGGTCAAGGACCGCCTGGACCGGCCGGGCTCGAGCCTGTCCGGCGGTCAGCAGCAGCGCCTGTGCATCGCTCGTGCGATCGCCGTGACGCCCCAGGTGCTCCTGATGGACGAGCCCGCCTCCGCGCTCGACCCGATCTCCACGCTCGCGATCGAGGACCTGATCTCCGAGCTCAAGGCGAGCTACACGATCGTCATCGTGACGCACAACATGCAGCAGGCGGCGCGCGTCTCCGACCGGACGGGGTTCTTCAACATCGAGGCTGCCGGGAAGCCGGGACGCCTGGTGGAGATCGACGAGACCGCGACGATCTTCTCCACGCCGCGGCAGAAGCAGACCGAGGACTACATCTCCGGCCGCTTCGGCTGATCGGCGGCGCACGCCGCCGACCGCTGCGACGAGGTCTGTCCGCGCCGGTCGGCGGGAGCGCACGGGGTCGGAGCGTGCGGGGTCAGCGTTCGGGGTCAGGACGACTGCGAGAGCACCGCGGTGTACTGCGGCGTCGACCCGTCCACCACGGGCACCTGCACCGTGGAGGAGCCGGCGGAGGGGACCTTGAGGGTGACGGTGGTGAGCGAGCCGGGGTCCACGTCGAGCGAGGCGATCCGCATCGTGCGCCCGGTTCCGCTGCCCGTTCCGACCAGCACCGAGCCGTTGCCGGGCAGGGTGAAGGTGCTCGTCTCCCCTGAGACGGTCACCGTGACCGTCTGCGGGTCCGCCCCCGTGTTCACCAGCCCGCCGGAGACCGCAGCGGGCGCTCCCTTCGCGGTGCCGACCACCAGCAGGTTCGTGGTCTGCACCGGGCCGAGGGTGGCTCGGATGCCGTCGGAGGGCGAGTACGGGCGCTCCGTCTGGATCGGGTTGGTCGCCGAGCACCCTGCGAGCGGGAGCGCGATCGCCAGCGCCACGACGGCGAGCGTGCGGCGCGGGCTGCGGATGCTGGTCACGGCTCCTCCTGTGCACGACGGCGGCCGCGGCGGCCGCACCTCCTGGCCAGGACCTAGGTCCCTGGCCTGCTCAGCGTAGCGGGCGGTGCGTCGGGTGCGCTCGCTCCTCGACGATGCGCTTGACCTGCGACGACGGCAACAACGGCTCCATTTGGCCGGAAATGTGGCGTGATAGGATAGGCCACTGCGAAAGGGGACACCTGCAGATGACTTTCACTGTTGGGGAGACCGTTGTCTACCCGCACCACGGTGCAGCGTTGATCGAAGAGATCAAGACCCGGACCATCCGTGGCGAGGACAAGATCTACCTCAAGCTCAAGGTCGCGCAGGGTGACCTGACCATCGAGGTGCCGGCCGAGAACGTGGACCTCGTCGGTGTGCGGGACGTCGTCGGTCAGGAGGGCCTCGAGCGCGTCTTCGACGTGCTTCGTGCCCCGTACACCGAGGAGCCGACAAACTGGTCGCGTCGTTACAAGGCCAATCTCGAGAAGCTCGCCTCGGGCGATGTCATCAAGGTGGCCGAGGTCGTCCGTGACCTGTCGCGCCGCGACGCGGACCGCGGCCTGTCGGCCGGCGAGAAGCGCATGCTGGCCAAGGCCCGCCAGATCCTGGTCTCGGAGCTCGCCCTGGCCGAGCACACCCAGGAGGACAAGGCCGAGGCGATCCTCGACGAGGTGCTGGCGTCCTGACCTGCTGATCGGCTGACGGGGAGCCCGACCATGACGGTCGCCGCGATCCTCACCGCCGCCGGGAGCGGATCCCGGTTGGGCCACGTGCTGCCCAAGGCCTTCGTGCCTGTGCAGGGCGTGGCCCTCGTCGTACATGCCGCACGGGCGCTGCTGGCCGCGCGGCCTGCGGACGGCCCGGGGGTGGAGCGGCTGGTGGTCACCGTCCCGGCGGGCCAGGTGACGGCGGCGCAGGCGCTGCTGCGGGCCGGGCTGGGGCCGCGGGCGTCGTTCGTGGTGGTGGCGGGCGGCGCGACCAGGCAGGCATCGGTGGCGGCAGGGCTCAGGGCCGTTCCCGACGAGGCGTCGGTGGTGCTGGTGCACGACGCGGCGCGGGCCTTCGCCCCGCCCGAGCTGGTGGCGCGCGTGATCCAGGCGGTGCGGGCCGGGCACCCGGCGGTGGTGCCGGGGCTGGCGGTGACGGACACGATCAAACGCGTCGGTGCGGGCGGCGCCGACGGGGCGCCGGTGGTGGCCACGGTGCCGCGCGAGGAGCTGCGCGCCGTGCAGACGCCGCAGGGGTTCGACCGGGCCGTGCTGGTCCGGGCCCACGAGAGCGGTGCCCATCGCGCGGGCGGCGAGACGACGGCCGCGTCCGACGACGCGGGCCTGGTGGAGGCCCTCGGCCTGCCGGTGTGGATGGTGCCGGGCGACGAGCGCGCGGCGAAGATCACCACCCCCCGGGACCTGCACCTGTCCGAGGTGCTCGCGGCGGTGGCGCCGTGAGCGCCGAGGCGCTGCCCGGGCCCGTCGAGCTGCCACGGACCGGGATCGGCGTGGACGTGCACGCCTACGACCCGGACCCGCCGGAGGGTGCCGCGCTCCACCTCGCGGGGCTCGTGTGGCCCGGGGAGCGGCCGCTCGCCGGGCACTCGGACGCGGACGTCGCGGCGCATGCGGCGGCGGACGCCCTGCTGTCGGCGGCGGGGCTCGGTGACCTGGGCTCCCAGTTCGGCACCTCCGACCCGGCGTGGGCGGGTGCGGCGGGCACTGCCCTGCTGGCCGAGACGGCGCGGAGGGTCCGCGCCGCCGGGTTCGTCGTCGGGAACGTCGCGGTGCAGGTGATCGGCAACCGCCCGCGGCTGGGCCCCCGGCGGGACGAGGCGCAGGCGGCCCTGTCGGCCGCTGCCGGGGCACCGGTGACCGTCTCGGCGACCACCACCGACGGGCTCGGCCTGACCGGCCGGGGCGACGGCGTGGCCGCGATCGCGACCGCCCTCGTCGTGCGCAACCGTCGTTGACCTGCGCCGATGACGCCCTCCGGTTGCCGCCAGCCGGGTGACCCGGGACCGTTGGACGACGAGTGCACCCCGGTCATGACTATCGTCATCCTTGCGATTCCACATCACCGCGGGGCCGACGGCGCCCATGAGCGGCACCGGCGCGAGGAGGCCCCATGAACCGACTGCCCGTCGCAGAGCGGCGTGAGCAGCTGATCGACGCGGCGATCCACGTCGCGAGCCGGGACGGCATCGAGGCCGCCACGGTGCGTGCCATCGCCGCCGAGGCCGGGGTCTCGCTGGGGGTGGTGCACTACTGCTTCCGCGACAAGGACGAGCTGCTGCGGGAGATGGCGCACTACATCACGCGGCAGAACCTCACCACGGGACTGCAGCAGATGCCGCCCGAGGGTGAGGCCGGCGAGATCATCCACGGCGCCATCCACCTGCTGTGGGCCAACATCAGCGCCACGCGCGGCGCTCAGCTGCTGAGCTTCGAGCTGACCACGTACTCCATGCGGCACCCCGAGGTGCGGCAGGTGTCCGTCGAGCAGTACACCGTCAGTCACGAGGCGGCCCGCACCTTCCTGGAGAGCGTGGCGCAGGCGGCGCACATCGAGTGGACGCTGCCCGTCGCCCAGCTGGCGCGGCTGGTGGTGATGGCCACCGACGGCATCACGCTGGCGTGGCTGGCCGATCGTGAGGGGGAGAAGGCGGTGGCCGCGCTCGAGGTGTTCGGGACGTTCCTCGCCGGGCACATGCGTCCCGTGCAGGACGAGCGCTCGCTCGTGGACCAGCCGGCCTGATGGCCTCGCCGGCGGAGGCGGTGGACCGCACGCCGACCGTCCCCGCGGCGGCCCGGCGCGCCCGGCTGGCGGTCTCGGCGGCGTTCGCGGCGCAGGGTCTCTCGTACGCCCTGGTGCTGAACAGCCTGCCGGTCCTCGAGAGCCGGCACGGCGTGGGCATCCCGCAGGTGACCGAGGTGATCCTCGGCGTGTGCGTGCTCGCGGCCGCGGGGACGGTGCTGGCGGACCGGCTCGCGGCCTCCGCCGCGGGCAGCCGCGGCGGGCTGGTCGCGGGCCTGTCCGTGCTCGGCGCGGCGCTGGTGGGGATCTCGGCCGCGCCCTCGTTCCCGGTGCTGGTGGGGGCGTTCCTCGGGTACGGGCTGGGGCTCGGGCTCGTCGACGCCTCCGTCAACATGCAGGCGGTGGCCGTGCAGCACCGGTACGGACGGTCCCTGCTGGCCGGGTTCCACGGGGCGTGGTCCGGTGGCGGCATCGCCGGTGCGTTGCTGGTGGCGGTACTGGCCGAACGGTGGCCGGTGCGCCCGCTGGTGGTGGTGATCCTGCTCGGGGTCCCGGCGGCGCTGGCAGCCGCGGTGCTGGTGCAGCGGACCGGCTGGTGGTCCGGCGGTGCCGTGGCGGGACTGCCGGCAGCGGACGTCGGGGACGTCGAGACGGGGGTCGGTGGACCGAGGCCGGCGGCGGACAGCGGCGTGGTGCGCGTGCCGTGGCGGCCGGTGCTGCTGCTCGGCCTCGTGGTGGTGGCCTACTACATCGTCGACTCGGCGGTCTCCGCCTGGAGCGCCCTGTTCCTCGCGCACGACATCGGGGCGCCCTCCCGGCTGCAGCCGCTCGGCTATGCGGCCTACCTCGGCACCACCCTCGTGTCCCGGATCGTCGGCGACCTGGCCGTGCGGCGGGTCGGCCGCGTGGCGGTGGTGCGGTTCGGTGCGGTGCTCGGCACGCTCGGCCTGCTGCTGGTGATGGTGGCGAGCACCCCGTGGCCGGTGGTGCTGGGCTTCGCGCTCGTAGGGCTCGGGCTCGGGGTGGTCCCGCCGATGTCGTTCTCGGCCGCCGGCGACGTGGCGCCGGGTCACGCGGACGCGGTGGTCGCGAGGCTGAACTACTTCAACTACGTCGGTGTGGTGCTCGGTGGCGTGGCGGTCGGAGCGGTCGGCTCGCTCGCCACCCTGCGGGCCGGCTTCCTCGTCCCCGCCGTCCTGGTGCTGGCGGTGGTGCTGGTGGCGAGGGTGCTCGGCACCCCGGCAGGTACCGGGACCGAGGAGCCGCCCCGGTAGCCTTGGTCGGTGACCCTCCGGCTCTTCGACTCCGCGACCCGCGCGGTGCGTGACTTCGTCCCCCTCGTCGAAGGCCAGGTCGGCATCTACCTCTGCGGCGCGACCGTGCAGGCGCCGCCGCACGTCGGGCACGTGCGGTCGTCCATCGCGTTCGACGTGCTGGTCCGCTGGCTGCGCCGCACCGGGCACCGGGTGACGATGATCCGCAACGTCACGGACATCGACGACAAGATCCTGGCCAAGGCCGCCGACGCCGGGATGCCGTGGTGGGCCTGGGCGATGGCCAACGAGCGGGCGTTCACCGCGGCCTACGACGCGCTGGGCGTGCTGCCCCCCGAGTACGAGCCGCGCGCCACCGGGCACGTTCCGGCGATGGTCGAGCTGATGACCCGGCTGATGGACACCGGTCACGCGTACGCCACCGGCCCCGGGGACGTGTACTTCGACGTCCGCTCCTACCCGGCCTACGGCGCGCTGACCAACCAGCGGCCGGACGACATCGTCGAGACCTCCGACGAGGCTGTCGACGGGGCTGCCAAGCACGACCCGCACGACTTCGCGCTCTGGAAGGCGCCGAAGCCGGGGGAGCCGGAGACCGCCGCGTGGGACACCCCGTTCGGGCGGGGCCGTCCCGGCTGGCACCTCGAGTGCTCGGCGATGGCGCGCCGGTACCTGGGTGACTCGTTCGACATCCACTGCGGCGGCCTGGACCTGCGCTTCCCGCACCACGAGAACGAGCTGGCGCAGTCGCGGGCCGCCGGGTACGGGTTCGCCCGGTACTGGCTGCACAACGGCTGGGTGACGCAGGGCGGCACCAAGATGAGCAAGTCGCTCGGCAACGGGCTTCTGGTGTCCGCGGTGCTGGCGCAGGTGCCCGCGGCGGTGGTGCGGTACGCGCTGACCGCGGTGCACTACCGGTCGATGCTCGAGTGGTCGGACGGCACCCTCGCCGAGGCCGCGGCGACCTGGGACCGGCTGTCCGGCTTCGTCGCCCGTGCCGCCGAGAAGGTGGGTGCGGTGGACCTCGCGACGGTCGCGGCAGCGGAGCTGCCCGCGGACTTCGTCGCGGCGATGGACGACGACCTCAACGTGCCGGCCGCGCTCGCCGTGGTGCACGAGGTGCTGCGCGCGGGCAACTCCGCGCTGGCCCGTGGGGACGACGAGGCGGCGCGCGCCGCGATGGTGGAGCTGCGAGGCATGCTGGACGTGCTCGGCCTGGACCCCGCCGGGGAGCAGTGGGGCGCGACGCGCCTCGCGGACGACCGCGCGGCCCGGGCCCTGGACGCGCTGGTCGGCGCCGAGCTGGCCGCCCGCGCGCAGGCGCGTGCAGTACGTGACTTCGCCACCTCGGACGCGATCCGGGACCGCCTGGGCGCCGCCGGCGTCCTGGTGGAGGACTCGAAGGACGGCGCGCGGTGGTCGCTCGCCGCCAGGGACGAGGAGATCTGATGGCCGGCAACTCGCAGCGGCGCGGCGCCACGCGCAAGGCAGGGTCGAAGAAGGCTCCTGGCACCGGCACGGGCGGTCACGGGCGCAAGGCGCTCGAGGGCAGGGGCCCGACGCCCAAGGCGGAGGACCGGCCGTACCACCCCGCGCACCAGCGCAAGGCGGCGGCCATCCGTGGCGGTGCGTCGGGCGCCGGCCGTCCGACGGTTCCCGGCCGGCCGGGCGCGGCACGGGCCGGCTCTGCCGGCCGCGGACGCCAGGCCCCCGGCAAGGAGGTGGTCGGCGGTCGCAACTCGGTGCTCGAGGCGCTGCGCGCCGGTGTCCCGGCCTCGACGGTGTACCTGGCGGCCCGGCTCGAGGCGGACGACCGCACGCGCGAGATCATCGCCATCGCGGCGGATGCAGGGCTGCCGATCCTCGAGGTCAGCCGCCTCGAGCTGGACCGGATGACCGACGGCGGCGTGCACCAGGGCGTGGTGCTCCAGGTGCCGGCCTACGTCTACTCCGACCCGGACGACCTGCTGGACGTCGCCGAACGGAGCGGCCGGCCGGCGCTGGTGGTGG
The DNA here is from genome assembly GCA_027451305.1 of Cellulomonas sp. The sequence goes on from DAIDJQ010000163.1 coordinate 22,824, forward strand.
CGCTCGACGGCGTCACCGACCCCCGCAACCTCGGGGCCGTGCTGCGCAGCGCCGGGGCGTTCGGCGCCCACGGCGTGCTGGTGCCGCAGCGACGGTCCGCGGGGGTCACCGCCTCGGCGTGGAAGGTCTCGGCCGGTGCTGCGGCACGCGTGCCGGTGGCGCGCGCGACCAACCTGGCCCGCACGCTGGCGGAGTACCGGCAGGCAGGGGTGTTCGTCGTCGGGCTGGACGGGCACGGGACGGTGCCGGTCGCGGAGCTGCCGTTCGCCGGCGACCCGCTGGTGCTCGTCGTCGGCTCGGAGGGCAAGGGGCTGTCCCGGTTGGTGCGGGAGCAGTGCGACGCGCTCGCGGCCATCCCGATCGCCTCGGCGGTGGAGTCGCTGAACGCCGGTGTGGCGGCCGGGATCGCGCTCTACGAGGTGGCGAGGGCGCGCACCACGGCGGAGTGACGGGCGTGCCGGCGGCCCGGGCGGTGTGCCGCGACGGCGCTCAGTCCCGGGTGGCCGGGTCTGCGACGGGCTCCTCCACGCGCGGGAGGCTGCCGGTCTCGTCCCGGAGGTCACCGGGGAGGCCACCGAGGATCGCCTGCTCGTCCGGTCGCAGCGGCAGGATCGTCGACAGGTAGGACGCGACCGTCTCGTCCATCGGCACGTCGCGGTGCTGCTGCTCGGACAGGTACCACCGGTGGTCGAGCAGCTCGTGGAACACCTGGGCGGGCTCGAGCTTGCCGCGCAGCTCGCGGGGGACGGCGCGGACGGCGGGCTCGAACACCTCGGTGAGCCAGTCGTGGGCGACGAACGCCTCGTCCTCACGCTGCCGGTCGGTGGCCGCGCGGTACTCGTCCAGGTCGTTCAGCAGCCGGCGGGCCTGGTTCTCCTGCACGTCCAGGCCGGTGAGCCGCATCAGCCGGCGGGAGTGGTGGCCGGCGTCGACCACCTTGGGCTGGATCCGCACCGTGGTGCCGTCGACATCGGTGGTGATGTCGATCTCGTCGACGTCGAAGCCGAGGTCGTTGAGCCGGTCGATTCGGGCCTGCACCCGCCACCGGTCGCCGAACCCGAACGACTCCACCTCGGTCAGCGCCCGCCACAGCTCCTCGTACCGGACGGCCAGGGCGTCGCCGATCGCCACCGCGTCGGTGTCGTCCTCCAGGAACTCGCCGGCCTGCAGGTCCATCAGCTCGCCGATGATGTTGACGCGGGCGATCTCCAGGTCGTACGAGCGCTGCCCGTCGGTCAGCCTGTCGTGCAGGTCGCCCGTCTCCGCGTCCACCAGGTAGGCCGCGAACGTCTCGGCGTCGCGGCGGAACAGGGTGTTCGACAGGGACACGTCGCCCCAGTAGAAGCCGGCCAGGTGCAGCCGCACCAGCAGCACCGCCAGCGCGTCGATCAGGCGGGTGGCGGTGTCCGGGCGCAGCGACTGGCTGAACAGGGCGCGGTACGGCAGCGCGAACTGCAGGTGCTCGGTGATCAGCGCCGCCTCGAGCGGCTCGCCGCCGGGGGTGCGACGGCCGGTGATGACGCCCAGCGGCACCACGCTCGGCACGTCGAGCCGGCGCAGCTGGCGCAGCAGCTCGTACTCGCGGAACGCGACGCTCTCGCCGATCTCCTTGACGGCGATCACGCGGCCGGACAGCCGGGCGAACCGCACGATGTGCCGTGAGATGCCGCGCGGGAGTGCGGCGAGGGCGGAGGTGGGCCAGTCCTCGAGCGCGATGTGCCAGGGGAGGTCGAGCAGCGCCGGGTCGGCCGACGAGGCGGTGATCTGCAGGCTCTGCACCGTCGGTGCTCCTCTCGGCTCGTGTGCTCCGGAACGGTTCCGGGACGACGTGAGGGGCGGGACCGGTGCCGGTCCCGCCCCTCACGGGCGTCACGTGGAGCGGATCAGATGCGCTCGCCCGTACCGGCGTGGAACAGGTGCAGGTCGTTGGGACGCACCTTCACGGAGATCGTCTCACCCTTGGCGGGCACCTGACGCGGGTCGATGCGCACGATCACCTGCGCGTCACCGGCCCCCGAGTGGATCGTCGTGGCGTTGCCGAAGTCGTCGGTCAGCGAGCCGTAGACGAAGGCGTCCGAGCCGAGCTCCTCGACGATGTTCACGGACACCGGGATGGCGTCCGGGGTGCCGACCGGCACCACGTCCAGGTCCTCGGGGCGGAAGCCCACCGTGATGTTGCCCTTGTCGTCGTCGGTCAGCGCGCCGACGGCCTCGCGCGGCAGGTTGACCCGCGTCGAGCCGACGGTGGCGGCACCGTTGAGCACCGGGAACGTGCCGATGTTCATGGCGGGGGAGCCGATGAACCCGGCGACGAAGACGTTGGCCGGGTGGTCGTACATCTCGCGCGGGGTGCCGACCTGCTGGAGCAGGCCGTCCTTCAGCACGGCGATCCGGTCGCCCATGGTCAGGGCCTCCGTCTGGTCGTGCGTGACGTAGACCGTGGTGACGCCGAGACGGCGCTGCAGGCCGGCGATCTGGGTGCGCGTCTGCACGCGGAGCTTCGCGTCCAGGTTGGACAGCGGCTCGTCCATGAGGAACACCTGGGGCTGGCGGACGATCGCGCGGCCCATGGCGACGCGCTGACGCTGGCCACCCGAGAGGGCCTTCGGCTTGCGGTCCAGGTACTGGGTGAGGTCGAGGATCTTGGCCGCCTCCTCCACCCGCGTGCGGATCTCCGCCTTGGGGGTGCCGGCGATCTTCAGGGCGAAGCCCATGTTGTCCGCGACCGTCATGTGCGGGTACAGCGCGTAGTTCTGGAACACCATCGCGATGTCGCGGTCCTTGGGCTGCACGTCGGTGACGTTGCGGTCGCCGATGAAGATGCTGCCCGAGTTGACGTCCTCCAGGCCGGCGAGCATGCGCAGCGACGTGGACTTGCCGCAGCCGGACGGGCCGACGAGGACGAGGAACTCGCCGTCCTCGATGTGCAGGTTGAGCGCGTCCACCGCGGGACGCTCGGTGCCCGGGTAGATCCGGGTCGCGTGGTCGAAAGTGACCGTAGCCATGGCTGTGCCAATCCCTTCACCGGCAGGTACGTGCCGGACGATCCGAGTGAAGAGCTGCCCCGGGCCCAGGTAGGGCCGGGGAGGTGTCGTCGTCGACTCCGTCGACGACGACGGTGGTGCCCGGATCCGAGGGTCCGCGCTCCGTCATCATGCCACAGGGGCACGGTGCGGTCTCCGGGCCTCTGGTCCGGGGTCGGCCCGCGGCGGCGCCCGACGCGTCGTGCTCCCGCCGCTCTCCGGTGGCAGGCAGGTGCGTCAACCGGCCGGGGTGGCGGTCGGCGTCGGGGTCGGGGTTGCCGTGGCGGTGCTGGAGGCGGCTGCCTGGAGGGAGGTGTAGACGCTGGCCACGAAGGTGGAGAACGCGTTGGCGTCGTCCACCGCGCCCGTGTAGGGCTGCCCGGCCACGTCGATCGTCAGCCCGGTGACCCCCGAGCGGTCGGTGGCCTGCTGCGCCCAGTCGACGTACCTGCTGCTGGTGATGCACGACGTGACCTTGGTGGACGTGACGCCGGCGCCCTTGACGAGCGTCACCAGCTGAGCCTGGGTCAGCCCGGCGGTGCCGAAGCCGTGCTGCGCCTGGAACAGGGCGTCGTTGACGGCCAGTGCCGAGTTCGGCTGGCTGCTGGCGACGCAGGCGAAGGCGTTGGCGGCCCGCAGCGAGTAGTCCTGGGCGGTGGGCAGCGGGTTGGTGGTGGCGGTCGGCGTCGGCGTGGCGCCGGTGGGCGACGAGGGGCTGGCCGACGGGGTCGCGGCGGCGGTCGGCGTGGGGCGCGCGCTGGGTGTGGCGGCCGCGGAGGTGCTCGTCGCGGGGGTCGGCGTGTACGCCGTGCGGCCGGCGGACAGCGCCAGCGGCTTGATCTCCAGCGATGCGGCTCCGGACTTGACCCAGGCCTCGATCGTGGCGCCGTTGGTGGCCCAGAACTGCGCCGACCGCGGGTCGCCGTAGTCGAGGCTCACCACGAGGTCCAGCGCCCCGCTGCCCGTGCTCACCGGGTGGGCCGTGGGGGTGCCGCCCGCCGGGATGGGCGCCGAGCTCGCGGCGGCCAGGTTGGTGCCGTCACCCGTGATCAGCAGCCCGTCGCTGATCATGTTGGTCGGGCCCACCTGCAGCGCCCGGGCGTGCGCCTGCACCGCCACCGTGACGCCGCCGACCACCACGACCACCGCCGCGACGGCGCCGATGCGCAGGCCGGTGCGCCGTCGTCGGGCGCGCGCCGCGCGACGCTCCCGCTCGAGGCGAGCGAGCTCGCGGTCCTCCGCACGCCGCTGCTTGCGGCTGACCTTCTGCTTGGCGGACCGGTTGTAGCTCACGGCGTGGGCACCCCTTCGTTGCGGGTCGGGACGGGCGGCCCGACCGGTCGGCGGCGCGCCGGAACGGCCCTGGCCGGGCATGACGTGCCGAGCCTGGCACGACACGCTGGTCGCCGGCGCGAAGTCGGCTGAGAGGTTGCTGTGTCCCCGTCAGGCGGCGTGCAGGGCGTCCTGCAGCCGGACCCGCGCCCCCATGCGCAGCACGGCGTTGGAGTAGATCCGGCCCGCGCCCCACACCAGGAAGGGGATCAGCGCCGCCGAGATCGCCAGCGAGCCGAGCACCTGCCAGGTGGGGACACCACCCAGCGCCACCCGGATGGGCATCACCAACGGTGAGGCGAACGGGATGTAGCTCAGCCAGACGACGACGGGGCTGGTGGGGTCCTGCACCCCGAGGCTGACCCCGATCACGTAGGGCACGATCATCGCCATCACCACGGGCGCGGTCACGGCGCCGACGTCCTCCTGCCGCGAGACCAGCGCGGCCAGTGCGGCCAGCACCAGCGCGTACATGACGAACCCGACGACGAACCAGACCAGCGCCCACGCCGCGGTGGCGCCCAGCCCGATGCGGGCGGGGTCCACCAGGCCGGTCGCAGTCGCGGTCCCGGCGGCGCCGGCGACGAGGACGACCACCTGGATCAGGCCGATCACCCCGATCCCGATCACCTTGCCGGCCATCAGCTGCCACGGCCGGATCGCCGAGAGCAGCAGCTCCACCACCCGGCTCGACTTCTCCTCCACCACTCCCTGGGCGACCAGCTGGGCACTGGTCTGCAGGGCGATGAACAGCAGGATCCCTGCGAGCGAGCCGGCGACCAGCTGCGCGGGCTCCCGCGCCGGGCTCGGCTGCATCGCCTGCACGTCGAGGGTCGCGGCCGCGAGCTGCCCGCTCACGGTGGCCGGGTCACCGCCGAGCTGCGTCACGACAGCCGCGAACGCCGCCTGCCGGCGGACCTCGGTGAGCAGAGCGGACAGGGTGGGGTCGAGCTCGCTCTTCACCAGCACGGTGAACCGGCCCGGGGTGCCGGTGAGGGCCGCGGCGACCGTGCCGTCCAGCACGTCTGCCCGCGCGGCCGCCTCGTCGGGCACGGCCACCGTCGCCAGGTGGGTCCCGGTGGCGGCGCCGGCTGCCTCGAGCGCCGGTGCCATGGCTGCGGTGCCGGGCACGAGCGCGACGTGCTTGGCCGTGGGGGACCCGGTGGCCAGGTGCAGCGCAAGCCCGCCGCCGACGACGAGCAGGAGCAGCAGCCCGGTGATCCACCGGAAGGACTTGGAGCGCAGCCGGGTGCGGATCTCCCGGCCGGCCACCAGGCGGATCGTCGCGCCGGCCCCCGCCATCGCTCCCGCGGCCGCTTCCGACCCGGTCGGGCCGCCGGCCCGGACCCCCACGACGCTCATGCCGCCACCTGCGTCGGCACGCTGACCACGTCCCGGTACAGCTCCACCAGGGACGGTCGCACCGGGCCGAACTCGCGCACCGGGCCCGCCTCGAGCGCGGCGCGGAGCAGGGGCTGCTCCGCGCCGGGGTCCGCTGCGTCCAGCTCCACCACCGTGCGCGTGCCCTCCGCGTGCACCAGGTGCGCCCCCGCGACTCCCGCCAGCCACGACCCGCCGCCGGGTGGCCCGTCCACCATCCACCGCGCGCGCTCGTAGGTGCGCAGCTCGTCGATCTGCCCGAGCGCCACCATCGAGCCGTCCTTCACGATGCCCACGCGGTCGCAGATCCGCTCGACGAGGTCGAGCTGGTGGGAGGAGAAGATCACCGGGACGCCCGCGCGGGACCGCTCTCGCAGCACGCCGGTCATGACGTCGACGGCGACGGGGTCGAGGCCCGAGAACGGCTCGTCGAGGACCAGGACGTCCGGCGCGTGCAGCAGGGCCGCGGCGAGCTGCACCCGCTGCTGGTTGCCCAGCGACAGCTTCTGCACCTCGTCACCGCGGCGGGCAGCGACGCCGAGGATCTCCATCCACTCGGCCGCGGCGGCTCGTGCAGCCGGGACGTCCAGACCGTGCAGCCGGGCCAGGTACTCCAGCTGCTCCCCGACCCGCATCCGGGGGTAGAGGCCCCGCTCCTCAGGCATGTAGCCGATCCGTCGCCTCGCCGCCAGGTCGAGCGGCCGGCCGTCCCAGCGGACCGCGCCGCCGTCGGCGGAGAGTACCCCCATGACGATGCGCATGGCCGTGGTCTTGCCGGCGCCGTTGGAGCCGACGAAGCCGAGGATCTCGCCGGCGCGTGCGGTCAGCGTCAGGTGGCGCAAGGCGTGCAGGTCACCGTAGGACTTGTCGAGGCGGTCGAGCTCGAGGTCGGGCATGCACGGACTCCCCTGCGGACGGCGGAATGCCCCATCCGACCACGTCGGAGGGGGCGGTGACCAGGCCTTTCGCCCTTCTCGCGACCCTGCGCGGGATCGCCCCGCCTCACGCGTCCAGCGCGTCGGCGAACGCCGCCAGCACCCCGATCAGCTCCTGCGGCCCGGGCACCCGGTAGACGGCCGACGAGTCGCCGTCGCCCACCTTGACCGTGACGTCGTCGTCCCCGAGCGCCCCGAACGCGCGCTCGTCCGTCACGTCGTCGCCCGCGTACAGCACCAGCGCGGCACCCAGCTGCGCGCGCAACGCCGTCAGGGCGGCGCCCTTGTCGGCGTGCAGCACGGACAGCTCGACGACGTCCTTGCCCTCCATCCCGTCCACACCGCTGCTGGCCCCGAGGGCCAGCGCCTCGTCCCGCGCCAGTGCGGCGACGTCCCGCGGCGCCAGCCGCGAGTGCACCACCACAGCGGTGGGCTTGCTCTCCACCCAGACGCCGTCCCGGCCGCGGGCCACCACCGCGGCGCGAGCGCCGAGGGACGCCAGCAGGTCGGCCTGCTCGTCGGTGAGTCGCACCACGTCCC
>DAIDJQ010000164.1 GCA_027451305.1 Cellulomonas sp.
TTCACCAGCGCGTACTCCTCCTACTCGGGATGCCGGCAGTACCGCGAGGACCTCTGGCAGTCGCTGGACGCGCTCGCCGCGCAGGTCGGCGGCCCCGGTGCGGAGCACCCCGTGCAGGTCGACAAGGTCCGCGCCTACTTCAACCACCCCGGGTTCACGCAGGCCGCGACCGATGCCGTGGTGGACGCGTACACGGCCCACCCGGAGGTGGCGGCCGGGGCGCGTCTCGTGTTCGTGACGCACTCGGTGCCCGCCGCGATGGACGAGGCGTCAGCCGTGTCCGGAGCCTCCTACACCGAGCAGCACCGGGACGTCGCGGCCGTGGTGGCGGCGGCCGCCGGCGAGCGGCTGGGCCGCACCCTCGACTGGGACCTCGCGTTCTGCTCGCGATCCGGGCCGCCCCATCAGCCGTGGCTCGAGCCGGACGTCAACGACCACCTGCGGGGCCTGGCCGCCGACGGGACGACGGCGGTGGTGCTGGCGCCGATCGGGTTCGTCTCCGACCACATGGAGGTCGTCTACGACCTGGACACCGAGGCTCTGGCCACGGCTGCCGAGCTCGGCCTGACGGCCGTCCGGGCCGACACCGTGGGGGTCCGGGCACCGTTCGTCGCCGGCCTGGTGGACCTGCTCCTTGAGCGCGCGGCCCACGAGCGCGCGCGCGCGGCCGGTGAGGAGCCGACGCCTGGCCCCGTCGTCGGTGAGCTCGGCCCGTGGTCCGAGGTGTGCCGTCCGGGGTGCTGCCTGCAGCGAGCCGGTGCGCCGTCGGGGCTCCCCGCCGCCTGCTCCGCCGACCCGCTGTCCTGACCTTCCATGCGGACCGACCGTCCGCGCCGTCCCGATCTGCCCGAGGAGCGCCTGTGACCACCGTCGACGCCGAGTCCGTCAACGCCAGCCTGCGTTACACCATGTGGGCGGTGTTCGCCCTCGAGGACGCGTTGCCGGTGGACGACGAGGAGCGCGCCGCGCTCGTCGCCGACGCCGAGCGGGCGGTGGCCGCCGACCCCGGGCTGACGGTGCGCGGCTGGTACGACGTGTCCGGCCTGCGGGCGGAGGCCGACCTCATGGTGTGGTGGCACGCCGAGACCGTCGAGCAGGTCCAGGGCGCCTACCAGCGGCTGCGGGCGAGCGAGCTCGGGTCCGCGCTGGCGCCGGTCTGGTCGGTCGTCGGGCTGCACCGTCCGGCGGAGTTCAACAGGTCCCACGTGCCGGCGTTCCTCGCCGGCGAGGCACCCGGCGCGTACCTGTGCGTCTACCCGTTCGTCCGTTCCTACGACTGGTACGTGCTGCCCGAGGCGGAGCGCAGCCGGATGCTCGCTGAGCACGGTCGCGCGGCGGCACCGTACCCCGACGTGCGGGCCAACACCGTCGCGACGTTCGCGCTGTCGGACTACGAGTTCCTCCTCGCGTTCGAGGCGCCGGAGCTGCACCGCATCGTCGACCTGATGCGCACGCTGCGGGGCGTCGACGCCCGGCTGCACGTGCGGGAGGAGGTGCCGTTCTTCACCGGACCGCGCACCACCCTCGCCGACTGGGCCGACCACCGCCCGCTGCGCTGAGCGCGGCGTCGGGCGCCGGCCCAGATCCACGGGCCGGCGCGCCGCTGCGCAGCTGCCGCCCTGCTGCGGCCGGGGTGCCCCGGGGCCATGATCGGGCCATGGGCATCGACCTCAGCGGGACCTGGACCGTCGTCGAGCTCGACGACGCACCGCCGGCACCCGGTCCGCGCGGTCCCGTGCACCTGACGTTCGACGGCGACGGTCAGGTGTACGGGATGGCCGGAGTCAACAGCGTGCGCGGCACCTGGAGCCTGGAGGACGGCACGCTGGTGCTCGGCCCCCTGGTCTCGACGCTGATGGCGGGCGAACCCGGACCCACCGCGACGGAACGTGCCCTCGTCGCGCTGCTCAGCGAACCGCTGCAGGTCACGCTCGACGAGGACCTGCTCCGGCTGGCGGGCGAGGACGGGTCGACAGCCCTGCTCGCACGCGCCGACCAGTCCGTCGTCCTGCTCTGAGGCCGCCCGCCCCGGGGCGCGGGTCGTCCCGTCAGGGGTACAGGCCCCGGATGAGGTGTGCCTCGGCCACCCGGCGCACGCCGATCACCAGGGCCGCGTCCCGCAGCGAGATGCCCTCGGCGCGGGAGACGTCGGACACCGCGGCGTACGCCTCGAGCATCCGGTGCTCGAGGCGCTCCTCGATCTCCTGCAGCGTCCACCAGTACGCCTGGTTCGCCTGCACCCACTCGAAGTACGAGACGACCACGCCGCCCGCGTTCGCCAGGATGTCCGGCACCACCACGACACCGCGTTCTGCGAGGACGCGGTCGCCCTCGGTCGTCGTCGGTCCGTTCGCCGCCTCGACCACCCACCGCGCCTTCACCCGGGTGGCCGTGTCTGCGTCGAGCACACCCTCCACGGCGGCAGGGAAGAGCATGTCGACGTCGAGGGCCAGCAGCTCGGTCGCATCCAGCGGGTCGGCGTCGGCGAAGCCGACCACCGAGCCGGTCCTGGCCACGTGCTCGGTGAGCGCCGGCACGTCCAGCCCGTCGGCCCGCCGGATCGCACCGCGGTCGTCGCCGACGGCGACGACCCTGCACCCGGCCTCGTGCAGGAACCGGGCGAGCGGGCCGCCGACCTTGCCGAAGCCCTGCACGGCGGCCGACACCTCGTCGAGCCGGACCCCGGCGTCGCGCAGCGTCGCCGTCGCGGCGTGCAGGACACCGCGCGAGGTCGCCGTCGCCCGGCCCAGCGAACCGCCCACCGCGAGCGGCTTGCCGGTGGTGACCGCGGGGATGGTGAAGCCCCGGTTCACGGAGTAGGTGTCCATCACCCACGCCATCACCTGCTCGTCCGTGCCGATGTCCGGTGCCATCACGTCGCGTTCCGGGCCGATCATCGGCATGATCTCGCTGGTGTAGCGGCGGGTGACCCGCTCGAGCTCGGAGCGGGAGTACGCCCGCGGGTCGATGGTGACGCCGCCCTTCGCACCGCCGTACGGCAGCTCGACGACGGCGCACTTCCAGGTCATCCACATCGCCAGCGCCCGCACCTCGTCGATGTCGACGCTGGGTGCGTACCGCAGGCCGCCCTTGCCGGGGCCCCGCGAGATGTTGTGCTGCACCCGGTAGCCGTGCAGCAGCTCGATGCGGCCGTCGTCCCGGCGCAAGGGGATCGACACGTGCAGCTCACGTCTGGGCTGACGAAGCACCGCGTGCATCCCGTCGTCGTACCCGAGGATCCGCACCGCGGTGGCCAGCTGCGCTCGCGCCGTCGCGAGCGGAGAGGGGGAGTGCTCCATGGGGCACACGATGCCACGGGCGGCGCGGCCGACCCGTCGGCTACGCCGAGGCGCGCACGACCAGCTCGGGGGCGAAGATCAGCGGCGGCGTCGGTGCGGCGCCCTGCAGCTGGTCGAGAAGGCGCAGACCCGCGGCACGGGCCATCGCCACCACCGGCTGGATCACGCTGGTCAGCGGCGGCAGGGTCGACGCGGCGACCCCGAGGTTGTCGTAGCCGACCACCGCGACGTCCCGGGGGACCTCCCGGCCCAGCTCGCCCAGCACGGGAAGCGCACCGGCGGCCATGAGGTCGGACGCGATGAAGATGCCGTCCACGTCCGGGTGCTCGGCCAGCAGCCGCCTGGCCGCCTCGGCGCCGGAGACGATGGTGAAGTCGCCGTAGGCCACCGCGTCGTCGGGCTGCCCGGCAGCCGCCATCGCGTGCCGCCACCCCACGAGCCGATCGATGCCGGCGGACATGTCCGGCGGCCCGGCGATGGTGGCCACCCGGCGGCAGCCGCGGTCGAGGAGGTGCTGCGTGGCCAGGCGGCCGCCCTCGACGTTGTCCGTGTCCACGTACTGCAGGCGGCTCTCCACGTCGCTCGAGGCGGACAACGGCCGGCCCACGAAGACGCTCGGCAGCCGCAGCTCGACCAGGGCGCGGTCGAGCGTGTCGTCACGGTGGTGGGAGACGACGATCGCGCCGTCGACGTGCCCGTTGCGCAGGTAGCGGACCGTCCGCTCGTTCTGTCCCGGCCGGGCGATGACGAGCACCACCTGGATGTCGGTGTCCGCGAGCGCGCTGGACAGCCCGTTGAGCGTGCCGGCGAAGAACGGGTCCGACAGGACCCGCTCGTTGGGCTCCGGGACGACCAGCGCGATCGAGTCGGTGCGCCGGGTGACCAGCGACCGCGCCGCCCGGTTGGGCGAGTACCCCAGCTCGGCGACCGCCGCGTCGACCGCCGACTGCGCCTCTGGTGACACCCGCAGCCCGCCGTTGATGGCGCGCGACGCCGTCGAGCGGGAGACGCCCGCCTTCGCCGCGACCTGCTCCAGCGTGGGGACGGCCGGGCGTGCAGCATCGCCGCTGCGCACGAGGCGGTCGGCCATGGTGCCTCCTGACTGCCTGTGGGACCTCGGTGGGCGCCACCCGCTCCACCGGACCCCGTCCTGGTGTGGAACCTAGCGCGACGGGAGCGCGGTGCCACAACCGTGACGCCGTCGAGCCCGGCGACGGGGCCCGGCGGAGGGCGACGCCCGGGGCCGTGGCCGGCCGGCACTCGCCGTCGTGTCGATGGGAGCGCTCCCCTCCGAGGCCTGGAAGCGCTCCTACGCAGTGGCGTGCCGTCGAAGCGGTCGAGAGGCTGCCACGCGTGGTCCCCGGCTAACGATTCGGTAACGCGGTCCTGCCCGGCAGCGCTCTGACCTGCACATCTGGCATCGCGTCGAGGACCTCGCCCGTTCGCTGCTTGACACCGTACGGGGGACGGAAGAGGGTTCCGGCAGCGCGTGGGAACGCTCCCGCAAGGTTGTGGGAGCGAGTCCACGGGGCGTCCGCCCTCGTCCTTGCCCGACGGCAGGGACGACGACCGGTTGACGGCAGAGCTGCCGTCAAGACGACGAGGGAGTCAGCAAGTGCACAAGTCACGCAAGCTGTGGGCGGCGGCCGCAGGCCTGACCGGCATCGCCCTGGCGGTGACCGGATGCTCGACCGGCGGCAGCAGCAGCAGCTCGAGCACGGCGTCGTCCGGCGGCAAGGTCACGCTCAAGGTCCAGACCTTCAACGAGTTCGGCTATGCCGACCTGTTCACCGAGTACATGAAGGACCACCCGAACGTCACGATCGTCAGCGACAAGGCCGCCAAGTCCGACGACGCGCGCGCCTCGGTCAAGAACGCCATCGCCACCAACACCGTCACCGACGACGTCGTGGCCGCGGACGTCGACTGGATGCCGGAGCTGCTCAAGTCCTCCAGCTTCTTCGCCGACGTCAAGGCGTCGGACAACTCCAACCGCTGGCCTTCGTGGAAGACGGCGCAGGCGACCGACGCCTCGGGCAAGCTCATCGGCCTCGGCACGGACTCCGGCCCGCAGGGCGTGTGCTACCGCAAGGACCTGTTCGCCAAGGCCGGTCTGCCGACCGACCGCGCTGCGGTCGCCGCGCTCCTCGGCGGCTCGAACGCCACCTGGGACCAGTACTTCGCCACCGGCCAGAAGTTCATGGCCGCGAACACCGGTGCCGCGTGGTTCGACTCCCTGGGCGCTCTCGCGCAGGTCGCCAACAACCAGCAGGCCGAGCCCTTCGAGTCCAAGGCTGACGACTCGATCACCGTCGCGAAGACGGACTCGCCTGCCAGCAAGGTCTTCACCATGCTGACGTCGCACACCGACCAGTCGGCGCACCTGGCGCAGTGGACCGACGACTGGACCAAGGCGTTCGCCTCGGACAAGTTCGCCACCGTCATGTGCCCGGCGTGGATGACGCAGATCATCGCCGGTGACGCCCCCGACCAGACCAACTGGGACATCGCCGACGTGCTGCCCGGCGGGTCCTCCAACTGGGGCGGCTCCTTCCTGCTCGTGCCCGCCGGTGGCAAGAACGTCACCGAGGCGAAGGCGCTCGCGGACTGGCTGACCGCTCCTGCCCAGGCCGCCAAGGTCTTCGTGCAGTTCGGCAACTTCCCGAGCCAGACCGACGCGGTCAAGGACGCGACGGTCACCGCGAAGACGGACAAGTACTTCAACAACGCACCGACCGGCTCGATCTTCTCCAACCGGTTCTCGGCCGTCTCCAACCAGCCGTACCGCGGCTCGCACTACTTCGACATCAACGACCAGTTCGGCAAGGCCCTCACCCGGGTCGACGTCGACAAGACGGACACGGCTGCCGTCTCCTGGCAGAAGTTCCTCGACGCCGTCAAGCAGCTGAGCTGACGTCGGAACGACCAGCGGGGCCGGGGCACCACGTCCTGGCCCCGCTGGCCGCCCACGTGCCCGCAGTCCTGTCGGACGAGGAGTTATCCCCATGGTCACCATCACCGAGCTGCCGACGCGGCAGCCCACCGAACGGCCTCGTCGCCGGATCGGCATGCGTCAGCGGCTGGGCCGCTGGGACGTCAAGGTGTCGCCCTACCTGTACATCTCGCCGTTCTTCGTCCTGTTCGCCATCACGGGTCTTTTCCCGCTGCTCTACACGGCGGTCGTCTCGCTCCACAAGTGGAACCTGCTGACCGGCGAGGGGCCGTTCGTCGGCTTCAAGAACTACGTGGACGTGCTCCACCAGCCGTTCTTCTGGAAGGCGCTGCGCAACACCTTCAGCATCTTCGCGCTGTCGACCATCCCGCAGATCGTCATGGCGCTGGTGGTGGCCGCGGTCCTCAACGCCAACCTCCGCGCCCGCACCTTCTGGCGGATGGGCGTCCTGGTGCCCTACGTGGTGGCGCCCGTCGCCGTCGCGATGATCTTCGGCCAGATATTCTCCGACCAGTCCGGCATGATGAACGCGATCCTGGAGAAGATCGGCATCGGCGCGATCGGCTGGCACTCCAACGTCCTGGCCAGCCACGTCGCGATCGCGACGATGGTCAACTACCGCTGGACCGGCTACAACACGCTGGTCATCCTGGCGGCGATGCAGGCCATCCCGTCCGACATCTTCGAGGCCGCGATCATCGACGGCGCGTCCCGGGTCCGCCAGTTCTTCTCGGTGACCATCCCGATGATCCGGCCGACCCTGCTGTTCGTCGTCATCACGTCGACCATCGGCGGGCTGCAGATCTTCGACGAGCCGACGATGTTCGACCAGCAGAACTCCGCGACCACCGCCGGAGGCGCCGACGGACAGTTCGTCACGGTGACCATGTACCTGTACCAGCTCGGCTGGGGCAGCCAGAACAACCTGGGCCGTTCCGCCGCGGTCGCATGGTTGCTGTTCCTCGTCATCCTCGCGATCTCCCTGGTGAACTACGGGTTCACCAAGCGGATCGCGTCCGACTCCGGCGCCGTGCGCCGGGCACGGAAGGTCCGGTCATGAGCGCCCCGTCCGTCGCATCGATCGAGCAGTTCGCGGGCCGCGGCGCGGCGCGCGCCGCCGCCCGCCGCCAGGCCCAGAAGGGGGCCGGTGCCGACCGTCGGCCGCGGTGGCTGACCTACGCCGTGCTCACGGTCGTCCTGCTCATCGCCGTCTACCCGCTCTACTACGCCTTCCTGATCGCCTCCTCCACCAAGGAGGACGTCGCGCGCCACCCGATCCCCTCGCTGCTGCCCGGGTCCCACCTGCTGAAGAACATGGCGTCCGTCGTCAACTCGGACATCGGGTTCTGGTCCGCTCTGGGCAACTCGCTGATCGTGTCCACGATCACCGCGCTGTCGGTCGTGCTGTTCTCGACGCTGGCCGGCTACTCGTTCGCGAAGCTGCGGTTCCGCGGCCGGGGACCGCTGCTCGTGTTCGTCATCGCGACGACGGCCATCCCGACTCAGCTCGGTGTGGTGCCGCTCTTCCTCGTGATGAAGCAGCTGCACCTGATCGGGAAGCTGCCGGCCGTGATCCTGCCCGCGCTGGTCACCGCGTTCGGCGTGTTCTGGATGACGCAGTACCTCGAGGGTGCGCTGCCGTACGAGCTGATCGAGGCGGCCCGCGTGGACGGCGCCTCGATGTTCCGCACGTTCTGGTCGATCGCGCTGCCCGCGGCCCGGCCCGCGGCCACGATGCTCGGCCTGTTCGCGTTCGTCGCCAACTGGACGAACTACTTCTGGCCTCTCGTCGTGCTCGGTGCCGTGCCGGGCCGGACGACGCTGCCCGTGGCGCTCAAGATGCTCCAGGCCCACTACTACGCCGACTACTCGCAGATCATGGCCGGGGTGTTCGTCTCGGTGCTGCCGCTGCTGATCTTGTTCCTCGTGGCCGGTCGCCAGCTGGTGTCGGGCATCATGCAGGGGGCGGTGAAGGGCTGAACGTCCCGCGGCCGAGGGACCGCGTCATGGGCGAGCCGCCCGACGTCGGCCGCGGCGCACCGGTGCCGCCGACGCTCGAGGAGGTCGCGGCGCGAGCCGGGGTGTCACGGTCGACCGCCTCCCGGGCGATCAACGGCGGCGACCGGGTGTCGCCGGGCGCGCTCGCCGCCGTGCGGACCGCGGTGGCTGACCTCGGCTACTCACCGAACCGCGCGGCACGGTCGCTCGTCACGCGGCGCACGGACTCCATCGCCCTGGTGGTGCCCGAACCCGACGAGCTCGCGTTGTCGGACCCGTTCGTGCTCGCGATCCTGCAGGGGCTGTCGAGCTCGCTCGCGGACTCCGACGTCCAGGTGGTGCTGGTGATCGCGCGGCCCGGTCAGTCGGAACGGACGGTCCGGTTCCTGCAGGGCGGTCACGTGGACGGTGCGGTGGTGGTGTCCCACCATCGTGGGGGAGACCTGGACCCCGCACTGGCGCACCTGCCGCTGCCGCTCGTCTTCGTCGGCCGCCCGTTGGTCGGCGAGGACCTGCGCCCCGAGCAGTACGTCGACACGGACAACGAGGGTGGCGCCGCCCAGGCGACCCGGCACCTGATCGCGCGTGGGCGGCGGCGGATCGCGACGATCGCGGGCCCCGTCGACATGTCGGCGGGCCTGGAGCGGCTCACGGGCTGGCGCCGTGCCCTGGCGGAGGCGGGTCGCCCGGTGGACGCCGTCGTGCACGCCGACTTCACCTCCGCCGGCGGACAGGCGGCCGCGCACCGCCTGCTCGACGAGCACCCCGACGTCGACGGCATCGTCGCGGCCTCCGACCTGATCGCGGTCGGTGCGATGGCGGCGCTCGCGGCGCGCGGCAAGCGGGTCCCGGCGGACGTGGCCGTCGTGGGCTACGACGACCTCGGGGTGGCAGCCGACGCGCTCCCGCCGCTGACCACCGTGGTCCAGCCGGCGGTGGCGATGGCCCAGGCTGCCGGGGCACGGCTCCTCGACCTGCTCGCCGGTGGTCCGCCGCGCGCCCCGGAGGTCTTCCCGGCGACCCTGGTGGTCCGGGCGTCCAGCTGAGCGGCCGCCTTCCGGCGACGTCGGGTCCGGGTGCCCCTGGCGGGCGGTCCGCGTCGGCCGCTGCCGGGCGTCAGACGGTGTGCTCAGCCAGCCAGCGGGTGGCGACCGCCTGCTCGGTGGCGAGGGCGTCGCGCACCGCACTGGCAGCGGCCTTCTCGACGGCGGCGCCGAACAGCGGGACGGCGGCTCGCAGCTCCCCGTCGTAGGTGAGGGTGCAGGCGTACGGGCCCACGGCCCGAAGGCTGGTCCGGCCGGTCATCCGGACCGGTGCGCCGACCACCTCGACGACGACCGTGCCGTGGCGGCCGTCCACGTCGGGCTCGTCCCACGCCTCCACCTGCCGGACGTCGATCCGCGCGCCGACCAGCGACCGCAGCTGCGCCGGGATCTGGTCGGTCGGCAGGGAGCGTCGTGTGGTCACGGTGAACCCGTCGTCCGGTGTCCCGGCCACCACCACCTCGCCGTCGGCGTCCCCGGTCGCGGAGACCTTGGCACGGACGTACGCCGGGTCGGCGAGCATGCGGCCGGCCCCTGCCACGTCGGTCGGCAGGTCCAGCGTCACACGCAGCTGCACAGTGAGCCTCCTTCGGGCGGGGCGCCGGTGCACCGCCGCTCCACGTGCGGCACGATCGGTTGCGGCGAGGGTATCCCGCAGGGGCAGCCGCCGGGGGTCGGTCGCACGCCTACCCTGGTCCGGTGTCAACCCTGAGCACGCTGGCCGATCGCTACGGTAGCCTCGAGCCCGCCGACCTGGAGTGGTTGCACCTCCTCGTCGGCGACTGGCAGCTGATCTCGGACCTCGCGTTCGCCGACCTGGTGCTGTGGCTGCCGACCACCGACGACGACTTCCTCGCCGTGGCGCAGGTGCGGCCGTCGACCGCCGCCACCGTGCACTACGACGACGTGGTCGGCTCCCGGCTGCCCGAGGGACAGCGCGCCCAGCTGCAGCGGGCACTCGTCGAGCAGCGTCCCCAGCGGTCCCGCGAGCCGCGCTGGTTCGGCGAGTACGCGGTGCGCGAGGAGGCGATCCCCGTAGTCCGCAAGGGCCGGGCCGTGGCGGTGCTCGCACGCCAGACGAACCTGGGCGGCGCCCGGACGCCGAGCCGGCTCGAGCTGAACTTCGTCGAGGCGGCCGACGACCTGCTCGGCATGGTCGCGCGGGGGGAGTTCCCCGCCGCCGACGCGCCTACCGGGCCTCGGCGCGGTGCGCCGCGCGTCGCCGACGGGCTGATCCGGCTCAACGGCGAGGGGGAGGTGCTCTACGCCAGCCCGAACGCGCTGTCCTGCTTCCACCGCCTGGGCGCCCTCGGCGACCTCGTCGGTCGTTCGCTCATCGAGGTGACCACCGACCTGCTCGACGCCGACGCCGCTGTCGACGAGTCCATGCCGCTGGTGCTGATGGGCCGTGCTCCCTGGCGGGTGGACGTCGAGACCCGCGGCGTGGCGCTCTCGTTGCGTGCCGTGCCGCTCACCGAGGGCTCAGATCGCGTCGGCGCAGTGCTGCTGTGCCGCGACGTCTCGGAGCTGCGTCGTCGTGAACGCGAGCTGATCACCAAGGACGCCACGATCCGCGAGATCCACCACCGCGTGAAGAACAACCTGCAGACGGTGGCCGCCCTGCTGCGGCTGCAGTCGCGCCGGGTGAGCAGCGACGAGGCGAAGGACGCGCTCGCGGAGGCCGAGCGGCGGGTGGCGACGATCGCACTGGTGCACGAGACGTTGTCGCAGACCCTGGACGAGACCGTGCCGTTCGACGACCTGATCGGCCGCAGCCTGCGGCTCGCGGCCGACGTGGCGACCCAGCACGGCGCTCAGGTCCGGACCCGGGTGCAGGGCTCGTTCGGGCTGGTGCGCGCCGAGGACGCCACGGCGCTCGCCCTGGTGCTCACCGAGCTGGTCACCAACGCGGTGGAGCACGGGTTCAGCGGCCGCGCGGCCGGCACGGTGGAGGTCACCGCCGAACGTGCCGGAGACCTGCTGCACGTGACCGTCTCCGACAACGGGGCCGGCGTGCCGAGCGAGCACGGGGCGGGGACGGGTCTGGGGACCCAGATCGTCTCGACACTGGTGCGCAACGAGCTGGGCGGCACCATCGCCTGGCGGCCGCGGCCGGGCGGGGGGACGAGCGTGGAGCTGCAGGCGCGGCTTCGGGTGAACCGCGACGCGGCCACCGTGGCGTGAGGCCCTAGACCCGGCGAGAGGGGCACGAGTCGTCGTCCTGCGACCCTCCGGCCGGCGAGACGAGGCCGGACGCAGCAGGACCGGCGCGCCGCGGGTGCGGCGGCCGGTCCTGAGAGGTGCTGCGGGACCCGGGAGAGTCAGCTGGCGCGGCGCTGGCGGGCCGTGCGGCGCTTGAGAGCGCGGCGCTCGTCCTCGGAGAGGCCGCCCCAGACGCCGGCGTCCTGACCGGTCTCGATCGCCCACTTCAGGCAGGTGTCGACCACGTCGCAACGACGGCAGACGGCCTTGGCCTCCTCGATCTGCACCAGGGCCGGCCCCGTGTTGCCGATGGGGAAGAACAGCTCAGGGTCCTCGTCGAGGCACGCTGCGCGGTGGCGCCAGTCCATGAGATCTCCTTGGCACATGACTGCCCCGCGCCCGATCGGGGGCGCAGCGGACCGTCGTGGGAAAAGTGGGGGGTGGGATGACTTGCTGGCTCAAGGTTCACACCCGGCACCCGACTGCACAAGGGTTACGGGAACGTTTCGATGTCGTGACGTGTGAGGCGTTCGTCACACCTGTGTCTCGGCTGAGCGGTTCCCGCGACTCGTGAGGTCTCGCCGGTCGGACGTTCGTCCAGGTCAGCCCATGATTTGCCAGTTATGGCCGCTGACCAGGGCTGCGACCGACCGCGGGTGTCTCGTGAGGTGCGCCGCGGCGATGTGTGGGCCGCATCACGGCGCTCGCCCGAGATGGCGGGCAGATGAACGTAGGACGAAGGACCTAGGTCTCGGCTCGAGGGTGTGGTCGGCGGTACCCGGTGGATCTGCTATATACCCCTGCGGCACCGTAGGGTCGTCGCCGTGCAGCCCTCCTTCGACGCGGCG
Source organism: Cellulomonas sp. (assembly GCA_027451305.1). The sequence goes on from DAIDJQ010000164.1 coordinate 12,344, forward strand.
TCGTCCGCCCACCGTCCGGCCCAAGGGCGGGGCGGGCCAGGTTCGGCGCCGACCCCCGGCGTGCGGCCGACCCCTCCTCGGCGGCCCTCGGTCGTGTGGGTGGTCGTGGCGTTCGTGTGGGTCGAGGCGCTCCTCGTTGGGGTGGCCGCCGTCACGTTCGTGGTGGTCGTGGTGCGCGGTGCGCAGCTGCCGGCTGCGTCGCTCACGCTCGCGGTCATCGCGGGCGGGCTCGCAGCACTCCTGCTCGGTGCGGGCCGGGCGCTGCTGCGGGGCCGGCGATGGGCCCGCAGCCCGGTGATGACGGTCCAGGTGCTGCTGGTGGTCATGGCCGTGAGCTCGTGGCGCACCGCCCCGCAGCCGTGGCCCGCGGCCGGCGTGGCGCTGGGGCTCGCTGCGGCGGGGGGCCTCCTGCTGCCTCCCGTCGTCGCCTGGACCGTGCCGTCCGCGGGGCCGGCCGACGATCCGACCGGGGCCGGTCAGCAACCCGGCTGAGCCGGTCCGCCCGCAC
>DAIDJQ010000165.1 GCA_027451305.1 Cellulomonas sp.
TCGTGCCGCCGTGCTGGTCGCCGGCTTCGAGGTCCCGCACCTGCACCTGCACGTCCTTCCGGCCTGGGACGAGCGCAGCCTCTCGTTCACCAACGCCAGGACGGACGTGCCGGCGGAGCAGCTGGACGCAGCGGCCGAGGCACTGCGCAGCGGGCTGCGCGCAGCGGGGCACGGCGCGCACGTGCCGGTACGCCTCGGGTCACCCACGCTGGGCGTGTCCTAGCGCCCCGCGTCCGGGCCGTCGGTCCCAGAGTCGGCGCGCGGCCGACGACGACGGAGGTTGATCGTCCCGTCCCGTGCCCCCACCCACGGTGTCACCGCGGGCTGCGGGGCGCATCCGGGCCGAGCCGGGCACCGACCGGGGCCGGGCGTTGTGACGCCCCGTCCCCGGCTACGGAGACGGGGCGTCCACGGGAGGCGTCTCGCCGGCACGAGACGTGGCGCGCTCCTGCACCCTGATGGGCGGCCCGGCTCTCGCCGCGACCCTCGACCCTTGACTCTCGAGCGTGAACCGGCACCCGCACCCGGCCCGCCTCTTTTCTAGCACCGCGCGCCCGGTCGTGCATAGGGAACGTCCTGTGAGAACCAAGAGATCTCCATGGCCGCGTCACGGGCCCCCAGCCCGCGCGCCGTGGTCCGTGGCGCGCCGACCGGTTCCGAGGCGCGCCCCGACGCGCCCGGAGCCGGTCCCGAAAGCCGCCCGGTGTCCGCCCAGTGAGACCAGCGCAGTGCGCTGACCTGCAGTTTCGCCGCCAAGCCCGAAGGTCCCATGACCCGCTGGCCATGCGGTCGTAGCGTCCGGGCAAAGCGCGTGGCGATGCCGGGCTCACCCCGGAGCGACGTCGTCAGCCCCGGTGCGGGGCGGCAGCCGCCGTCGACCGCCCGGACGCCTTTCCGATGAAGGAGCTGCCGTGAGCGTCACCACGTCCGCATCCCTGGCTGCCGTCGCCCTGCCCGACGGGGTCCGCGCCGCTCTGGAAGCGAGCCCCCGTCTGATCGTGCCGGAGAGCCGTGCCGAGCTGTACGAGCTCGCACTCGGCCCCGCGGGCGGCCCCAGCTTCACGGTCGACTACGACGTGAACGGGACCCCCTACGCGGAGGCGACCGTGACGCGCTGCCGCAACGGCATCGCCGTCAACTACCTCGAGGACTACATGCGCCGGCGCGACCCGGACTGCATGCGGATCGCCGACGACCTCCCGACGGACAAGCCGCGCTACCGCGACGTGTTCGGGGAGGCCTTCGCACCGGTGAAGTCCGACACCCTGGAGTGGCTCGGCACCCAGGAGCTCGTCGTCGTCCCGTTCAAGGCGGGCGGCCCGGTCTACGGCTACCCCTCCCTCGCGATCGTCCCGGCCAACGCCGCGTTCTTCGCGCTCGTGCTCGTGGACCTGCAGGGCTGGGTGACGTTCGACGAGATCGGGCCGTTCACCCCCCGCTCGATCCTGTACGTCGCCCCCCCGTTCCGGCACACCCAGTTCGACGGGCGGCAGGTTGTGGTGCACGACCGGACGGACACGCTGCACGAGGTGTTCGCGTACAACCTGTACCCGGGGCCGAGCGCGAAGAAGGGCGTGTTCTCCGTCCTGCTCGACATCGGCGAGCACGAGGACTGGATCACGGCCCACGCGTCGTCGGTGAAGGTCACCACGCCGTACGAGAACGAGACCGTGATCATGCACGAGGGCGCCTCGGGCGGCGGGAAGTCCGAGATGTGCCAGGAGATCCGTCGCGAGGACGACGGCCGCATCCTCGTCGGCACCAACGTCGTCCGTAACGAGCCCTACCACATCACCCTCGGTGAGACGAGCGCCCTGGCCCCCGTCACCGACGACATGACGCTGTGCCACCCGTCGATCCAGAAGGGCGACCACCGCCTCGTCGTCGCGGACGCCGAGGCCGGCTGGTTCGTCCGGGTCGACAACCTGACCAGCTACGGCGAGGACCCCGCGTTCGAGCGTGCCGTGATCGAGCCGCAGGAGCCGCTCGTCTTCCTGTCGATCGACGGCGTGGCCGACGCGACAGCGCTGCCGTGGGAGCACACCCTCGACTCCAGCGGCAAGCGGTGCCCCAACCCGCGCGTGGTGATCCCCCGCCAGTTCATCAAGAACGTGGTGAGCGAGCCGAAGAGCGTCGACGTGCGCACCTTCGGCGTCCGGATGCCCCTCTGCACCCGGGAGAAGCCCACCTACGGGATCATGGGGATGATGCACATCGTCCCGCCGTCGCTGGCGTGGGTGTGGCGCCTGATCGCCCCCCGGGGGGACAAGAACCCGTCCATCGGCGAGAGCGCCAAGGAGAAGTCTGCGATCTCGCACGGCGGCATGGTCGCCGAGGGAGTCGGCTCGTACTGGCCGTTCTCGACGGGCACCAAGGTCGGCTCGGCCAACCTGCTGCTGCGCCAGATCGTCGAGATGGACCACACGCGCTACGTGCTCACGCCGAACCAGCACATCGGCGCCTACAAGGTGGGCTTCGCAGCCGAGTGGCTGGCGCGCGAGTACCTCGCCCGCCGCGGTGGCGGCCGCATCGGCAAGGACCAGCTCGAGCCGGCCCGCTGCGCGCTCTTCGGCTACCGACCGCTGGAGATCAAGATCGACGGCCAGCAGATCCGGCCCACGCTGCTCACGCCCGAGTCCCAGTCCCAGGTCGGGGTCGAGGCGTACGACGAGGGCGCCGCGATCCTCACCGGCTTCTTCAAGTCCGAGCTCGAGCAGTTCCTCACCGACGACCTCGACCCGCTGGGCCGTCAGATCATCGACCTGGTGCTGAGCGACGCCTCTGTGGCCGAGTACGAGGCCGTCACGCCGCTCTACATCTGAGGACCGCCCCCGCACGACGGGCCGGCGTGACGAGCGGGACGGCCGCATCCCACCCGGGTGCGGCCGTCCCGCTCACCCGTGCCCGGTCGCGAGCCAGGACCGCCGCAGGCGGACGCCGGCGCACCAGGGCGGGCCGCCTTGGGCGGTCGGTGGTCCGACCCGCCGTCGCGGAGATGACGGCGACACCCCAGGACGCCCTGCCCCGACGCCGTCTGCGGCCCCAACGCCTCGAGCACGGCTCGGGTCCCGGGCTCGCCGAGGAGTCGCGGACCTGCCGGGTCGGGCCCTGACGCAGCGCTGACCGCACCGTCCGGAGGTGCCTCCCGACGTGCGAAGACGCCTGGGCCGTAGGTCACGCCCGCTCGTGGCGGCCCCCTCCTAGCGTGGAGAACGACAGCAACGACGCTCTCTCCTGGGATCGGACCGTGCGCACACTTCTGGATACCCGCACCCACCTTCTCGCTCGTTCCGCTCCCCCTGCTGGGGCCGACGCCACCGGCACCCGCAGACGGCGTCTGCCGCTGCTCGGCCTGGGCATCGGCGCCCTCGCCCTGACGTCCCTCGCCGGGTGCGCCTCCTCCGGGAGCACCAGCAGCCGCGGCGGCGAGGCGAGCCTGCACCTGCCCGACCTGTCCGTCGTCACGCTCGCCGGTGGGGTGTCCGGCCGGGTGCTCCTCGTCGCCGGCCTCCTGGTCTGCCTCCTCGGCCTGGCGTTCGGCCTGGTGGCATTCATCCAGCTCCGGCGCCTGCCGGTGCACGTGTCGATGCGGGAGATCTCCGAGCTCATCTACTCCACGTGCAAGACCTACCTGCTGCGGCAGGGCCGGTTCCTGCTCACCCTGTGGGTGTTCATCGCCGCCGTCATCGTCGTGTACTACCGGGCGCTGGTCGGGTTCACGTGGGGCCGCGTCGCGGTGATCATCGCGTTCAGCCTGCTCGGCATGGGCGGCTCGTATGCGGTGGCGTGGTTCGGCATCCGCGTGAACACGTTCGCCAACTCCCGCACGGCGTTCGCCGCGCTGGACGGCAAGCCGCTGCCGGTGCACCGGATCCCGATGAAGTCGGGCATGAGCATCGGCATGGTGCTGATCAGCCTCGAGCTGCTGATGATGCTGGTCATCCTGCTGTTCCTGCCGGCTGACATCGCCGGTGCGTGCTTCATCGGCTTCGCCATCGGGGAGTCGCTCGGCGCCTCGGCACTGCGGATCGCCGGCGGCATCTTCACCAAGATCGCCGACATCGGCTCCGACCTGATGAAGATCGTCTTCAAGATCAAGGAGGACGACGCCCGCAACCCCGGCGTCATCGCCGACTGCACCGGTGACAACGCGGGCGACTCGGTGGGCCCCTCGGCCGACGGCTTCGAGACGTACGGGGTCACCGGCGTGGCCCTCATCACGTTCCTGCTGCTGGGCGTCCACGAGCCCAAGGTCCAGGCGACGCTGCTGGTGTGGATCTTCGTGGTGCGCGCCGTGATGCTCGTCGCCTCGGCCTTGTCCTACCTCGTCAACGACGCCGTCACCCGGTCCCGCTACCGCGATGCGGTGCGGATGGACTTCGAGAAGCCGTTGACCTCGCTGGTGTGGCTGACCTCCGCGGTCAGCATCGCGCTCACCTTCGTCACCACCTGGTTCGTCCTCGGTGACATGCAGGGCGGCGTCGGGGTCTGGTGGAAGCTGGCCACGATCATCTCGTGCGGCACGCTGGCCGGCGCCCTCATCCCCGAGCTGGTCAAGGTGTTCACCTCCACCTCGAGCCGGCACGTGCGCGAGGTCGTCAAGAGCTCGCGTGAGGGCGGGCCCTCGCTGAACATCCTGTCCGGCCTGGTGGCCGGCAACTTCTCCGGGTACTACCTGGGCATTGCGATCGTCGCGCTGATGAGCGCGGCCTACCTGATCAGCGGGCAGGGCCTCGACGTCCTCATGACCGCGCCGGCGGTGTTCGCGTTCGGCCTGGTCGCCTTCGGCTTCCTCGGCATGGGCCCGGTCACCATCGCTGTCGACTCCTACGGCCCGGTGACGGACAACGCGCAGAGCGTGTACGAGCTCTCCCTGATCGAAGAGGTCGAGAACATCGACGACGAGCTGGCCGCCGACTTCGGGATCGAGCCGAGGTGGGAGATCGCCAAGCAGATGCTCGAGGAGAACGACGGCGCCGGGAACACGTTCAAGGCCACCGCCAAGCCGGTGCTGATCGGCACGGCGGTGGTGGGCGCCACCACCATGATCTTCTCGATCATCATGGCGCTGACCTCGGGCCTGACCAAGGACGTGCAGAACCTGTCCCTGCTGCACCCGCCGTTCCTGCTCGGCCTGATCGCCGGCGGCGCCGTCATCTACTGGTTCACCGGCGCCTCGATCCAGGCGGTCACCACCGGTGCCTACCGTGCGGTCGAGTTCATCAAGAACACGATCCGGCTGGACGGCAGCACCCGCGCCAGCGAGGCCGACTCGCGCAAGGTCGTGGACATCTGCACCCAGTACGCCCAGCAGGGCATGCTGAACATGTTCCTGGCGGTCTTCTTCGTCACCCTGGCGTTCGCGTTCGTGGAGCCGTACTTCTTCATCGGCTACCTGATCTCGATCGCGATCTTCGGCCTGTACCAGGCGATCTTCATGGCGAACGCCGGCGGCGCCTGGGACAACGCCAAGAAGGTGGTGGAGGTCGACCTGCACGCCAAGGGCACCGCGCTGCACGACGCCACGATCGTCGGCGACACCGTCGGCGACCCGTTCAAGGACACGTCCTCGGTGGCGCTCAACCCCGTCATCAAGTTCACGACGCTGTTCGGGCTGCTCGCGGTCGAGCTGGCCGTCAGCCTCACCGACGACGGCAACGGCACGCTGGTTCGCGTGCTCGCGGGTGTGTTCTTCCTGGTGTCGGCCTTCTTCGTGCACAGGTCGTTCTACGGCATGCGGATCCACACCTCGCTCGAGGACGAGCACCCCGCCGAGCCCTCCGGCCCCCACGGCCTGGGTGGCCGTCCCGAGGCGCGCGACCTGCCGACGGCGGCCCGGCCGTCGCAGGTCGGCGAGGCCGGTCCCGCAGCCGGAACCCCGGCTCAGCTCGTGACACCGGCCGGGAACGCGGACGACGACGCCTCGTTGGCGCACGTCGGCGCGGCAGACGCGACGGGCGGCGACGCACGATGATCTCCAAGGTCGCCATCAAGCACGACGCGGCGCTGGTGGACGGCACCGGTCACGTCGTCGGCCATGACGCGGGGTCCACGCTGGTGCGGCGTCTGCTGCGGGTGTTCCCCGGCTCCGAGCTGATCGGGCCCGGCCCCCGCCGGTGCGCAGGGTTCGACCTCATCCCGCTGGAGTTCGTGGACCCCGTGACCACGGTCGTCATCAGCATGGACGTCTTGGACTCGGTCGATGTGTGGCGCACCCTGCGCCCGGCCGGCGCCGAGCCCCGGCTGATGAACTTCCTCTGGTGGCCCACCACCACCTATCCGCACCCGGTGGAGCAGGCCGCGCTGGCCCTGTCCTGCGCGCTGTTCCCCACCTTCGCCAACTCCGAGCGCACCGC
>DAIDJQ010000166.1 GCA_027451305.1 Cellulomonas sp.
GCGCGACGGCGAGCACGACGAAGCCGAGCACCAGCAGCGTCACCTGCCCGTCGTCGCCGCGATGCCGGCCGACCCTCACCACCGCCGGCCGGCTCACGGCGCCGCCCGGTACGCGTCGACCACCGCTGTGTGCTGCGCGGAGACGGTCAGCTCCAGCGGTACGACGGACCGGACGAACGACGGGACGAACGGGAGCGGCACCCGGACCTGCACCGCGGCGTCCACCTCCGAGCCCGGCATCAGGCACGTCGTCGAGCACGCCAGCCGGAGCGCCTGGGCGGGATCGGAGTCGAACCCCTGGTCGTGCAGCGCGAGGCCCACGACCGTGACGGCACGGCCGGCACCGGCATCGGGTGTCGACGCGCTCGCGTAGGCACGGGCGGCCTCGCGGGACGCGGCATCGGCGGCGAACGTGGCGGCCTGGAGCCGGCCCAGGACCAGCACCAGGTAGACGAGCGGGACCAGCAGGACCACGGCGAGCCCGAGGAACTCGACCACGGCGTTGCCCGCATCGTCGGTGCGCCACGCCCGTCCCGGCCGACCGAGCCTGCACGACCCAGCAGCGGTACCGATCACGGACCCTCCACCATCGCGTGACCGTGCACCGTCATCTCGCCGGCGGGCCCCACGAGCCCGACCACCGGGAACGGTGCGCGCACGGTCACCTCGATCACCTCGAGCCCGTCGACCACGGTCCGGGCGGCGCGGACGTCCTGCACGTACGCCGGCGACAGGGCCTGTCCCGCGAGCATCCGGGTGCGGTCCACGCCGTCCGCCGGCGCGTGCCCCGCCTGTGCCGCGTAGCGGGCACCCTCGGCGGCGCAGTCCACCAACGTCGCGTGCACGTGCAGCACCAGGGTCAGCTGGAGCACCGCGACACCCAGCACCGAGACGAGAGCCCCGACCAGCACGAAGTCGACGACCGCCGACCCGCGCTCGGCTCCCGCCCGGTCGCGCCGCAGACGCAGCCGTCGTGAGCTCAGGGGGTCACGTTGCTGATGGCCGTCTGGAAGAGGTTCACCAGGGCGTTGCCCGCCACGAGCCACAGGGCCGACACGAGTCCGGCCGTCATCAGCGTGACCAGCACCCAACCGGGCACATCGCCGCGATCGGCGGGCTCCTCGCCGACCGTCACCGCCCCGAGCGTCCGGCCACCGACCATCACGCTGCCGATCGTCCTGCCACCGACGGCACCACGTGCCCTGCACGTCGCCGCCCGCCACCGGCCTGCGAACCTCTCCATGGACGCACTCACGCTGTTCCTCCTTCTGCTGCCCGCCCTCGGCCGGCAGCTTCTCGGTCACAACCCCACCCGCAGCACCACAAGGCTGGGGAACACGGCGAAGAGGACGGTCACCGGAAGGATCAGGAACACGACCGGGATCATCATCAGCACCTCCTTGCGCCCGCCTGCCTCCATCAGGGCCCGGCGGGACTCCTCTCGCACGTCCTGCGCCTGAGCGCGCAGCACGTCGGCCAGCGGTGTGCCCCGGTCGAGGGCGACGGCGACCCCCTCGGCGAAGCGCGTCAGCGCCGGCAGCCCGGTCCGGCCCGCCAGGGCATCGAGCGCTTCGGTGAGCGGAGCACCGGCCCGGGCGTCGGCCAGGGTGGCGCGCAGCTCGTCCGTCAGCGCTCCGCTGGTGGACCGCACGACGCGCTCGAGTGCACCTGCCGCACCCTCCCCCGCCCCGACCGCGAGCGCCAGCAGCTCGGCGACGGTGGGCATCTCGGTGAGCATCCTCTGCTCGCGCGCCTGCATCTGACGGGTCAGCAACCAGTCACGTGCCAGGACACCGCTCAGCCCGCTGACTGCCACCAGCACGGCGAGCGCCAGCGGGGAGCCTCCCCGCACCGCCCCGATCAGGAGTGCCGCCGCGAGTCCCGCGGCGAGCCCGAGCACGCCCCAGACCACCTGACCGGCGCGGAACTGCTCGACCGACTCCGCGCGGCCGGCTCGCGCCAGCCGGCGCCTCAGCTCGCGGGCCGGCGAGCCGAGCCGGGCGACCAGCCGTGTCGCGTCGGCCATGAACGGTGCCGCCAACCGTTCCGCCGCAGCGAACGACGTGGCAACGGCCGGGGCCCGCAGCAGGGCCGACTCCGTACGCCGACCGCGCAGGTACGGCGCGAGCCGGGAGTCGAACGACGGCCGCCGCGCCGGCCACCGCACGGCGACCAGCAGCAGCCCGAGGCCGCCCAGCAGGCCGATCGCCGCACCGACGAGTCCGGGCGTCACCGCAGCACCCGGGGGTCGTCCGGGAGGCGCGCGGCGCGGAGCATCAACGAGTACGCGCCGACGGTGCACCCGCCGCCGATCAGCAGCACCAGCACACCGGCCGGCGTGCCGAACGCGCGGACGGCCTCGTGCCGCGAGGCCAGCATCGCCAGGACGATCCACGGGGCGGCGGCGGCGAGCCGTGCCGAGTTCACCGTCCAGCTCTGCCGGGCCTCGAGCTCGCCACGCGTGCGCAGGTCGTCCCGGAGGAACGCCGAGAGCGTGCGCAGCAGTCGTCCGAGGTCGGTGCCTCCGACGTCCCGAGTCAGCCGGAGCGCCTCGATGATCCGGTCCGCCACAGGGTCGGCCAGCCGGTCCTTGAGAGCGTCGAGACTCTCGCCGAACCGGCCGGAGGCACGGTGGTCGGCGGCGAACGCGGCGAACGGCGCTCGCAGCTCTGCCGGTCCGCGGTCGGCGAGCTGGGCGACCGCCTCGGGCAACGACAGGCCGGCCCGTACCCCGGAGGCGAGATGGTCGACGACATCGGGCCACAGCTGGCGGAGCCGTGCCACGCGGCGACGCGCACGCCCCCGCAGCAGCAACCAGGGAGCGGCCGCACCGAAGGACGCGAACGCGACGGCGATCGGCACGACCGGGACCACAGCGAGCGCGACCCCAGCCACGACGAGTGCCGCCAGCGCGCTGACACCGACCACGGCGCCCGGTTCGACCCCGCTGACCCCGGCCTGGACGAGGGTGTCGCGCACCTCCTCCGCCCACCTCGAGCGGCCCCGGGTCCGGGCCGTTGCGGGCCAGCACGACCACCAGATGAACGCGAGCCCTCCGCCCAGCAGCAGCCCCAGCAGCACGCCCACGCGCTCAGTCCCGCCCGCGCAGCAGTGCGACGAGATCCACGCCCGCCCGGGAGAACCGATCCGCGTGCGGCGGGAACCCTTCGCCACGTGCCAGGCGCCCGTCGCGGGTCACGAACAGCTCGGCGGTCTCGACGACACCGTTCTCCACGCGGCCCGGCACCGCCAGCACCTCCCGCACGGAGCGGCGACCCGAGTGGTCGAGGTCGAGGTGCACCACCAGATCCACCGCTGCTGCGACCGTGGGGACCACGAACCGGTCGGACACGTTCTCGCCGGCCAGCAGCGGCAGCGTGCACAGCTTGGTCAGCGCCTCTCTCGCGGAGTTCGCGTGAAGGGTGCACATCGCCGGCACGCCGGCATTGAGCGCGATCAGCAGGTCGAGCGCCTCGGCCTCGCGCACCTCGCCGACGACCAACCGGCTCGGGCGCATCCGCAGCGCCTCCTTGACGAGCCGTCGCAGCGGGATCTCGCCCGTACCCTCCAGGTTCGGCTGGCGGCACTGCATCGCCACCCAGTCGCGAGCCGCGAGCCGCAGCTCGAAGACCTCCTCGCAGCTGATCACGCGCTCGCGCGGTGGGATCGAGCCGCACAACGCGTTCAGCATCGTGGTCTTCCCGCTCTGCGTGCTGCCGGACACGACGACGTTCAGGCCCACCCGTACCGCGGTGTGCAGGAAGGCCGCGACCGGCGGCGGCATGCTGCCGAGCGTCACCAGGTCGTCGAGACCCGTCGCCCGGACCACGTACTTGCGGATGTTCACCGACCAGTGCCGCCGAGTGACGTCGGGGATCACCGCGTGCAGCCGTTCCCCACCGGGCAACGACGCGTCGACGAAGGGGCTGCTCAGGTCGAGACGGCGCCCGGAGACCTTGAGCATCTGCTCGACGAGGTCGCGCACCTGCGTGTCGGTGAGGATCGTCGTCGTCAGCTCCGGCTCCCCGCCGCGGGCGACGAACACCTGGTGCGGGGAGTTGATCCAGATCTCCTCGACCGTCTCGTCGTCGAGGTAGCGCTGCAGGGGACCGAGCCCGGCGACGGAGTCCACCACCTGCTTGTGCACCGCTCCCGGGTCCGCCAGCGGCGGCAGGGCGCCGAGCACCGAGCGTTCGTCGTAGTCCGCTATCGCCGCCGCGACGAGGGCGTCGACGCCCGGCCGGTCACGGACGGGGTCGACGCCACGGCGGCGGATGAGCTCACGCACCTCGCGCTCCACGATCGCGACGCCGTCCACGTCTTTGCTCCGATCTGTCCGATGTGTCCCGTTCGTCGGGCAGCGCGACGCTAGGGCATGAGCGGACCTCCCCGGGCACGTTCCGCACATGTCACGAGCCTGTGCACCTCATCGGATGGGCGCCGTGACTCTTCGACGGGCGCCTCGTGGGTCTTCCGTCCCAGCCCGGACGGCACCGCGCGCCGCCGGTGCAGGCTCGTTCCCGGCCTGCGACCACCGTGCGCGAGGGCCGCGGGACGCCCGCTAGCGTGGGCGCGTGACCACACCCCCACCCTCCGGGACCCAGCATCACCTGCACCACGGCGACCAGGAGGCGGTGGTGGCAGCGGTCGGGGCGAGCCTGCGGCTCTACCGCGTCGGTGGCCGCGACGTGGTGCGCCCGTACGACGAGGACGTGCTCATCCCTGCGTACTCCGGTGCCCTCCTCGCACCCTGGCCGAACCGGTTGGCGGACGGCCGGTACGGCTTCGGTGGCGGCGTCTACCAGGTGCCCGTGACCGAGGTCGACCGGATGACCGCGCTGCACGGGCTCGTCGGGCAGGAGCGCTTCACGTCGCCCGGCCCGAGCCTCGACGGACGCTCCGTGACGCTGACGCACGACCTGGTGCCGACCGGTGGCTACCCCTGGCCGCTGCGGATCACGGTGACGTTCGAGCTCTCCGACGAGGGCCTGGCCTGCACCGTCACGGCGCTGAACCAGGGGGCGAGCACCGCCCCCTACGGCGTCGGCGTGCACCCGTGGCTGTCCACCGGCGGTGCGGCCGTCGACGACTGCGCGCTGCGCGTGGACGCCGCGCGGCACGTCACGGTCGACAACCGACTGCTGCCGACGGGCACCGAGGCGGTCGCCCATCAGTTCGACCTGCGGCAGCCGCGTCCGCTCACGGGCGTCGCGCTCGACGACGCCTGGGTCGACGTTCTGCGTGACGACGACGGGCGGTCCTGGGCGACCCTCGGCCGGCCGGACGGCAGCACGGTGGCGATGTGGGGCGACGCGGCCACCAGGGCGTGGCAGGTCTGCACCGGCGACCAGGTGGCCCGCATCGGCCGCACCGCCGTCGCCGTGGAGCCCATGAGCTGCGTCGCGGACGCGTTCCGAACGGGCGAGGACCTGGTGCACCTCGAGCCGGGTCAGGAGCACGTGCTGCGCTGGGGCCTCGTCCTGCGCTGACGGACGGCAGCCTCACGGCGAGCGGGTCCCGTCCGCATCAGCGGCGGGGCCCGCGGCGGGATCAGTTGACGCCGTCGGCCGCGACGGCCTTGGTCAGCTCCCAGTGCCAGCGCTCGTACGGCCCGCTGCCGCCGGGCTGAGCCCAGGCGGGGTTGCCGAAGCCGTAGACGGCCGCGTTCTGCTGCAGCCACTCCCACCGCGCACCGCTCGTCTCCTCGGAGCAGAAGTCCACCGCGAGGCCCCAGCCGTGGTTGCTGTGCCCAGGGTCGGCTGCGAGGGCGCCGCGCGTCGCCTTCAGCGACCGCTGCTCGGCGACCGTCCGGTACCCGGACGCCAGGCACAGGTCCGCGCCGAACCGCTGGACGAACGCCTCGTTCATCTGGGCGAGGGCGACGGCGGCGTCGGCGCGCAGTCGGGTGTGGCCGTCGAAGACCGTGCACAGCCACGCATCGGGGAGCGCGCCGTTCTGACCACCGGGGTGGGGCTGCCCGTCGCAGTCCGGCAGCGGGCTGCGTTCGGCGGAACGCGACACGGCGCCTGCGGAGCGCAGCGCCAGGGTGGTGTCCGCGGTGACGAGCGAGGCGGGCGGCAGCTGGGTGGCCGGCGTGGAGGTCAGTGCCGCGACGGTGGACGGCAGAGCCGCGTCCGAGACGGTGGCGTAGCCGGAGCCGGCGTCGGCCAGAGCGCCCTGCGTGACCGGGACGACCACGGTCACCGCGACGAGCGCGCCGAGCACCCCGACCCGCCCGAGCACGCGTGCGGCACCTCGACGACGTCCGACGGGTCCCGCGGACGACGGCGTCTTGCCGGCAAGACGTACGGATTCACGGTCCGCACCGACGGCGGGGTGCACCCGCAACGGCCAAGGCGTCGCGCGGGTCGCCGGCTGTGCGCGGTGCGAACCCACGACACCTCCAGCGCTCGGCACGTCCCGGACAGAGCCGCGGACGAGCCGCCCTTCGGGCCCCGGTGTCGCGGTCACGAAACCATAACGGGCCTCCGGCCGCGCTTCCAAGCCCCCTGGACACCCGTCCGACCCGCATCGCGCAGCCGGACCGCCGCACCCAGCGGTGGAGCAGGTCGAAATGGGACCAACGTCATAGCGCCGGGCGACAGGGAGGCGCGTGACCGCGACAGAGCAGGTGCCCGGACGCGGACAGCAGCGTGTGCCACGCTGAGGTCATGGCGCTCTCGCAAGGACCCGCCGGGCCGGGCGGGTCGATGACGGTCCTCGTGGTGGAGGACGAGCCGGCCATCGCCCAGGCGATCGTGCACCGCCTCTCCGCCGAGGGGTGGCAGGTGCAGGCCGTCGGCGACGGGCTGCTGGCCGTCGACACGGCCGCCCGGCTGCGGCCCGACGTGGTGCTGCTGGACGTGATGCTGCCCGGTATCGACGGGCTCGAGGTCTGCCGGCGGATCCAGGCCGAACGGCCGGTGCCGGTGCTGATGCTCACGGCCCGCGACGACGAGACCGACATGCTCGTCGGCCTCGGAGTGGGCGCCGACGACTACATGACCAAGCCCTTCTCGATGCGCGAGCTGGTGGCGCGGACCAAGGCGCTGCTGCGCCGTCAGCAGCGCGCCTCCCAGGCCGCCGAGCTCACCGCGGTGCACCAGCCGGAGCCGCCCCTCGTCGTGGGCGACGTGACCGTGGACCGCGCCCAGCGTCGGGTGCTCCGCGGGCCGGACGAGGTGCACCTGACCCCGACCGAGTTCGACCTCCTCGTCGCCCTGGCCACCCGGCCGCGCACCGTGCTCAGCCGGGAGCGCCTGCTGGCCGAGGTGTGGGACTGGGTGGACGCGAGCGGCACGCGCACCGTCGACTCCCACATCAAGGCGTTGCGACGCAAGCTCGGCGCCGACCTCGTCCGCACCGTGCACGGCGTCGGCTACGCGTTCGAACCGGCCGAGCCCGCCGAGCACGCGGCGCCGGCAGGGGCGTGACCGCGGACCGCGACGCGCCGCCGGCACCCGCGCCGGGAGGCCCGGCCGGACGTACGCCCTGGTGGGACGCCACCGCGGCGGCCAAGCCGGGGCCCGGAGGCGGGCCGGGCGGCGTCGCGCGGCACCGACGGCCGATCGGCGAGCGGCTTCCGGACGTCCGCCCGCTGGACCGGGTGACCTCGATCAAGGTCAAGCTGGGTGTGCTCGTGGCCGCCACGGTCACGCTCGCCGCCTTCATCACCTGGATCGGGCTGCGCGGACACCTCGGACCGAGCCGGACCCTGCCGCTCGCGATCGTCCTCTCGCTGGTCCTCACACAGGTCCTGGCACGCGGCATGACGTCCCCGCTGCGCGAGATGACCGCGGCTGCGCAGGCGATGGCGGCGGGCGACTACACCCAGCGCGTGCAGGCCTCCAGCCACGACGAGGTCGGTCAGCTCGCCGAGGCCTTCAACACGATGGCGGAGGACCTGCAGCAGTCCGACGCCTTCCGCCGCGAGCTCGTCGCCAACGTCTCGCACGAGCTGCGCACGCCCGTGGCCGCGCTGCGGGCCCAGCTGGAGAACATGGTCGACGGGATCAGCGAGCCCGACGAGGCCACGCTCGCCGCCGCGCTGACCCAGACCGAGCGCCTCGGGCGCCTGGTGACCTACCTGCTCGACCTCTCCCGCCTCGAGGCCGGTGACGCCGCGCTCGAGGTGGAGGACCTGCGGCTGGGCGACTTCCTGCGGGAGGCTGCCGACGAGTCGATGCTGGTCGGTGCGGCACGCCAGGTGCGGTTCGACGTCTCGGTGGTGCCCACCGACCTGACCGTGCCGGCCGACCCGGAGCGTCTGCACCAGGTGGTGGCCAACCTGCTGCACAACGCCGTGCGGCACTCCCCCGCCGGCGACGTGGTGCGGCTGGTGGCCCGCCGGGTGGGCCGGGACGTGCAGATCGACGTCGCGGACAACGGGCCGGGCATCGCCGTCGACCAGCGTGCGCACGTGTTCGAGCGGTTCGTCCGGGGGAACTCCCCGGCCGTGACCGGGCAGGGGTCCACCGGAGGCACGGGACTGGGGCTCGCGATCGTGCGGTGGGCGGTGGGGCTGCACGGCGGGACGATCGAGGTGGCCGACACCGCGACGGGCTGCACCATGCGCGTGACCCTGCCCGGCCGTCGGCCGGGGCCCTCCCCGGAGGCGTCGCCCCGTGCACCGCAGACGTAGCCGACCGGTTGTTGAGGACCGCCCAACCGTCCCCTTGCCGGGCGTTGACCTGGCTGGTCGGAACGGGTGAAGACGCTGTGCCGATCGGCCCGCCGGACCGGCCCGGAGGCAGGACCAAAGACCCTCAGGCCGTAGTGTTGTCATCAACAGATCAGTCAACGACGCGGTCGGCTGGCCGCAGCGGAAGTGGGCGAACCTCGCGTGGCGCAGAAGGCCGAGATCGACTCGAGGCGCGCCGACTTCGGCGCGAACGAATGGCTCGTGGACGAGCTGTACGAGCAGTACCTCCGGGACCCGAGCACCGTGGACCCGGCCTGGTGGGACTTCTTCGAGGGCTACCACCCGCTCACCGCCGATCGTGGGCCCGAGGCCGGTGCCCCCAACGGCACGAGCGCCGCCGCGGCAGCGGACCAGGCCGCCAGGCCGGTCGGCTCGGCGGCGACCGGGACCGTCCGCGCGGTCACCGCAGCGGCACCGGCCGCGGCCGCCGGCACCGGCCCGTCGGCGCCTCGGACTGAGGGCGGCGTGCCCGGTCCGACGACCGTCCTGCCCACCGGCCCCGTCCCGATCGCCCGAGCGCTGCCCGCCACCGCTCCCTACGCCTCTGTGGCCACGGCGGCCCGTCAGCACGCCGAGGAGCAGGGCGTCGCCGACGAGGTGCAGAAGCTGCGCGGTCCCGCCGCCCGCGTGGTGACCAACATGGAGTCCTCCCTGGAGGTCCCCACCGCGACCAGCGTGCGCGCCGTACCGGCCAAGCTGATGGTCGACAACCGCATCGTCATCAACAACCACCTCGCCCGCGGACGTGGTGGCAAGGTCTCCTTCACGCACCTCATCGGGTACGCGATGGTCGAGGCGCTCGCCGAGATGCCCGCGATGAACACCGCGTACACGCAGCTCGACGGCAAGCCGGCCGTGCTGACGCCCGCCCACGTCAACCTCGGCATCGCGATCGACATGTCCAAGCCGGACGGCACCCGCCAGCTGCTGGTCCCGGCGGTGAAGAAGGCCGACACCCTCGACTTCGCCCAGTTCTGGGCCGCGTACGAGGACGTGGTGCGCCGTGCCCGGCAGAACAAGCTGGGCGTCGACGACTTCGCCGGCACCACGGTGTCGCTGACCAACCCCGGCACCATCGGCACCGTGCACTCCGTCCCCCGGCTGATGCAGGGTCAGGGCACGATCATCGGCGTCGGTGCGATGGACTACCCCGCCGAGTTCGCCGGCACGTCGGTGGAGCGGCTGAACGTGCTGGGCGTCTCGAAGGTGCTCACCCTCACGTCCACGTACGACCACCGCATCATCCAGGGCGCCCAGTCCGGCGACTTCCTGCGGATCATCGCCGGCAAGCTGATCGGCGAGGACGGCTTCTACGACCGGGTCTTCACCTCGTTGCGCGTGCCGTACGAGCCCGTCCGCTGGGTCCGGGACAGCAGCACCGACCCGGACGACGACGCGATCAAGCCCGCCCGTGTCGCGGAGCTGATCCACGCCTACCGCTCGCGCGGGCACCTGATGGCCGACACCGACCCGCTCGCCTTCCGGCTGCGCAAGCACCCCGACCTCGACGTGCAGAACCACGGCCTGACCCTGTGGGACCTGGACCGCACCTTCCCCACAGGCGGCTTCACCGGCAGGTCGCGCGCCTCGCTGCGACAGGTGCTCGGCCTGCTCCGGGACTCCTACTGCCGCACCATCGGCGTGGAGTACATGCACCTGCAGGACCCCCGCCAGCGGCGCTGGCTGCAGGAGCGGCTGGAGTCCGGCTACGCGCGCACACCGCGCGAGGACCAGCTGCGGATCCTGCGTCGGCTGAACGCGGCCGAGGCGTTCGAGACCTTCCTGCAGACGAAGTACGTCGGCCAGAAGCGGTTCTCGCTCGAGGGCGGCGAGTCCCTGATCCCGTTGCTGGACGCGATCTTGTCCAAGGCTGCGAACTCCGGGCTCGACGAGGTCGGCATCGGCATGGCCCACCGCGGCCGGCTCAACGTCCTGGCGAACATCGCCGGCAAGTCGTACGCGCAGATCTTCAGCGAGTTCGAGGGCAACCAGGACCCGAAGAGCGTGCAGGGGTCCGGCGACGTGAAGTACCACCTCGGCACCGAAGGCAGGTTCACGGCCGAGTCGGGCGCGACGACGCGGGTGCACCTGGCGGCCAACCCGTCGCACCTGGAGGCCGTCGACCCGGTGCTCGAGGGGATCGTCCGCGCCAAGCAGGACCGCATCGACCTCGGCGGCGACGGCTTCTCCGTGCTGCCGATCCTGGTGCACGGAGATGCGGCGTTCGCCGGCCAGGGTGTCGTCTTCGAGACGCTGAACCTGTCGCAGCTGCGCGGGTACCGCACCGGCGGCACCATCCACGTGGTCATCAACAACCAGGTCGGCTTCACCACCGGGCCCTCGTCGTCACGCTCGTCCCAGTACGCCACCGACGTGGTCAAGGGGCTGCAGGTGCCGGTGTTCCACGTCAACGGGGACGACCCGGAGGCCGTGGTGCGGGTGGCGGAGCTCGCCTTCGAGTACCGCGAGCAGTTCGACCGCGACGTCGTCGTCGACATGCTCTGCTACCGCCGCCGCGGCCACAACGAGGGCGACGACCCGTCGATGACGCAGCCGCTGATGTACAACCTCATCGAGGCGAAGCGCTCGGTCCGCAAGCTGTACACCGAGACGTTGGTCGGCCGCGGGGACATCACGCTGGAGGAGGCGGAGCACGCGCTCCGCGACTACCAGTCGCAGCTGGAGCGGGTGTTCGCCGAGACCCGGGAAGACGGCTGGACGCCCGCCACCGCACCCGAGACGGTGGCCGGGCTGGAGCGCCCGGAGTCCCAGCACGAGGACGCCGGCGTGATGGTCGGCTGGCGGACCGCCGTGCCGGCCGCGGTGCTCGAGCGGATCGGGGCGGCGCAGGTGCAGGCGCCCGACGGGTTCACCGTGCACCCCAAGCTCGCGACGCTGCTGACGCGGCGCGAGGCGATGAGCCGCGAGGGCGGCATCGACTGGGCATTCGGCGAGCTGCTCGCATTCGGGTCGCTCCTGGTGGAGGGCACCCCGGTGCGCCTGGCAGGGCAGGACACGCGGCGCGGCACGTTCGCGCAGCGGCACGCCGTGCTGCACGACCGGGAGACCGGAGCCGAGTGGACGCCGCTGTCCTACCTGTCCGCCAACCAGGCCAAGTTCTGGGTGTACGACTCGTCGCTGTCGGAGTACGCGGCGCTCGGGTTCGAGTACGGCTACTCGGTAGAGCGCCCGGACGCGCTGGTGGTGTGGGAGGCGCAGTTCGGTGACTTCGTCAACGGCGCCCAGACGGTGATCGACGAGTTCATCAGCTCCGCCGGGCAGAAGTGGGCGCAGCACTCGTCGGTGACCATGCTGCTGCCGCACGGGTACGAGGGGCAGGGCCCGGACCACTCCTCCGCCCGCATCGAGCGGTTCCTCCAGCTCGCGGCCGAGGACAACATGACGATCGCGGAGCCGTCGACCCCCGCGTCGTACTTCCACCTCCTTCGCCGGCAGGCGTACGCCCGGCCGCGGCGGCCCCTCATCGTCTTCACGCCGAAGTCGATGCTGCGGCTGAAGTCCGCGACGTCCGACGTCGAGGACTTCACGGCCGGCACGTTCCGTCCCGTGATCGGCGACGAGCTGGCCGCGGCGCAGGCCGACCAGGTGACGCGCGTGCTGCTGTGCAGCGGCAAGGTGTACTGGGACCTGCTGGCGCACCGGGTGTCCTCCGGCGACCGGCACACCGCGATCGTCCGCGTCGAGCAGCTGTACCCCTTCGACGTGGAGGCGGCGCGCGAGGCGCTGGCGCCCTACCCGGACGCCGAGCTGGTGTGGGTGCAGGACGAGCCGCGCAACCAGGGCGCCTGGTCGTACGTGTCGCTGCACGTGCCGCCGCTGCTCGGCCGCGACCTGCGTGCGGTGTCCCGGGCGGAGTCGGCCGCGACGGCCACGGGCTCGGCGAAGAAGCACGCCGCCCAGCAGGCCGAGCTCGTCGGGGAGGCGTTCGCGCGCTGACGTCGGACGACCCGGGCCCTCGCCTCCCGCGGCAGGCGCCACCGCGCTGCCAGACTGGCCCCCGTGCACGCGCGGGCCGGGCACGGGAGGACGGTGAGGGGCGTGGCTGACCTGCCGGTCAGGCTGGTGGTTGTCGGAGACGAGCTGGTGGCCGGTGCCGGTGACCCTCGTGCTCTCGGCTGGGTGGGACGCGTGGCGGCCCGGACGAGCACACCGGGTCTGCTCACGGTGCTCACCCTGGCCGTGCCCGGTGAGAACAGCACGCAGCTCGGCGCCCGCTGGGACCTCGAGGCGAGCCGCCGCTGGGCGCCCGAGGCCGACAACCGGCTCGTCGTGGCGCTCGGCCGGGCCGACGCGGACGCCAACCTCTCGTTGGCGCGCAGCCGGCTGAACCTGGCCAACATCCTCGACGTCGCCGACCAGCGTCGGGTGCCGACCTTCGTGGTCGGCCCCCCGCCGGGCACGCCCGACCAGGCCAAGCACCTCACCGAGCTGTCAGCTGCGTACGCGGACGTCGCGGGGCGGCGCCGCGTGCCCTACGTCGACACGTACACGCCCCTGGCGGCGCACGACCAGTGGCTGGCCGACCTCGCCGCCGGCGACGGCGTCCTGCCC
Source organism: Cellulomonas sp. (assembly GCA_027451305.1). Next base: position 13,274 of record DAIDJQ010000166.1, read on the forward strand.
GGTCAGGCCGGTTACGGGCTCATCGCGTGGCTGGTGCTGCACACCGGCTGGCACACGTGGCTGGGCCTGCCGGACGACGCCTGAGCCGACGTCGCCCGGCCGATCGCCCTACCGCGGCAGCGTGCCACGCACGGCCCGCAGCGCCTGGTCCAGCACCGCACGCACCGTGTCGACGGTGAGGGCGCCGACCCCCGCACCCGCATCGGCCCGGCGCAGGTCCGCCCGCAGCTCGTCGGCGAACCTCCGCACCATGGCGTCCGACTCCAGACGGTGCAGGTGCGAGGCCGTCCGAGCCTCGTCGGGTGCAGCGGCACCACCCGGGACGGCCTGGGCGCGCGCCTGCTGCGCCGCCGAGGCCAGGTCGGCCCGCAGGCCCCGCATCGCGTCACGGACGTCGTCCCGCAGGTGCACCGCGCGGTCCCGCACCGTCTCGGCGATGCCGGCCTCGAGGTCGGCGAGGTCGCCGCGGCGCTGCTCCAGCTCGGCTCGGCCGGCAGCCGTGAGCGCGTAGGTCGTCTTGCGACCGTCGTCGGTGCGAGCGACGAGGCCCTCCTCCTCCAGCCGCGCGAGCCGCGGGTACACCGTTCCGGCGCTGGGTCGGTACGTGCCGCCGAACCGGTCGGACAGCGCCGTGATCAGCTCGTAGCCGTGCCGCGGCCCGTCCTCCAGCAGCGCCAGCAGGTACAGCCGCAGCTGCCCGTGGGCGAACACGGAGGCCATCACGCCGCGGCCGGTCCGCCGCGCAGCACCGTGACGTGCCCCGACACCGTGGTGGCCGTCACGTGGCAGCTGCCGTCACCGGAGCTCAGGTCCACCGAGCGCTGGCCCGGCGACGCGCCCCTGTACTCCTGCCCGTCCACGACCAGCCGTCCGGAGACGCTGTGCGCGGTCGCTCGCAGCCCCCTGTCGATCGGCAGGCGCACGGTGACGTCCCCGGAGACGGAGCTCACGGTGAACGACGAGGACGGCGCCACGGTGTCCAGGAGCAGGTCCCCCGACACGGTGGTGGCCTGCACCACCACCAGCTCGCCGGAGGCGGCCACCTCCCCGGACACGCTGTTCACCCGCAGGTCGCCGTGGTGGTCGCGGACCGCGATCTCACCGGACACCGTGTTGGTGGACAGGCGCCCGCGGGTGCCGTCCACCACGACGGAACCCGACACGGTCGACACGGCAGAGTCCTCCTGCACCCCGGCGAGCAGACCCTCCGCACTGACGGTGCCGAGCCGCACGGCGACGTCACGCGGGACGGCCACGTGCACATCGGCACGGTCGCGCCCACGGACGTTGCGGACCTTCTCCAGGAACCCCTCCCAGCCGCCGAGCGTGAAGGCGTAGCCGATCCGCAGCTCGCCGTCGGACAGGGTCACCTCCAGGGGCCGGCCCTCGACGGAGTGCACCTCCAGGCGCACGCCCGGCTCGTCGTGCGCGACGACGTCCACCCGGCCCGCCACCAGGCCCACGCGCACCGCACGGACCTGCTCCAGCTCGATCACGCGCGGACCGTCGACCACCCAGGACTCCGTGGGCATGACCCCTCCTCAGACTCGCGATATATCTCGTTCTTCGTCACGATATATCGCGTCTGGGCGGGCGGCAAGAGGGCAGCACGGAACCCGTCAGGAGCCAGGTGCGCCTGCTCCCCCGGTCAGGCGACGACGCCCGCGGCCTTGAGCTCCACGGTGAGGTCGTGCGGGTTCGACGAGGCGGCCAGAGCCTCCTCGTAGGTGATGACGTCGTCGCGGACCAGCGTGAACAGGTGCCGGTCGAACGTCTGCATCTTGTAGAACTCGCCGTCTCGGATCAGGTCGATCAGCGGCGGGTTCTCCAACGGCTCCACGATCGCCTCGGCCGTGCGGCCGGTGTTCACCATCACCTCGACGGCGGGGCGGCGACCGCTGCCGTCGGACTTGCGGACCAGCCGCTGCGACACGATGCCGCGCAGGGACTGGGACAGCGCGATGCGGATCTGCTTCTGCTCGTGCGGCGGGAAGAAGTCGACGATGCGGTTGATCGTCTCCGGCGCGTCGATGGTGTGCAGGGTCGACAGGACCAGGTGGCCCGTCTCCGCGGCGGACAGCGCCGCCCGGACGGTCTCCTGGTCACGCATCTCGCCGACCAGGATGACGTCGGGGTCCTGGCGCATCGCGGCACGCAGTGCCACCGAGAAGTCGGCGGTGTCCTGGCGAACCTCACGCTGGGAGACGATCGCCTTCTTGTCCGAGTGCAGGATCTCGATCGGGTCCTCGATCGTGATGATGTTGACCTCGCGGTACGAGTTGACCAGGTCGACCATCGAGGCGAGCGTCGTCGTCTTGCCGGACCCCGTCGGTCCCGTCACCAGCACCAGGCCGCGCGGCTCGAGTGCGAGCTCGCCGACGACCTCCGGCAGGCCCAGCTCCCCCAGCGACTGCGCACCGACGGCGACCCGGCGGAACACGAGGCCGTAGGCACCCCGCGCCTGGTACGCGTTCACCCGGAAGCGGCCGACGCCCGGGAGCGAGTAGGCGAAGTCCGCCTCACGGGAGCGCCGGAACACCTCGACGAGCTCATCCGGCAGGACCTCCTCGAGCATGCGCTCGGTGTCGGCCGGGGTCAGCTCCGGAGCCTGCAGCTTGCGCAGCCGGCCGTCGACTCGCACCCGTGGGGCGGAGCCGACCTTGCAGTGCAGGTCCGAGCCGCCGGTGCTGGCGAGCGCATGCAGGAACGGGATGACGGACTGGGTGGTCGGCGCACTCACGATCCGGACATCGGCGCACGGGGCGCCGGACTTGAGCCGAGCCGGGCCGACGGGGGTCGCGGACGGACGTCTCCACCCGGACGGTGAGCTCGCGGCGTGTCGCGGCGGAGGTCAGGCGGCCCCAGGACGGTGCGGACGGGCCCGGGCATGCGGTGTGGGACCATGGGAGACGACGTCGCGCACCGTCGTGCGCCGCAGCCGAGGAGACATACCCATGAGCAAGCGTGGTCGTAAGCGGAAGTCCCGCGCCGGGAGCGCCGCGAACCACGGCAAGCGCCCCAACGCCTGAGCCGTGACGCACGCAAGGCCCCGACCGCACGGTCGGGGCCTTCGTCGTCCTCGGAGCCTCGTGGTGCTGCACCCGGCGCAGGCGTTCGCGCCCGGGCTCCCCGAGGTTCGCGCTCGAGGCTCAGACCAGCGGGTCCGTGCTCACGTGGAGCAGGGTCTGGTGGATCCGCAGCCGCAGCGTGTCCGGCGCCGACTCCTGGCAGCCCCGGCGCACCACGGTCTTGATCACCACGTCGATGCCGTACTCCTCGAGGCAGGGCGTGCACTCGGCCAGGTGCTCGCGAAGCTCCTGCGCATCGGACCCGTCGAGCTCGTGGTCGAGGTACTCCCAGAGCCGGTCCAGGGCAGCGGCGCACGCGTCGTCCTCGGCCCGCGCGGCACTGTGGACCGGGAGGTCGCCGGCGGTCGTCGAGCGGCTGGAACCGGGCCGGACCTCGTCGTCCGGGAGCTGGTCGGTCATCCTCATGCCTCCGGGGCGGCAGGGCCGCTCGCGACGAGCCCGCGGTCGCGGGCGTAGTCGTGCAGCAGCTCGCGCAGCTGAGCCCGGCCACGGTGCAGCCGGGACATCACGGTTCCGATGGGAGTGCCCATGATCTCGGCGATCTCCTTGTAGGCGAAGCCCTCCACGTCCGCGTAGTACACCGCCATGCGGAAGTCCTCGGGCAGGCGTGCGAGCGCGCTCTTCACGTCCGAGTCCGGGAGGTGGTCGAGGGCCTCCACCTCCGCCGAGCGCAGGCCGGTGGAGGTGTGCGACTCCGCTCGCGCCAGCTGCCAGTCCTCGACGTCCTCGGCGTGCGACTGCTGGGGCTCGCGCTGCTTCTTGCGGTAGGAGTTGATGTACGTGTTGGTGAGGATCCGGTACAGCCACGCCTTGAGGTTGGTGCCGGGCCGGTACTGGTGGAACGCGGCGAAGGCCTTGGTGAAGGTCTCCTGCACGAGGTCCTCGGCATCGGCGGGGTTGCGCGTCATCCGCAGGGCGGCGCCGTACAGCTGGTCCAGGTAGACCAGCGCCTCGGCCTCGAACCGCTCGGCGCGCTCGGAGTCGTCCTCGTTGAGAGGCGCCCGCGTCGTGTCCTCGCTCATCGCCGCCGAGCCTAGCCGTCGCGGCTGTACACCACCTGGGTGGGGCTCCCACGAGGCGGGCGCTCCGGCCACCGGGATGCCGAGCACATCGGACGGGGACGCGTCCGTCGCGCGCGGCATCTCGAGCAGACAGGTCATGGTGGCTGCAACAGGACACCCGGCGGGGTCATTCCCCCGGCGCTAGCGTGGACGCACGCACCAGGTCGGTGCACCCGCTCCGAGGAGGTCTGCCGTGCTGCTGCGCCGCGTCGCCCGACCGATGTTCGCGTCGTGGTTCCTCGTCGAAGGGCTCGACGCCGTACGGCATCCGGCGGCGCACGGCGCGGCGGCGCGGGACGGCCTGGCCACCCTTCGGGTACGGCTCGGTCGCTGCGCCACGGCCACCGGTCTGCGCCGCACGTGGGAGCGCAGCAGCGACGTGGACCTCGACGACGTGCTGGACCGGGTCCTCGGCCGGGACCTGAGCCAGCGGCAGCTGACCACCGCGGTGCGGCTGCACGGCGCCGCGATGCTCGTGGCCGGCGGGATGCTCGCACTCGGCCGGGCGCCCCGCACGTCCGCGCTGACCCTGGCCGGGCTGACGGCATCGGTGGTGCTCGTGACCGCGCCCGCCGGCCGGGGCGCGGCGCCCGCCGGCGAGCAGGCGGCCGTCCGCACGGCGAGGAACCGCCGGTTCTGGACGGCGCTGTCCGCGACCGGTGGGGCGCTGCTGGCAGGCGCGGACTACGAGGGGCGTCCCGGTCTCGGCTGGCGCTGGCAGAACGCCTGGGACACCCGCGCGACGGTGCGGGAGGCCGTGCGCGAGGCGACCGCTGAGGACTGAGCAGCGACAGGGCCGGGGCCGCCCGCGCCGGTAGCCTGCAGGCATGACCGACGCCGCCCCGTGGCGGGCACCGCTCGCCACCGGCCCGCTGGACGCGCTGGTCGAGGTGCCCGGCTCCAAGTCCCTGTCCAACCGGTACCTGGTGCTCGCCGCCCTGGCGAGCGGCCCGAGCCGCTTGCACGGCGTGCTGCAGTCGCGCGACACCCGCCTGATGGCGGCCGCGCTCGGCGCGCTGGGCAGCCGGGTGGTCGACGAGGACGGCGACTGGCTGGTGGCCCCCGGGCCCGTGCGCGGCGACGTGGACGTGGACTGCGGCCTGGCCGGCACCGTGATGCGCTTCCTGCCGCCGGTGGCGGCGCTCGCGGACGGTCCCGTGCGGTTCGACGGCGACGCGCAGGCCCGGGTGCGTCCGATGGGTCCGGTCCTCGACGCCCTGCGGGCGCTCGGCGTGCACGTGGACGAGCAGGGCGAGCGCGGCCGGCTGCCGTTCACCGTCCGCGGTCACGGTGGCGTGGACGGCGGACAGGTGGACGTCGACGCGAGCGGGTCGAGCCAGTTCGTGTCCGGGCTGCTGCTGGCCGGGGCCCGCTACCGGGAGGGTCTGACGGTCCGGCACACCGGACCGACGCTGCCGTCGTTGCCGCACATCGAGATGACCGTCGAGGTGCTCCGGGCCGCAGGAGTCCAGGTCGACGACTCCCGGCCGGCGATCTGGCGGGTGCTGCCCGGCGCCGTCGCCGGCCGCGACGTCCGCGTGGAACCCGACCTGTCGAACGCGGCACCGTTCCTCGCTGCCGCCATGGTCGCCGGTGGCACGGTCTCCGTGCCCGGCTGGCCGGCCCGGACCACGCAGCCCGGCGCGCTGCTGCCGGACATCCTCACCCGCATGGGCGGCACGGCGACACTCGCCGGTGACGTGCTCTCGGTCTCCGGCACCGGCACCCTGCACGGCGTGGACCTCGACCTGAAGGCGGCCAGCGAGCTGGCCACCACGGTCGCAGCGCTCGCCGTGCTCGCCGACTCCCCCACCCGCCTGCGCGGCATCGCGCACATGCGGGGCCACGAGACGGACCGGCTGGCCGCGCTCGCCGCCGAGATCACCGGCCTGGGCGGCCGCGCCGAGCAGACCTCGGACGGGCTGGTGATCACGCCGCGTCCGCTGACCGGGGGGTTGTGGCGCAGCTACGCCGACCACCGCATGGCCACCGCCGGCGCACTGATCGGCCTCGCGGTGCCCGGGCTCGAGGTGGAGGACGTCGCGACCACCGCCAAGACCATCCCGGACTTCGTCGGGATGTGGGCCGCGATGCTGTCCGGGACGGGGACGCCCGCCTGATGGCGCAGCGGCGGTACGACGAGTCCGACGTCCGGGTGCGTCCCGGGCGCGGCACGCGGCCGCGCACCAAGCAACGACCGGAGCACGCCGACGCCCGGACCGGCATGGTGACCGGGGTGGACCGCGGCCGGTACGCGGTGCTGGTGGACCCGGGCGGCACCGAGCAGCCTGTCGTGGCGATGAAGGCCCGGGAGCTCGGCCGCGCGCGCGTCGTGCCGGGCGACCTGGTCGACGTGGTGGGCGACACCACCGGGGAGCGCGGCAGCCTGGCGCGGATCGTGCGGGTCGGCGAACGGCGCACGGTGCTGCGGCGGACCGCGGACGACACCGACCCGGTGGAGCGGGTGATCGTCGCCAACGCCGACCAGCTGGTGATCGTCACCGCGTTGGCCGATCCGGAACCTCGTCCCCGGATGATCGACCGGTGCGTCGTGGCGGCTTACGACGCACGCATGTCGGCGCTGCTGGTGCTGACCAAGGCGGACCTGGCCGACGCCGCGCCGTTGACCGCGATGTACGCCCCGGTGGGCGTCCGGGTTCTGGTGACCCGGCTCGACGGCGAGGAGGTGGGTGGCCTCGACGAGGTGCGGGCGGCCCTGGCGGGAAGGGTGTCCGTGCTCGTGGGTCACTCCGGCGTGGGCAAGTCGACGCTGGTGAACGCGCTGGTGCCGGGCGCCTACCGGGCCACCGGAGCCGTGAACGACACCACCGGCCGCGGGCGGCACACCTCGTCGTCCGCCATCGCGCTCCGGGTGCCCGGCGAGGGCCCGGTCACCTGGGTGGTGGACACTCCCGGCGTGCGGTCGTTCGGCCTGGCCCACGTCGAGCCGGCCCACCTGCTGGGCGCCTTCACCGACCTGGCCGAGGCGGCCGTCGAGTGTCCTCGCGGCTGCACCCACGCGGCGGACTCCCCCGACTGCGCCCTCGACGAGTGGGTCGAGGCGTCGCCCGACGCGACGGCGCGAACCGCCCGCGCCGCTCGCCTCGACTCGTTCCGACGCCTCCTGGCGGCCCGCACCGGCACCGGGGACGCCGAGGAGCGCACCGACCGCTGACACGCCGCCGGGCTCCACCGGCGAGCGACCGCCGGTCGGGACGCTAGCGTGACGCCGACGCGGCCGACCGGCGCCGCCGACCGGAGGGACACCACGATGGGCCCACGCCCGGGGTACGACGACGACCTTCGCCTGGCCCACGTCATCGCCGACCAGGTGGACGGCCTCACCATGGAGCGGTTCCGGGCGCAGGACCTGCACGTGGAGACCAAGCCGGACCTCACGCCGGTGACCGATGCCGACCGGTCGGCGGAGGAGCTGATCCGCGCCCAGCTGGGCCGCGCCCGTCCACGGGACGCCGTGCACGGTGAGGAGCTGGCGGACACCGGTCACGGACCGCGGCGCTGGGTGGTGGACCCGATCGACGGCACCAAGAACTTCGTGCGCGGGGTGCCGGTGTGGGCCACGCTGCTCGCGCTGATGGAGGGCGACGAGGTGGTGGTGGGCCTGGTCAGCGCACCGGCCCTGAGCCGCCGCTGGTGGGCCGCGACCGGCTCGGGCGCCTGGACGGGGCGCTCGCTGTCCGCCGCACGGGCGGTGCACGTCTCAGCGGTGGACCGGCTGGCCGACGCCTCGCTGTCCTACTCGTCGCTCTCCGGCTGGGAGGCGCAGGGTCGGCTGCCGGCGTTCCTCGACCTGACCCGGAAGGTGTGGCGCACGCGCGCGTACGGCGACTTCTGGTCGCACGTTCTGGTCGCCGAGGGCGCCGTCGACATCTCCGCCGAGCCCGAGCTGGCGCTGCACGACATGGCGGCGCTGGTGCCGATCGTCACGGAGGCCGGCGGACGGTTCACGTCGGTGCGCGGCGTGCCCGGCCCGAACGGGGGCTCGGCGCTGGTCACCAACGGCCGGCTGCACGACGAGGTGCTCGAGCTGCTGGACCCGCTGCCCGGCCGCTGAGCGCCCGTGACGGGCTGCTGGCCGCCCCCGGCCGGAGCCGGCGGGCCGCGGCCTCAGAGGCCGAGCGCCGCCGGGAGCTCGGCCAGGCTGCGGATCACCAGCACGTGCGCCCGCGCGATGTCCTCGTCGGTCACCGGGGTCCGGCGGCCCCCTGGCCGGTCGACCCACACGCCCTGCAGGCCGGCCTCGCGCGCCGGCACCGCGTCGACGTCCAGCTCGTCGCCCACGTAGGCGGTCCGCGCCGGTTCGGTACCGAGCAGCCGGCACGCCTCCAGGAAGACGGCCGGGTCGGGCTTGCCGACGCCCAGGGTGTCGATGCCGACCAGCATCGGCACCCTGTCGAGGAAGCCGGTGCGCTCGAGCTTGTCGGTCTGGTAGGCGACATGGGCGTTCGACAGGGCACCCACCCGCAGGCCGGCGGCGAGAAGCCGGTCGATCACCTCCGACGCCTCGGGGTGCGCCGCCCACGCCGCCGAGAAGCCGCCCTCGAACACCTCGTCCCAGGCCTCGAAGGCGGCGTCGTCCAGCTCCGGCCCGCCGAACAGCGTGTGCAGCTCGTTGGCACGCGCCATCCGCTGCTCGCGGTGGCCGGTCTCGCCCCGGGTGTAGGCGCGGTAGTGGCCGCTCGTGTCCGCCCGCCAGGTGGCCAGCACCTCCGGCAGCCGCTCGCGCGGCAGCTCCGGCAGGTACCGGTGCGCGATCACCTCGAAGGCCGCGCGGAACGCACCGCGGGTGTCGACCAGCGTGTCGTCGATGTCGAACAGCACGCCGTCCAGCCCGGGGACGGCACTGCTCACAGGGTGGCCCGCAGGGCCGCGACCCGGGCGAGCGTGGCGTCGCGGCCGAGGATCTCCATCGACTCGAAGAGCGGCGGCGACACCCGTCGCCCGGTCAGCGCCACCCGCAGCGGCGTGTACGCGAGCCGGGGCTTGAGGCCCAGCCCGTCGATCAGCGCCGCCTGCAGTGCGTCCTGGGCGGCCGCCGTGGTGAACCCGTCGGCCGGCAGCGTCGAGAGCGCCGCGGCCGCCGCGTCGAGGATCGCGCCGGCGTCGTCCTTCAGCCCCGCGCGCGCGTCGTCCTCGACCACCACCGCGTCGTCGGCGACGAACAGGAAGCCGAGCATCCCGACCGCCTCGCCGAGCAGGGTCATCCGCGTCTGCACCAGGGGCGCAGCGGCCGTGAGCACCGCCTGCTGCGGGTCCGGGAGCTCGGCGAAGGTGGCGGCCGGGACGACGCCGGCGGCGTGCAGGTACGGGACCAGCCGGTCGCGGAAGTCGTCGGGCGCCAGCAGGCGCACGTGCGCGGCGTTGATCGCCTCGGCCTTCTTCAGGTCGAACCGGGCCGGGTTCGGGTTCACGTCGGCGATGTCGAACGCGTCGACCATCTCCCGCACGCTGAACACGTCGTGGTCCGGTGCGATGGACCAGCCGAGCAGGGCCAGGTAGTTCAGGAGCCCCTCGGGGGTGAACCCGCGGTCGCGGTGCAGGAAGAGGTTCGACTCGGGGTCCCGCTTGGAAAGCTTGCGGTTGCCCTCCCCCATCACGTAGGGCAGGTGGCCGAACTGCGGCAGCACCGTGGCGACACCCAGGTCGAGCAGCGCGCGGTACAGCACCACCTGGCGGGGCGTGGAGGAGAGCAGGTCCTCCCCGCGCAGCACGTGCGTGATCCCCATCAGCGCGTCGTCCACCGGGTTGACCAGCGGGTACAGCGGGAAGCCGTTGGCCCGGACGATGACGTAGTCCGGCACGGAGCCCGCACGGAAGGTCACCTCGCCACGGATGAGGTCGTCGAACGTGACGTCCTCGTCCGGCATGCGCAGGCGCAGCACCGGCGCGCGCCCGTCGGCGCGGTAGGCGGCCTTCTGCTCGTCGGACAGGTCGCGGTCGAACCCGTCGTAGCCGAGCTTCGGATCACGGCCCGCGGCGCGGTGCCGCGCCTCGATCTCCTCCGGCGTGGAGAAGGACTCGTACGCGTACCCGCCCTCGACCAGTCGCCGCGCGACGTCGGCGTAGACCTCCATGCGCTGCGACTGCCGGTAGGGCTCGTACGGCCCGCCGACCTCGACGCCCTCGTCCCAGTCCAGCCCCAGCCAGCGCAGCGCCTCGAGCAGCTGCCGGTAGCTCTCCTCGGAGTCACGCTCCGGGTCCGTGTCCTCGATGCGGAAGACGAACGTGCCGCCAACGTGACGTGCATAGGCCCAGTTGAACAGCGCCGTGCGGATGAGGCCCACGTGCGGGGTTCCGGTCGGGGACGGGCAGAAACGGACGCGGATCGGGCTCGTCGGGGTCACCGGCCCAGCCTATCGAGGCGGCGTACGACGCCCGGACGGCCGTCAGGCGGCCGGGACGCCTCTGTTCGCCAGCTGGTCGGCCCGCTCGTTGCCGGGGTCGCCGGCGTGGCCGTGCACCCAACGCCACGTCACCTGGTGACGGGCCAGCTCGGCGTCCAGCTCCTGCCAGAGGTCCTGGTTCTTCACCGGCTGCTTGGCGCCCGTCTTCCAGCCGTTGCGCTTCCAGCCGGCGATCCACCTGGTCACGCCGTTCATCACGTACTGCGAGTCCACGTGCAGCGTCACCGTGCAGGGTCGGGTCAGCGCCCGGAGACCCTCGATGACGGCCGTCAGCTCCATGCGGTTGTTGGTGGTGAGCCGCTCTCCCCCGAACAGCTCGCGCTCGTGGTCGCCGTACCGCAGCAGTGCGCCCCAGCCGCCACGGCCGGGGTTGCCCTTGCAGGCGCCGTCCGTCCACATCTCGACCGTCGTCGCGGGCACGGCCGCCGAGCTGCCGGCGCCAGCTCCCTCGCTCACCGGCGCAGCACCGGGTTGCGCAGCACGCCGATCTGCTCGACCTCGACCTCGACCACGTCGCGGTGCACCAGCGGGCCCACGCCGGCGGGCGTGCCGGTGAGGATCACGTCACCGGGCAGCAGCGTGAACACCTCGGACACGTAGCTGATCAGGTAGGCCACGTCGAACACCATCTGCGAGGTGCGGCCCGACTGGCGCGTCGCGCCGTTGACGCGGGCGCTCACCGCGAGGTCGTCCACATCGAGGCCGGGGACGATCCAGGGGCCGATCGGGCAGGCCGAGTCGAACCCCTTGGCTCGGGTCCACTGCGAGTCCGTCCGCTGCACGTCGCGGGCCGTGACGTCGTTGGCGACCGTGAAGCCGAACACCCGCTCCAGCGCGCGCTCGGGGCTGACGTCCTTGGTGACCTTGCCGATCACCACGGCCAGCTCCGCCTCGTGCTCCACCTGCTGCGACCAGTCGGGCAGCACGATCGGGTCGTCCGGGCCGATCACCGACGTGTTGGGCTTGAGGAACAGCAGCGGGGCGGTGGGCACCTCGACACCGTGCTCCGCGGCATGGTCGGCGTAGTTGCGCCCCACGCCGACCACCTTCGACCGCGGGATCACCGGCGCCAGCAGCCGCACCCCCTCGTCGGCGAGCGGGACCCGCTCACCGGTGGCCTGCACGGGGGTGAAGATCGGGTCCCCGGCGATCACGACGAGCTCCTCGTCGCCCGGGGCCCCTTCGACGAGGGCGAAGCGGGGATCCCCGCCGGTGGTGAACCTGGCGATACGCACGGGGCAACCCTAGTCAGACCCGGGCGAGCACCTCGCCGTGCAGCACGGCGAACCAGCCGTCGTCCTGCTCCCCCCACTCGCGCCAGGCGTCGGCCAGCAGCTCAAGGCCCACCTCGTCCGCGAGCCCGTGCTGCACCGCCTGCGCGGCGAAGTTCGACGCGACGCAACGCTCTGCCCACAGCCCTGCCCACCAGCGCCGGTCGTGCGGCGTCGCGTAGCACCACACGCCGGCACCCGGCTCGATGCCCTCGTGGTCGAAGCCGGCCTCCCGCACCCAGGCGAGCAGGTGCCGCCCGGCGTCGGCCTCGGCGCCCAGCGCTCCGGTCACCTCGTGGTAGAGCGCCTGCCACTCGTCCAGCCCGGGAGAGGCCGGGAACCAGGTCATGCCGGCGTAGTCCGAGTCGCGCACCGCGACCAGGCCACCGGGCCGCGCCACCCGCCGCATCTCGCGCAGGACCGCCACCGGGTCCGTCAGGTGCTGCAGCAGCTGGTGCGCGTGCACCACGTCGAAGGAGTCGTCCTCGAACGGCAGCGCGTACGCATCGGCCGCCTCGAACCGCACGTTGGCGGCGTCGCGCTCCTGCGCGGCGGCGCGGGCGATGTCGATCACCGCCGTGGAGGAGTCGACGCCGACGACCTCACCGGGGTCCAGCCGGTCGGCCAGGTCGAGCGTGATCGTCCCCGGCCCGCATCCGACGTCGAGCAGCCGCATCCCCGGCTGCAACGACTGCAGCAGGTAGCCGGCCGAGTTCTCGGCGGTGCGCCACCGGTGCGAGCGCAGCACGCTCTCCTGGTGGCCGTGGACGTAGACGTCGTGACTCGTGGGCACAGCGCATGGTAGGTGCGGCCGGCCCTGATGATCCACGGATCGGGACCGGGGGTGTCGGCATGCGAGATGCGGCCCCGTCGGACCGCCCGTGCAGCGCCCGTCCGGCGGGCCTGCCGTCCCGGCGGCACCGTGGCACGTGCGACCATCGGGGCACGATGAGCACGCCCACGCTGGCCGACCGCGTACCGGCCGACCCGGCCGACCCCGACGCCCTCTACGCCGCCTTCACCGACTGGGCCGCAGACCAGGGCCTGACGCTCTACCCGCACCAGGAGGAGGCGCTGCTCGCCCTGGTCAGCGGCGAGCACGTGATCGTCTCGACCCCCACCGGCTCGGGCAAGTCGCTGATCGCCGCCGCGGCGCACTTCGTCGCCTTCGCCGGCGGGCGTCGCACCGTCTACACCGCGCCCCTGAAGGCTCTGGTCAGCGAGAAGTTCTTCGCGCTGGTGCACATGTTCGGCTCGGCCAACGTCGGCATGATGACCGGCGACTCCGCCGTCAACCCCACCGCGCCGATCCTGTGCTGCACCGCGGAGATCCTCGCCAACCTCGCACTGCGGGACGGGCCGGACGCCGACGTCGCCCAGGTGGTGATGGACGAGTTCCACTTCTACGCCGACCCCCAGAGGGGGTGGGCGTGGCAGGTGCCGCTGCTCGAGCTGACGCGGGCGCAGACAGTCCTGATGTCCGCCACCCTCGGCGACGTCTCGTTCTTCGCGGAGGACCTGACCCGCCGCACGGGCCGGTCCGTGGCTGTGGTCACCAGCGTCGAGCGGCCGGTGCCGCTGACCTACTCCTACGCCGTGGAGCCGCTGCACGAGCTCCTGGACGAGCTGGTGCACACGCACCGCGCGCCGGTCTACGTGGTGCACTTCACGCAGAAGGAGGCGGTGGAGCGGGCCCAGTCGCTGCTGTCCACGCCGCTGGCGTCCCGCGAGCAGCGCGACCGGATCGCGGACGAGCTCGGCGGCTTCCGGTTCGGTCCCGGCTTCGGTCGGACCCTGTCCCGGCTGCTGCGGCACGGCGTCGGCGTGCACCACGCCGGCATGCTGCCCAAGTACCGGCGGGTGGTCGAGCGGCTGACCCAGCAGGGGCTCCTGCCGGTGGTGTGCGGCACGGACACGCTCGGCGTCGGCATCAACGTGCCGATCCGCACGGTGGTGCTGACGTCGCTGGTGAAGTTCGACGGGGTGCGGATGCGGCACCTGTCCGCACGGGAGTTCCACCAGATCGCGGGCCGGGCGGGTCGCGCCGGGTTCGACACCGTCGGCGAGGTCGTCGTGATGGCGCCCGAGCACGTGATCGAGAACCGCAAGGCCTTGGCCAAGGCCGGCGACGACCCGCGAAAGGTGCGCAAGATCGTGCGCAAGCAGGCGCCGCAGGGGCACGTCAACTGGACCGACAAGACCTTCGAGCGGCTGCGTGACGCCCCGCCCGAGCCTCTGACCTCGTCGTTCGCCGTGACCCACGCCATGGTGCTGAACGTGCTCGGACGGCCGGGCGACCCGGTGGCGGCCATGACGCACCTGCTCGTCGAGAACCACGAGCCCGCCGGCGCGCGAGGTCGGCACGTGCGCCGGGCGGTCGAGGTGTACCGGTCGCTGCGTGCCGCCGGTGTGCTGGAACGGGAGTGGGTGGACGACCCGGGCGCGCCGAAGGGCCGCCGCCGCGCGGTCCGGCTCACCCACGACCTGCCGCACGGCTTCGCACTGAACCAGGCCCTGTCACCGTTCGCGTATGCCGCGCTCGACCTGCTGGACCGGGACGACCCGGCCTACGTGCACGACGTGGTCTCCGTGATCGAGTCCACCCTCGACGACCCGCGGCAGGTGCTCGCAGCCCAGGAGAACAAGGCGCGCGGCGAGGCGGTGGCCGCGATGAAGGCCGACGGACTGGAGTACGACGAGCGCATGGCGCTGCTCGAGGACGTCACCTATCCCCGGCCGCTCGCCGACCTGCTGGCAGCGGCGTTCACCACGTACCGGCAGACCAACCCGTGGGTGGCCGACCTGTCCCCGGCACCGAAGTCCGTGGTGCGGGACATGCACGAGCGGGCGATGACGTTCGCCGAGTACGTCTCCTTCTACAAGCTGGACCGCACCGAGGGCGTCCTCCTGCGGTACCTGGCCGACGCCTACCGCGCACTGCGCCAGACGGTCCCGGCCGAACGCCGCACGGAGGAGCTCGAGGAGGTCGTCGAGTGGCTCGGCGACGTCGTGCGTCGCACCGACTCGAGCCTCCTCGACGAGTGGGAGCGACTTGCCCACCCGGACGAGTCCGACGAGCCCGCACCCGCCGACGGGGACGCGCCGCCGCCGCCGTTGACCGGGAACCCCAGGGCCTTCCGCGCCCTGGTCCGCGGCGCCCTGTTCCGCCGCGTGGAGCTCGCCGCCCGGCGAGACCTGAGCGCCCTGGCGGCGCTGGGCGACGTGGACGACGAGGGCCGCGCCTGGGACGCCGACCGGTGGGCGGAGGCCCTCGACCCGTTCTGGGACGACCACGACGAGATCCTGACCGGGTCGCCGGCGCGCGGGCCGGCCCTCTTCCAGGTCACCCCCGGACCGACCACCTGGCGGGTCCGGCAGCTGCTCGACGACCCGGAGGGCGACCACGACTGGCGCATCGACGCCGTGGTGGACCTGCCCGCGAGCGACGAGGCGGGCGAGGTGCGCCTGGTGGTCGAGGCCGTCGGCCCGTTGTGAGCCGGCTCTACCCTGGCTGACCGTGGCACGCGCGAAGGCCGGCGGCACCGGCACCCCGGCACTGCTGCTGCTCACCGAGACCGGCACCCCGCACACGGTGCACACCTACGAGCACGACCCGCGCACCGACCTCGGGTACGGCCTCGAGGCGGCCACGGAGCTCGGCCTCGACCCGGGCCAGGTGTTCAAGACGCTGCTGGCCGAGGTGGACGGCGGGCTCACGGTCGCCGTGGTCCCGGTCACCGGCATGCTCGACCTCAAGGCGCTGGCCCAGGCCGTCGGCGGCAAGCGCGCCGCGATGGCGGACCGGGCGGACGCCGAGCGCGCCACCGGCTACGTCGCGGGCGGCATCTCACCGCTCGGGCAGAAGGCGTCGCACCCCACCGTCGTGGACGAGACGGTGTGGCTGTACGACGCCGTGTACGTCAGCGGTGGACGGCGCGGGCTCGACGTCGGCCTGGCGCCGGAGGACCTGGTGCGACTCACCGCGGCGACCGTGGCAGCGATCGCCGCGCCCTGAGGTCGTCCGCGGGGCACCGAACGGTTGTCCCGGTCCGTGGTCGGCGTGCACCTCGTCGGGAGGGGGGACGGGCGCGACCGGGACCACGCCGGCTCCCGAGAACCGCGGCTCCGCTCGACGGCGGTCGACCCGGTCGCCGCCCACCAGGCGCTAGCGTTCCAGGTCGTGGACGGCGACCTCGGCGTGCGGCTCGCGGCGGTGCACGCACGGATCGACCGGGCGGCGGAGGACGCGGGGCGCTCCCCCGCCGACGTCGCGCTGCTCCTCGCCACCAAGACGCAGCCGGCCGGGACCGTCCGCGCCGC
>DAIDJQ010000167.1 GCA_027451305.1 Cellulomonas sp.
ATCCGGATGGGAAGATGTCCCGTCGAATCGTGGAGGTAGGACCAGATGAACAGCGACGGCCGTAACGGTGACGAGCGAGGACGCGGCGCGTCCCGCGGTGGGCAGGGCCGTGACGGGCGGACGGGTGGTTCGTCGGGCGGACGCGGCGGCTATGCGGGCGGACGTCCTGGCGGGGCGGGCGGCGGCCAGGAGGGCGGCGAGCGCCCCTTCCGGCGTGGGTCCGTCGGTGGTGCCAGCGGTGGTCGTCCGGTCCGTGGTCCCGGTGGTGGCGGTTCTCGATCGGGCGGTGGTGCCGCAGGCAGCGCACCGGGCGGTTCGGCCCGTGGGTTCGGGGCAGGTTCGGGCAGCAGCCGAGGGTTCTCCAGCGCCGGGGCGCCCCAGGGCTGGGCGGATGGCAACCGCGGGTACGGCGATGGCGGGGGTTCCCGCGGTTCGGGAACGGCCACGGGAAGAGGTGCAGGTTCCCGTGGGGCCGGGGGCGGCTCCGGCGGTGAGGTTCGCAGCGGTGGTCCCGCGGGTGGGGAACGCGGCAGGGGACCGGGCGGCTACCGGCAGGGCGCGGGTGCCCAGGGTGGCGGTACGCGCGGCGGCTCAGGGACCGGCGGCGGCTTCGATCCGCGCCGAGGTGATGACACACGTCGCTCGTTCGGACGCGCGGATCGTGGGACCCCCGGTTCGGCGGAACGGCCGCAGTCCGGGTCGGCTCGGGGGTGGACCCCTGGCGCGGACCGTGCAGGGGCGACCGGCGATGCGAGGAGTGTTGGTGGACGAGGGCGTCCGACGGGGACCGGATGGTCCGCAGAGCGGCCGTCGGGGGCCCGCGGCGGACCGTCCCGGACAGCGGGAGCGCCGTCGGGTGGCGCCTCGGGCCCTCGGTGGCAGACGGGCGACCGCGGCGGGCGCGGGTTCGCCGATCGGAGGCCGGACGAACGGCCGTGGCGTCCGACGTCGAGTGCAGGCGGGCCCACTCGTCCCTCCGTGGACGGGGATGGTCGGGTGCAAGGCGCTGACGGGCGTCAGGAGCGCGGGCCGTTCCGCGGTGCCGGTTCGGAGGGACGTCCTGATGTGAACCGCGGACGTGGGTATGTCGGCCGGGCTGCGACCGGGAACGATTCGCGGGCCGGCTCCGTCGAACGTCCGTCGGCGTCGGGCGGCGCACGTCCGGAGCGGGCTTGGCGTGACGAGTCGCGGCGCGGGTTCTCAGGGGACGAGCGGCCACGACGGGACTCGGAGCGACCTGGTCGCGACGCCGGCGTCTCCGCCCGGGATGTGCAGGGGGGGCGTGCGGAGCAGGTGACCCGTGGCGGTGGCTGGTCCGGCTCGGCGTCTCGCGGCACGCCGGATGGCGGCGGGGGCGCACGCTCGGCAGCCTCGTCTTCGGGTCGGCCGCCGACGAGCGACCGTCGTCCGCGTCGAGAAGGCTTCGGTGGGGCACCGTCGGTCGGCCGTGGAGGCGAGGGACGCGGTGCTGGTCGTCCCGTGCGAGACGGTCGTCCTGGCGGCGATCGCCCCGCACGTCCCGGCCGTACCGAGGGACCGCGGTCCGAGAGCTTCGGAGGTCGTCCGGCGCGGATGCCGGGCTCCGAGTCGGAACCCGGCACAGGTCCGGCCGAGTCGGCTCAGTCCGTAGAACGTGTACCTGAACCGCAGGTTCCCGAGGACGTCACCTTCAGCGAGCTGGATCGTGACGTGCGCGGCCGTCTCCGGACGCTCAGCAAGGACAGTGCCGAGCGTGTCGGTCGACACCTGGTGATGGTGGGGCGGCTTCTCGACGTGGACCCCGAGCTCGCCTACGAGCACGCTCAGGCGGCGGTACGGCGTGGCGGCCGGGTGGACGTGGTGCGCGAGGCGGCCGGTCTGGCGGCCTATCGGACAGGGCGCTACGGAGAGGCGCTGCGGGAGCTGCGCACGGTGCGCCGGCTGAACGGTTCCCCTGAGCACCTGCCGGTGATGGCGGACTGCGAGCGGGGTTTGGGCCGTCCGGAGCGCGCACTCGTCGTCGCCCAGGACCCCGGTGTGGCCGACCTCTCGGCTGACGCTCAGGTGGAGCTCGCGATGGTGGTCAGCGGCGCGAGGCTGGACCTCGAGGAGCCGGAGGCTGCGGTGGCGGTGCTTGCGACGCCCGCGGTGCGGGCTGCCACGGGCATGCTCGCGGCACGGGTGGCGCACGCTCGTGCCGCGGCGCTGCGTGCGTCCGGCCGCGAGGAGGACGCCGAGCGGGAGCTCGCCGGGTACTCCGCCGAGCAGCTGGCCCAGGCGGCTGGGGAGGTCGCCGAGGAAGAGGAGGTCGTCGTCTACGACCTGCTCGACGACGCCGACGGCCTCGACGACGCCGAGGCCGGTGATGCGTCTGAGGGCGCCGCCGACCTGGAGACCGGTGATGGCTCCGAGGCCCCCGACGAGTCCCGGGCGTCGGACGACGGGTCGACGGGGTCGTCAGGAGATCGGACGTCGGAGGAGGACGAGTGAGCGCTGGGCTTCTGGCAGCCGACCGGCCGTTGGCCGAGCTGTTCGACCTGGCACTGGTGGACCTGGACGGGGTTGCGTATCGGGGCCATGAGCGCGTGCCGTGGGCCTCGGAGAGCCTCGTCGAGGCGCGGCGCCGGGGCATGCACACCGTGTTCGTGACCAACAACGCGTCACGGTCGCCGCAGGTGGTCGCCGACCAGCTGAGCGAGCTGGGTATCCCGACCCCGGCCGTCGACGTGATGACGGCCGCACAAGCGGCCGCGCAGCTGCTGACGACCCGGCTGCGACCGGGCGCGAAGGTGCTCGTCGTCGGCGCGGACGCCCTTCGCGACGCGGTCCGGGCGGAGGGGTACGACGTCGTCTCGTCGGCCGACGAGCGGCCCGACGCCGTCGCACAGGGGTTCAGCCCGGACGTGGCGTGGCCGCACCTGGCCGAGGCCGCGTACGCCGTGGCTGCCGGGGCCTGGTACGTCGCGTCGAACCGGGACCTCAGCCTGCCGACCGCGCGAGGGTTCGCACCCGGGAACGGGTCCCTCGTGCTGGCGGTGACCTCGGCGACCGGAGTCACGCCGGACAGTGCCGGCAAGCCGGAGCCGACGATGTACCAGCTGGCCATCGCCCGTGCCGGCGGCCGTCGGACCTTGGTCGTGGGCGACCGGCTCGACACGGACCTCGCCGGCGCGCGTGCGGGCGACCTGCCCGGGCTGCACGTGCTCACAGGTGTGAGCACGGCGCGCGACGACGTGCTCGCGGTGCCAGGCCAGCGGCCGCACTACATCGGCGCCGACCTGCGCGCCCTCCTCGACCCGCATCCGGTGCCGGAGCGGAGCGACGGCTGGTGGGTGTGCCGCGGGGCCGCGGCACGGGTCACCGACGGTCGGCTCGAGCTGCGGCCGGCCGATGTGCCGGTCGACCTGGTGCGCGCCGCGTGCGCCGCCGCATGGGATGCGGCGGACCAGGGCCGGCCGGTCGACCCGTCCACGGTGCCGGAGCTTCCGGCGGAGTGAGACCGGGCGGCCCGCGGACTGTGCGTCGTGGCCGGTCGCCTCTCGGTGCAGCCGGTAGCGTGGACGCGGGCCGCCGCGGCCCTGGGTGTGAGCAGGAGGGTGGCGGGTGACCGAGTCCAACCAGGACGACGGGACGGGCGACGACGGAGTGGACCAGGCTTTGCTGGCGCTGGCAGACCTGTCGGACGCGCCTCTACGTGCGCACGTCGCCGCCTTCGAGGCCGTGCACGCGGCCCTGCAGGACCGGCTTGCCGACTCGGACCGCTGAGGAGCGGCATGGTCCGTCTCGACGCGGAACTGGTGCGCCGTGGGCTGGCGCGCTCGCGACGTCAGGCAGCTGAGCTGATCGCCGCCGGGCGTGTGCAGGTGGACGGGACCGCTGCGTCCCGGCCGTCGACGCCGGTCGAGGCAGAGCGGGCGGTGGTGGTCGAACGAGATCCCGCGGACCCTGGCTACGCGTCGCGCGCCGGTCACAAGCTGGCGGGGGCGCTCGACGTCTGGGAACCGCGCGGGCTCGTGGTGGCGGGCCGACGCTGCCTCGACGCGGGCGCGAGCACCGGAGGGTTCACCGACGTGCTGCTGCGCAGGGGTGCCACGCACGTCGTCGCGCTGGACGTCGGGCACGGGCAGCTGGTGCCGGCGCTGCGCGCGGACCCGCGCGTCGAGGTCCGTGAGGGTGTGAACGTCCGGGACCTCGTCGCTGGAGACGTGAACCCCGCGCCCACGCTCGTGGTCGCGGACCTGTCGTTCATCTCGCTCCGTCTTGTCGTCGCGCCGCTGGTGGCCGTCGCGGCGCCCGGCGCCGACGTGGTGCTGCTCGTCAAGCCTCAGTTCGAGGTCGGTCGTGAACGGCTCGGCTCCGGCGGGGTGGTGCACAGCCCCGCGCTGCGGCGCGAGGCTGTGCTCTCCGTCCTCGAGGCGGCGTCGGAGGCGGGGATGACGGCGGTCGACGTGCAGCGCAGCGTGCTGCCGGGGCCGAGCGGGAACGTGGAGTACGTGGTGCGGCTCGTCGCACCGGGAGGCGCCGAGCCCCCGGACCGGCTGCCTGCCGGCCGCGTGGACGCCGTGGTGCTGGAGGAGGGCTCGTGACGCGCCGTGCACTGGTGGTGACCCACCGAGGCCGACCTGAGGCCGTGGCGGCGACCCTCGTCGTTGTTCGGGAGCTCGAGCGGGCCGGCGTGGAGCCGGTCACCGCCGAGGAGGACGCGACGGCGGCCGATCTGCCGCCGGTCGATCTGGCCGTCGTGCTGGGCGGCGACGGCACGATCCTGCGGGCGGCCGAGCTGACGCGCGGGACCGGTGTGCCGATGCTGGGCGTCAACCTCGGTCACGTCGGCTTCCTCGCCGAGATCGAGCCGGACAACGTCACCGCAGCCGTGCGCCGGCTCACCACGGGTGACTTCGTCGTCGAGGAGCGTGGCACCCTCGAGGTCCGGGCGATCACGCCCGACGGTGAGGAGCGCACCGGCTGGGCACTGAACGAGGCGGCGCTGCAGAAGACCGACGCCGCGAAGATGATCGAGGTGATCACGGAGATCGACGACCGGCCGCTGGCGTCCTTCGGCACGGACGGCATCGTCGTCGCGACCGCCACCGGGTCGACCGCGCACGCGTTCTCCGGCGGCGGCCCGGTCGTCTGGCCCGACGTGGAAGGGCTCATCGTCGTCCCGCTCGCGGCACATGCGCTCTTCGCCCGGCCCCTCGTGGTCGGTCCGCGCAGTGTGGTCGCGGTGGAGATCCTGGAGCGGTCGCCCTCGGGAGCGGTGCTGACCAACGACGGCCGGCGGCGCCTCGACGCGCCGCCGGGGTCGCGGATCGAGGTGTGGCTCAGCGACGTGCCGGTCCGCATGGCACGACTCACCCCTGCGCCGTTCACCATCCGACTGGTGAACAAGTTCGGGCTGTCGGTGCAGGGGTGGCGTGGGCATGCCGCTGCGGTGCGACCGCATCGGCCCAGGCCGGCCGGCATGGGACCGGCCGCGGTCCAGACGTCCACCGCGGACGAGCCGTCCCGCCAGGAGCCGGAGGCGGCGCAGTCGGAGCGGCAGGCGGAGGACAGGCCGTGATCGAGGAGATCCGGATCGCCGACCTCGGCGTGATCGGGCAGGCCCAGATGGTCCTCGGCCCTGGGCTGACGGTGCTGACGGGTGAGACCGGAGCCGGCAAGACCATGGTGCTGACCGCGTTGTCGCTGCTCCTGGGAGGGAGGGCCGACCCCGCGACGGTGCGGGCCGGCGCGGCCATGGCGGTGGTGGAAGGCCGGGTGCACCTGGACGGCCATCCCGCAGCGACGGCGCGGGCTGCGGATGCGGGAGCGGATCTCGACGACGACGGCTCCCTGGTGCTGCTGCGGACGGTGACGGCGGCCGGCCCCGACAGTGTCGGGCGGTCGCGGGCGCACCTGGGTGGTCGCTCGGTGCCGCAGAGCGTGCTGGCCGAGCTCGCCGACGCCCTGGTGACGGTGCACGGTCAGGCCGATCAGCTCCGGTTGCGCACGCCGACGGCCCAGCGCGAGGCGCTGGACTCGTTCGTCGGGCCCGAGCAGACCGGGCGCCTCGACCGTTACCGCGGCGCGTGGACGGCGCGTGCCCAGCTCGACGCGGAGCTCACCGAGATCGTCGACCGTGCGCAGGAGCGGGTCCGCGAGGCAGAGCTCCTGCGACTCGGCCTGGCCGAGGTCGAGCGCATCGACCCGCAGCCGGACGAGGACGTCGCGCTGGCGGACGAGTCCGAGCGGCTGAGCCACGCCGAGGACCTGCGCGCCGCGGCCACCGCCGCCCACGGCGCCCTCGTGGGGGAGGACGACGGTGACGACTCGCCGGCCGCGACGGGACTCGTCGACGCCGCGCGTCGTCTGCTCGAGCAGGTCGGCGGGCACGACCCGGCGCTCGCAGCGCTCGCGAACCGGGCGGCGGAGGTCGGCTACCTGCTGGCGGACGTCGCCGCCGACCTGGCGCGCTATCTGCAGGACCTGCAGGCCGACCCTGCTCGGCTCGACGCGGTGCAGACGAGGCGCGCCGAGCTGGCGAGCCTCACCCGCAGCCACGGCGGCGGCGACGTGGCAGCGGTCCTCGCATGGGCTCAGGACGCCGGGCTGCGGCTGCTCGAGCTGGACGACGACAGCGGGCGGATCGAGGCGCTGCGTGCCAGGCGCCGGCAGCTCGACGACGAGGTCGGCGGGCTCGCGGCCGAGATCGGCGCAGCCCGGCGAGAGGCGGCGACCAGGCTCGCTGCGGCCGTCACCGCGGAGCTGGCCGGTCTGGCGATGGCCGGTGCCCGGCTCGAGGTGGTGGTGGAGCCCGCCGACGAGCCTGGAGCGCACGGCGCCGACCGGGTCGAGATGCTCCTCGTGCCGCACGCGGGTGCACCGGCACGACCGCTCGGCAAGGGCGCCTCCGGCGGGGAGCTCTCCCGCGTGATGCTGGCGCTCGAGGTGTCCCTCGCGACGGCCGGCGGCCGCCGGGAGGAGACGCCAGGGACGTTCGTGTTCGACGAGGTCGACGCCGGCGTCGGCGGGAAGGCCGCCGTGGAGGTCGGCCGGCGGCTCGCGACGCTCGCCAGAGGCGGCCAGGTGCTCGTCGTCACGCACCTGGCCCAGGTCGCCGCCTTCGCGGACACGCATCTGGTGGTCACGAAGTCCACGGCCGGTGGCGTCGACGTGGTGACCGAGTCGGATGTGACCGCGGTGGTCGGGGAGGACCGGGTGCGCGAGCTGGCCCGCATGCTGGCCGGTCAGGAGGATTCTCAGGCGGCGCGCGCGCACGCAGCCGAGCTGTTGGCGCTGTCGGGCGTGGGACGATGAGCCGCGATGAAACTCTCCCTGCGCCGACACGGTCCGAAGGCCGGCGCCGACGAGGTCGTGGGCCCGGCTCGCGTCGACCGCCGCACGAAGACCCTCACCAAGCGACTGCGGCCGGGTGACGTCGCAGTCATCGACCACCTCGACCTGGATCGCGTCGCGGCTGAGGCGCTCGTCGCGTGCCATCCGGCTGCGGTGCTGAACGCCGCCCGGTCCACCTCGGGTCGCTACCCGAACCTCGGCCCCGAGATCCTGGTCGGCGCCGGTGTGCCGCTGATCGACGACCTCGGGCCCGACGTGATGACGGTCCCGGACGGGCGCACCCTCCGGGTGGCCGACGGCGCGGTCTTCGACCAGGACCGACTGATCGCCGAGGGTGAGCCGCAGACGGTCGAGAGCGTCGCGGCCTCGATGGAGGCGGCCCGGGCAGGTCTCTCGGTGCAGCTGGAGTCGTTCGCCGCGAACACGATGGACTACCTGCGCCGCGAGCGTGAGCTGCTGCTCGACGGCGTCGGCGTGCCGGACGTGCGCACACCGATCGAGGGCCGGCAGGTGCTGATCGTCGTGCGCGGGTACCACTACAAGGAGGACCTGGTCGCCCTTCGGCCCTACATCCGGGAGTTCCACCCCGTCCTGATCGGGGTGGACGGCGGTGCGGACGCGATCCTCGAGGCGGGTGCGAAGCCGGACCTGATCGTCGGAGACATGGACTCGGTCTCGGACAAGGCGCTCGGCTGCGGTGCGGAGGTCGTGGTGCACGCGTACCGCGACGGGCGCGCCCCCGGGCTCGCGCGCGTCGAGGCGCTCGGTCTGCCGCACGTCGTCTTCCCGGCGACAGGCACGAGCGAGGACATCGCGATGCTGCTCGCCGACGACAAGGGGGCCGAGCTGATCGTCGCGCTCGGGACGCACGCCACCCTGGTCGAGTTCCTCGACAAGGGCCGATCCGGTATGGCCAGCACCTTCCTGACGCGGCTGCGGGTCGGTGGCAAGCTCGTGGACGCCAAGGGCGTCTCGCAGCTCTACCGGCACGGCATCTCCAACCTCCAGCTGATCCTGCTGGTGGCAGCCGGGCTGTTCGCCCTCGCAGTAGCCCTCGCGTCGACGGCGGGGGGTCAGACGCTCTACGGGCTCCTCGGCGCCCGCCTGGACGACGTCGTCTCCTGGGTGCGAGGACTCTTCGGGAGCCTGCCGTGACGCCCGACCGCCCCGCCACCGACCCCGACCGAGAGCGCGTCCTGTGATCGACTTCCGGTACCACCTCGTCTCCCTGATCTCCGTCTTCCTGGCCCTCGCCGTGGGCATCGCGCTCGGCGCGGGGCCGTTGAAGCAGACGCTGGGCGAGACCCTGACGGGCCAGGTGCAGCAGCTGCGCACCGAGAAGGCCCAGCTGCGCAGCCAGCTCGACGACACCGCCGGTCAGCTGAAGAACAGCGATGCCTACCTCGACGCGGCCAGCGGCCAGCTGCTGCAGGGCACCCTCAAGGGCCGTCGGGTCGCCGTGGTGTCCCTCGGCACCGTGCCGCAGGACGAGCGGTCGGCGGTGGACGACCGCCTGACCCAGGCAGGGGCCACGATCAGCGCCCACGTCACCCTCGACGACGCGTGGGCGTCCGCCGACCAGCGCGGCTTCCGGCAGGGCCTCGTCGGCTACCTGCTCGGGTACCTCAACCCGGCACCGGCACAGGGCGCGGGTGTGCAGGCGGAGCTGGCGCAGGCGCTGGTGCAGGGTCTCGTGCGGGCCGAGTCCGGCAAGCCCGACGTCCTGACTCAGGACTCCTCCGTCCTCCTGCAGCTGTTGTCCTCCGGGCAGACGCCGCTGGTCACGCTCGCGAACCCCGTCACGGCGCCGGCCGACGCGATCGTGGTGCTGGCCGTCCCGGTCGCGACGACGACCGGGGCGACCCCGGCGCCGACTGGTGCGCAGGACGCCACCAGCTCGGCTCTCGCGGTGGTCAGCGCCGCCCAGTCGCTGTCCCGCGGAGCGGTGCTGGTGGACGGTTCCGTGGCGGCGGGCTCGCTCGTCTCCGCGGTGCTGGCAGACAAGACGCTCGCCGGCGAGCTCAGCACCGTCTCCGGGGCCGACACGGTGGCCGGCCAGGTGACCGTGCCGCTGGCGCTCGCCGCCCGCATCGCCGGCACCAACGGGCACTACGGGTTCGGCAGCGGACTGACGCCGATGCCGGCGCAGACCGCGGTCCCGTCCGCCGCCGGTGCGTCGGGCACCGCGCTGCGGACCACCGGGTGAGCGTGGGCGCGCTGCGCCGGGCTGTGGGAGTCGCTGCGGCGTCGGGCACCACCTCGGTGGTGCGCGGTGGGCTCGACTGGCAGGCGCCCGGCGGTCCGGCGCGATGGACACGCCGCAACCACGCAGGGGAGCCCGTCAGCCTGCTCGAGGGGCCCGCGGTGACCGCCGGGATGGTGGTCGGCGCAGCGGTCGCCGCAGCGTCCGGCCGGGACGGCCTCGCCGTGGGGGTCGCGACGCTCGGTGCCGCGGGGTTCGGGCTCTACGACGACCTCCGGGAGGCCGCCGCCGAGCCGGCCAAGGGGCTGCGGGGGCATCTCGGGGCGCTCGCTCGGGGTCGCGTCACCACCGGCGGGCTCAAGGTGATCGGCATCGGCGCGACCGCGTTGCTGGGCGCCGCGCTGCTGCCGCGCCGCGGGCCGTGTGCCGGCCGGGCGGTCGACGTCCTGGTCGACGGCGCGCTGATCGCGGGGACGGCCAACCTGGTCAACCTCCTCGACCTGCGTCCCGGGCGGGCGCTGAAGGCTGCGGCGGTCCTGGCGACGCCGTTCGCGGTGGCACGGGGACGCGGTGCCGGCACGGCGGGTGCCGTGCTGGGCGCCGTGGTGGCGGCCTCGGAGCAGGACCTCTCGGAGACCGACATGCTCGGCGACTGCGGGGCCAACGCGCTGGGCGCGGCGCTCGGCACCGCCGTGGCGCAGACGGCACCGCGGTCGCTGCGGATCGCCTGGCTGGTGGCGGTCGGCGCACTCACGGTGGCCAGCGAACGGGTGAGCTTCACCGCGGTGATCGACCGGACCCCTGCGCTGGCGGCGGTCGACGCCTGGGGGCGCCGACGCAGGCCGGGTCGGGAATGACGCAGGCCGGCCGGCGCGTCGTGGGCGGGCTGGCGACCGCCGCGGCGATGATCGCCGCGGTCACGGTGCTGTCCCGCGTGCTCGGGTTCGTGCGGTACCTCGTCGGCGCCGCGACGATCGGCATGGGGTCGGTCGCCGATGCGTACAACTCGGCGAACGTGCTGCCGAACGTGCTGTTCGAGGTGGCCGCGGGCGGCGCCCTGGCCGGCGCGCTGGTGCCCCTGCTCGCAGGTCCGCTGTCGCGTCGGGACCGCGCCACGGTGGACCGGACCGTCGGCGCCGCGCTCGGCTGGACGTCGCTGGTGCTGACACCCCTCGGGGTGCTGCTCGCAGCCCTGTCCGGCCCGATCGCAGGTGCGCTCTCGCACGGCCACGGTGCGGGTCAGGCCGCCGTGGTTCGCTTCTTCATCCTCGTCTTCGCCGTCCAGGTCCCCCTCTACGGGCTGACGGTGCTGCTGTACGCGGTGCTGCAGGCTCACCGGCGGTTCTTCTGGCCGGCGTTCGCGCCGGTGATGTCGTCGGTCGTGGTCGTGGCGGCCTACGTGGTGTACGGGATGCTCGCCGACGGCGAACGGGACGACCCCGCGGCCGTCCCAGGTGCGGCGCTGCAGGTGCTGGCGTGGGGGACCACGGCAGGGGTGGCGGCGATGTGCTTCCCGATGCTGGTCCCGGTGCGACGGATCGGGGTCGCCCTGCGACCGACGCTGCGGTTCCCACCGGGGGTCGGCCGGCGGTTCCGGTCCTTGGCCTTCGCCGGGGTCGGCGCCGTCGCCGTCCAGCAGCTGTCGGTGCTCGTCATGCTGCAGCTGGCGGTCTCCCGGGGCAGCATCGGCTCCTACACGACCTACGTGTACGGGCAGCAGGTGTACCTGCTGCCCTACGCCATCCTCGTCGTGCCGCTGGCGACGTCCACGTTCCCACGGGTCGCCGCCAGGGTCGCGTCCGGGGACCACGAGGGCTTCGCCCGCCTCTCGGCACTGACCACCCGCGCCGTCCTGGCCGCGGCGACTCTCGGAGCCGCCGTCATCCTGGCCGCCGCACCCGCGGTCGCTCGCGTGTTCGCCACCCTCTCGCACAGTGCGGCCGCGCAGCCGCACATGACCGCGCTGCTCACGTGGATGGTGCCGGGCGTGATCGGCTTCGCCGCGATGTTCCACGTCGGCCGCACGCTCTACGCGCTGGAGCGAGCCCGGGCGGCCGTCATGTGCGCCGTCGCCGGCTGGGGGACCGTGGCGGTGGTCGCGGTGCTGGCCGTGACCGTGCTGACCCGCGACGGCCCGGACGGCCGGGAGGCCCTGACGGCGCTCGGGCTCGCGACGACGGTCGGGATGACGGTGGGCGGCGGGGCGACGCTCGTGGCCTTGCGCCGGGCTGCAGGCCGTGCGGCCCTGGACGGGCTCGGTCGCACGGGCCCGGTGCTGCTGGCCGCCGGCACCGTCGGGGCCGTCTGCGGTCGCTGGGTGGCCGACCTGGTGGCGCAGGTGGCCGGCACGGATGCCTGGACGGCGGTCGGGGCTGCGCTCGGCTCCGGTCTGGTGGCGCTGCTCGTCGTCGGCACCGCCGTGCTGGTCCTCGACGGCGAGACCGTCCGGGCCGTGCTGCTGGTGGAGCACGAGCCGGCTCCTCGGTAGGGACCGCCGGGCGGCGGCAGCGTCGTCGTCCCACCCGCCGACGCCCCGGCGACGGTCCACGGACACCCCCTGCGACGCAGCGTGGTGCGTGCCACGGCCGGGGCCGGGCTGCCCGTCCGGTAGGGTGGAAGCCCGTGATGGATCGCGCGCACCGACTCTCCGGGCGGTCGGATTCTCTGACCCGGCACATCTTCGTCACGGGAGGCGTCGCCTCTTCTCTGGGCAAGGGCCTCACGGCCAGCAGCCTCGGGCGCCTTCTGCGCTCGCGCGGGCTGCGGGTCACGATGCAGAAGCTCGACCCCTACCTCAACGTGGACCCGGGCACCATGAACCCGTTCCAGCACGGTGAGGTGTTCGTCACGGACGACGGTGCCGAGACGGACCTCGACGTGGGCCACTACGAGCGGTTCCTCGACGTGAACCTGGTGGGATCGGCCAACGTCACCACCGGCCAGATCTACTCCACCGTGATCGCTCGCGAGCGGCGCGGGGAGTACCTCGGCGACACGGTGCAGGTGATCCCGCACATCACCGACGAGATCAAGTCCCGGATGCGCTCGCAGGCCGGTGACGACGTCGACGTGATCATCACGGAGATCGGCGGCACGGTCGGCGACATCGAGTCGCTGCCGTTCCTCGAGGCCGCCCGGCAGGTGCGCCACGACGTCGGCCGCGCGAACGTCTTCTTCCTGCACGTCTCGCTGGTGCCGTACATCGGCCCGTCGGGCGAGCTCAAGACGAAGCCGACCCAGCACTCCGTGGCCGCGCTGCGCAGCATCGGCATCCAGCCGGACGCCATCGTCCTGCGCGCCGACCGTGAGGTCCCGGAGCAGACGAAGCGCAAGATCGCCCTGATGTGCGACGTCGACGTCGAGGGCGTGGTGACCGCCGCGGACGCGCCGAGCATCTACGACATCCCGCGCGTGCTGCACTCCGAGGGCCTGGACGCGTACGTGGTGCAGCGGCTCGCGCTGCCGTTCCGCGACGTCGACTGGAGCGGCTGGGACGCGCTGCTGCAGCGGGTGCACGCACCCTCGCACCAGGTCGAGGTCGCGCTGGTCGGCAAGTACATCGACCTGCCGGACGCCTACCTGTCCGTCACCGAGGCGCTGCGCGCCGGCGGTTTCCACCACGACGCCCGGGTCAACATCCGCTGGGTCACCTCGGACGACTGCCAGACGGTGGACGGCGCGGCGGCGGCGCTCGAGGGCGTGGACGCCGTCGTCGTGCCGGGCGGGTTCGGCATCCGTGGCATCGAGGGGAAGGTCGGCGCGCTGCGCTGGGCGCGCGAGAACAAGGTGCCGACCCTCGGCCTCTGCCTCGGCCTGCAGTGCATGGTGATCGAGTACGCCCGGCACGTGGTGGGCCTCGAGGGCGCGTCGTCGTCCGAGTTCGACCCCGACACGCCGCACGCCGTCATCGCGACCATGGCCGAGCAGCTGGCCATCGTCGGGGGTGAGGGCGACCTCGGCGGGACCATGCGGCTGGGTGCCTACGAGGCCGTGCTGACGCCAGGCTCGTTGGTCGCGGAGCTGTACGGCGCCGACAAGGTGTCCGAGCGGCACCGGCACCGCTACGAGGTGAACAACGCCTACCGCGACAAGCTCGAGGAGGCCGGCCTGGTGATCAGCGGCGTCTCGCCGGACACGTCGCTGGTGGAGTTCGTCGAGCTGCCGCGCGAGCAGCACCCGTACTTCGTGGCCACGCAGGCGCACCCGGAGTTCAAGTCGCGGCCCACCCGGGCGCACCCGTTGTTCGCCGGCCTGGTCGGCGCGGCGCTGGCGCGGCGCTCGGCATGACGACCCGGCCCGCCACCCCGGACCCGGTCGACACGGTTGTGAGCCTTCCCGTGGTTGAGCAGGACGTGCTGCACCACGGGAAGGTGTTCGACCTGGTCGCCGACCGGGTGGACCTGGGTGGCGGGCCGGTGCTCCGCGAGTACACCACCCACCCGGGCGCCGTGGGAGTGATCGCCCTCGACGACGACGACCGCGTGCTGCTGCTGTCGCAGTACCGGCACCCGGTGCGCCGGGAGCTGTGGGAGCCGCCGGCGGGTCTGCTCGACGTGGACGGCGAGGACCCGGTGGCGGCGGCGGCGCGCGAGCTGGCCGAGGAGGCCGACCTGCGCGCCGGCTCGTGGTGGCGGCTGGTGGACTTCTTCACCTCTCCGGGCGGGTCCGACGAGTCGATCGCCGTCTACCTCGCCCGGGACCTGTCGCCGGTGCCCGACGAGGAGCGGTACGAGCGGATCGACGAGGAGGCGTCCATGGTCGCCGCCTGGGTGCCGCTCGACGAGGCCGTGGCGTCGGTGCTCACCGGTCGGCTGCACAACCCGACGGCCGTGGTGGGCGTGCTGGCTGCGGCCGCGGCGAGAGCGGCGGGCTGGGCGACCTTGGTGCGCGTGGGCGGTTAGCCCCGCGGGGGCCGATGCGCCCTCGCGGGCGACGGCCCGGGCCCCGCAGCTCAGGCCGACGGGCTCGGCCCGGACCGGTCAGGCAGGCTGCGCGGCGGGGGCCGGACGTGGGGCGGGCGCGACGAGCGCTCGGCCCCGCGTGCGCAGCGTGCCGGCGAGCCGCACGGTTGCGATGACGAGGACGGCCGCCCCGAGCATGTGCAGATCGACGAGGGCGATCGGCAGGCCGGTGAACAGCTGCACGTACCCGATCAGCGCCTGGGCCGCGGTGACGGCCAGCAGGCCCCAGGCGGTCCGCAGCGGAGCTGTCGCACCGGCGCGTCGCAGCCGGAGCAGGACGGCGACGAGCAGGCCGACGAACACCCACACCGCGAGCGAGTGGATCCGCGCCATCGCGAACGGGTCGACCGCGAAGCGGTAGCCGACGCGGTCGTCCCCCGAGTGCGGGCCGGCTCCGGTGACCACGACGCCGAGCGCGACGACCGCCACGGCGGCTGCCCCGAGCCAGGCCACGAGGCGACGGGTGGTGCCGGCCACCGTCGCAACCGCCGCGTCGTCGCCCTCGCGGGTGCGCACGAGCAGCCAGGTGGACAGCGCCACGAGCGCCATCGACAGCAGCATGTGGCTGCTGACCACGACGGGCGACAGGTGCACGAGCACCGTGATCCCGCCCAGCACCGCCTGGACGAGGACACCGATCAGCGGCACCCAGGCGAGCCGCCGGTAGCCCCGGTCACGTGCGCCGTCCCGGCCCGCCAGCAGCGCGACAGCCAGCCCCACGACGATCAGGACACCGGACACCGTCCGGTTGCCGAACTCGATGAACGGGTGGATCGAGGTGGCGGCGTGCAGCTGCGGCGTGAAGTGGCCCGGCTCGCACGCCGGCCACGTGGAGCACCCGAGGCCCGAGCCGGTGAGCCGCACGGCGCCACCGGTCACGATGATCAGCACCTGGCAGGCGAGGTTCACCACCACCGCCCGGAGCGTCCACCGCGGCCGGAGCCGGGCGAGAAGGGTGGGGGTCGGCGCAGCGGTCGTCACGACGCCCAGCCTAGGGCGAAGGTCCTACCTCCCGGCGTCGCCCGCGGAGGTCAGGACCAGCGGAAGAGCCGCGCGGCGGCGGCCGAGAGCGCTGCGGTCCAGGCCGCCAGCACCAGCACGGGGCCGACCGGGAGTGCGCCGTGCAGCAACGCGGCGCGCAGCAGGTCGCCGAGCGCCCCCGACGGCAGCAGCGGCGCGACGTGCGCGAAGCCGCCGGGCAGCTCGGACGTCGGCAGCAGGACACCGCTGAGGGCGAGGCCGATCAGCAGCAGGTTGGCGAGGGCGAGCACAGCCTCGGCACGGAGGGTGCCGGCGACCAGCATCGCCAGTGCGGCGAACGCGGCGGTCCCGAGGAGCACGCCGAGGAGAGCGGCGGGCAGGCCTGCGGCGTGCGGGTGCCAGCCGAGGGCGAGCCCGGTGCCGCCGATCACCAGCACCTGCAGCGCCTGCACCAGCAGCAGCCCCAGGACCTTGCCCGCGAGCAGCCCGCCCCGGCCCAGCGGGGTGGTGGCCAGCAGCCGGAGCACGCCATTGCGACGGTCGAACGCCGTGGCGATGGCCTGGGACGTGAACGACGCGCTCATCACCGCGAACGCGAGGACGCCGGGCGTCAGGACGTCCACGCGGGGCGCGCCGTCGGTCGACACCTGCACGAACGGTGCGCTGGTCAGCCCGATCAGCGCGGCCACGGGCAGCAGCAACGTGACCATCAGCTGCTCGCCGTTGCGCAGCACGGTACGGGCCTCGAACGCGCCCTGTGCCAGCACCCGGCGCCACGCGGGCGCGGCAGCCGGGCCGGACGGTGCGCCGAGCGCACCGGCGGGTGGCCCGCCGGCTCGCGTGACGGAGCTCGGTCCGCTCATCGCAGCTCGTGCCCGGTCAGGTCGAGGAACACGTCCTCGAGGGTGCGGCGGCCGACGGACAGCCGGCTCACGAGCACCCCGCCCGATGCCAGGTGTGCGGTGACGGCGGCCACGACGTCGGCGGTCACCGCGCCCGCGACCGCACACGAGGTCGCGGACCGCGTCAGCACCCTGTACGCCGGGCCGAGGTCGGTGGCGAGCGACGCGGGGTCGAACGGGGTGCTCGTCTCGAGCTCGAGCGTGCGGTCCTCGCCCGCCGCGACGAGCTCGGCGACCGTCCCCTCCGCGACGACCCGGCCGTGGTCGACCACGACGACCCGGTCCGCGAGTGCCTCCGCCTCGTCCATCTGGTGGGTGGTGAGCACCACCCCGACACCGTCGGCCCGCAGCTCGGAGACCAGGTCCCAGACCACCCGGCGCGCCGCCGGGTCGAGCCCGGCACCCGGCTCGTCGAGGAACACCAGACGTGGGCGACCCACGAGGGCCACGGCGAGAGCGAGCCGCTGCCTCTGGCCGCCGGACAGCCGTCGCACCGTGGTGCGGGCGAAGGCGTCGATGCCGAGGCGCTCGGCCAGCGCCCCGGTGTCGGCGGGCGTCGCGTACATCCGGGCCATGTGGTCGAGCACCGCGCGGGCCGGCTGGCCGGTGGGCAGGCCGCCGTCCTGCAGCATCACGCCGACCTGGGGTCGCAGCCGGTGCGCGTCCCGTACGGGGTCCAGGCCCAGCACCCGAACCTGGCCGGCGTCCGGACGGCGCAGGCCCTCGCAGCACTCCACCGTGCTGGTCTTGCCCGCCCCGTTGGGGCCGAGCACGGCGGTGACGGCCCCGGAGGCCGCCGCGAGGGACAGGCCGTCGACCGCGGTCCGAGCGCCGTACCGCTTCACCAGGCCGTCGACGACGACGGCGGGGGAGTCGGCCACGAGGCGTGAGTGTAGGCGCACCGGATCAGCGGCGGTCCGACCATGCGGGGCGCCAGCGCGCTCGACGCCAAGGAGGGGGCAAGGAAGGTAAGCCTTGCTTGCCGGGATGGATTTAGACAACAAAGATGTTGCCGATATCGGGAGCGACGGTCTCGTCGTCCCCGCCGTCCCGCACCGGTGCTCGCGTCCCGATGCGGCCGAGGTCCCGTGGAGGTGCGCATGAGCGGACTGCTGCCCGTCGAGGCGCCCCTCCGTGCGGACCCGGAACGCCCGCTCGACGACCTGGAGATCCGCACCCGGCGCCGGGTGCTCGAGCTGGTCGCCGCCGAGGGGCCCGTGAGCGCCGTCGAGCTGGCGGCCGCCCTCGACCTCACCCCGGCGGGGATCCGGCGGCACCTCGCCGCCCTCGAGCACAACGGCCAGATCGTCCCGCACGCCGCCGCGGGTGCCGCGCCGGTGCGACGAGGCCGTCCCGCCCGGCGGTTCGTCGTCGCGACGCGCGGGCAGCACGACCTCGAGCACCGCTATGCGGAGATCGCGTCCGAGGCGTTGGCCTTCCTGGCGAGCGCTGCCGGCGTGGACGCCGTCGAGCGGTTCGCCGTCGAGCGGGTGGGTGTCCTGGAGCGCCAGATCGCCCCGGCGGTCGACGCGGCCGGTCCGGACGTCGCCGATCGGGCGCAGGCCCTGGCCCGGGCGTTGGACGACCACGGCTACGCCGCCTCGGCGCGGCCCGTGCCCGGGACGGATGCCGTGCAGCTGTGCCAGGGCCACTGCCCGGTGCAGGACGTGGCGGCACAGTTCCCGCAGCTCTGCGAGGCCGAGACGCGTGCGTTCGGGCACCTGCTCGGCGTGCACGTGCAGCGTCTGGCCACGCTGACCTCCGGTGGGCACGTCTGCACCACGAGCATCCCCACCGGCTCCCGCCGGGCATCAGCACCACTGACCCCCGTGACAGCGACGGAAGGACCGACAGCATGAGCGCATCCACGGAGCCGATCGCCACCCCGCTGACCCAGGACGAGGCGATCGCGTCGATCGGGACGTACGGCTACGGCTGGCACGACACCGACGTCGCCGGCGCCACCGCCCGCCGCGGCTTGTCCGAGGAGGTGGTGCGGGGCATCTCCGCACTGAAGAACGAGCCGGAGTGGATGCTCAAGACGCGGCTGAAGTCGCTGCGGCTGTTCGACAAGAAGCCGATGCCGTCGTGGGGCGCCGACCTGTCCGGCATCGACTTCGACAACATCAAGTACTTCGTCCGGTCCACCGAGAAGCAGGCGACCAGCTGGGAGGACCTGCCGGACGACATCAAGAACACCTACGACCGGCTGGGCATCCCGGAGGCCGAGAAGCAGCGCCTGGTGGCCGGCGTCGCGGCCCAGTACGAGTCCGAGGTGGTGTACCACCAGATCCAGGAGTCGCTCGCCGAGCAGGGTGTCGTCTTCCTCGACACCGACTCCGGCCTGCGCGAGTACCCGGAGCTCTTCGAGCAGTACTTCGGCTCGGTCATCCCGCCGGGGGACAACAAGTTCGCGTCGCTGAACACGGCCGTGTGGTCCGGCGGCTCCTTCGTGTACGTGCCGCCGGGCGTGCACGTCGACATCCCGCTGCAGGCCTACTTCCGGATCAACACCGAGAACATGGGCCAGTTCGAGCGGACGCTGATCATCGCGGACGAGGGCTCGTACGTGCACTACGTCGAGGGCTGCACCGCGCCGATCTACCAGAGCGACTCGCTGCACTCCGCGGTGGTCGAGATCATCGTGAAGAAGAACGCGCGGGTGCGGTACACCACCATCCAGAACTGGTCGACCAACGTGTACAACCTGGTCACCAAGCGGGCGACCGCAGCCGAGGGCGCCACCATGGAGTGGGTCGACGGCAACATCGGCTCCAAGGTGACGATGAAGTACCCGGCCGTCTACCTGATGGGCGAGCACGCCAGCGGCGAGACGCTGTCCATCGCGTTCGCCGGCGAGGGCCAGCACCAGGACACCGGCTCGAAGATGGTGCACGCCGCGCCGAACACCTCCAGCCACATCGTGTCCAAGTCGGTGGCCCGCGGTGGTGGCAGGTGCTCCTACCGGGGCCTGGTGCAGATCCTCGAGGGGGCCGAGGGGTCCCGGTCGAGCGTGCTGTGCGACGCGCTGCTGGTGGACCAGATCTCCCGCTCGGACACCTACCCGTACGTCGACGTCCGTGAGGACGACGTGACGATGGGCCACGAGGCGACCGTCTCCCGCGTGAGCGAGGACCAGCTGTTCTACCTGATGTCCCGAGGCCTGCCCGAGCAGGAGGCCGTGGCGACGATCGTGCGCGGGTTCGTGGAGCCCATCGCCCGGGAGCTGCCCATGGAGTACGCGCTCGAGCTGAACCGCCTCATCGAGCTCCAGATGGAAGGTGCCGTCGGCTGATGACGACCACGACGAACGAGCCCACGGGGCTGTCCACCGACCACTCCCGGGCCGTCGCCGACGGCACGCACTCCCACGGCGTCGCAGCGGTGCCCGAGACGAGCCGGGCGGCGCGGCGGACCAGCTTCGACGTCGCCGACTTCCCGCTGCCCACCGGCCGCGAGGAGGAGTGGCGCTTCTCGCCGATGGACCGGCTCGCGCCGCTGCTGGCGGCCGAGGACGGGCTGCTGACCGGGCACGGTGTGCTGACCACGGTGGTGGAGAGCCCCGAGGTTCGGGTGGAGATCGTCGACCGCGACGACGAGCGGCTCGGCCGGGCCGGCCGGCCGGGGGACCGGATCGCCGCCGCGTCGTGGGCGTCGTTCCCGCGCTCGACGGTGGTGACGCTGCCGCGCGAGACCGTCTCCTCCCAGGTCACCTCGGTCGTGGTCGAGGGCTCGTCCCTCGAACCGACGGCGACCCACCTGCTGGTGCACGCCGAGCCGATGTCCGAGGGCACGGTGGTGCTCGACCACGTCGGCCAGGCCACGCTCGCGGAGACGGTGGAGATCGTCGTCGACGAGGGCGCCCACCTCACGGTCGTCTCGTTGCAGGACTGGGCGCCGGGTTCGGTCCACGACGCCGCGCACCGG
>DAIDJQ010000168.1 GCA_027451305.1 Cellulomonas sp.
CCCGGCAGCGGCGCACGCCCGGGGTCGCCGCGGTCAGCCTGGCGAGCGCCGCGGTGCTCGTCCCGTGGATCGTCGACCTGACCCGATCCCTCCCGCAGACCTACCTGCTCACCGGCTGGAGCGGCGCCTGGGTGGGCTTCGACCTGCTCCTGATGGGTGTGCTGGCCACCACGGGGCTCCTGGCCCGCCGCCGCCACCCGCTGTGGCCGTCGGTGGCGTTCGCCTCCGCCGCACTGCTGGTGGCCGACGCCTGGTTCGACGTCATGACGTCCGGTGCCGGCGGCCTGCTGGTACCCGTGCTCAGTGCGGCACTGCTCGAGCTGCCGCTCGCCGCGCTGCTGGTCCGGCACGCCGTGCGCGCCGTCGCACCGCAGCGCGCGGTGGTGCCCGTCACCACCCAGCCGGAGGGAGCCGCCGCCGAGGGCTGAGGACGGAGCGCGCGTGCCGGGGAGGGCCGGCACCGCTGCGCACGCGAGGGGGCCCACCGGATCTGTCCCGGCGGGCCCCCTCGTCGTACCGACCGCGCTCCTCAGCCGTCGTGGCCCGGAGCGATGCCGACGGGCTGGTGCGGGCTCAGCGCCGGGGACCGCGCTGCGGGCGCCCGAGGGTGAACCAGGCGATCCCGCCGACGACGCTGCCGAGGATGAGCAGCACCGTCCAGACCGGGCGCGTGAACGTGCGGACGTCGCGTTCGGGTGTGCGCGAGAAGTCGACGAGGCAGTAGGCCCAGAAGGCGAGCGCGACGAGGACGACCAGCGTCGGGACCCAGCTGGACGAGCCGGTCATGCTCCGACCTCACGCTGCACGCCCGCCCTCGCCACGCCCCCATGCTAGGAGCCACGCCGGCGGCGCCCCGCCCTTCCGCTCCCACGCTGCGCTGCGTCCCGGTGCCGCGCGTCGGCTGCGGCGCCATGCACCCGGCCGTTCCCTGCACCGTCCGGAACCGGGCCGGTGCTACTCCCGGTCCCGCCGCCGCAGCGGCAGCGTCGCGGGGTCGAAGAGCACGCCGTGCGGCAGCATCCAGCCACGCCACCGCGAGACGAGCACACCGACCGCAGCGACGGTGGTCGCCGTGACCAGTCCGACGACCGGCCGCCCGGACGTCTCGATGGCGACCATCACGCCGCTGCCGACCAGCGCCCAGGTGGCGTAGAGGGTGTTCCCGCCGAAGATGGCCGGCACCCGGGAGAGCGCGATGTCCCGGATGGCCCCACCGCCGACCGCGGTGACGGTGCCGAGCAGGATGGCCGGCAACCAGCTCAGGCCGCTGAGCAGGGTCTTCTGCGCACCGACGGCGGACCACGCCCCCAGTGCCAGCGCGTCGACCACCGGGAACACCCGGTCCCACAACCGGCCCTCGAAGCGGACGGCGAACGCGACACCGGCCGCGGCCAACGCAGTCACCAGGTAGGAGTAGTCCGTCAGCGCGACGGGCGGCCCCTTCTGCAGCAGCACGTCGCGCAGCAGCCCGCCGCCGAGCCCGGACAGGATCGCCAGCACGGCGAAGCCGATGGGGTCCAGGTTGTGCCGGCGTGCCACGGCCCCGCCGAGCAGGGCGTTCGCCGCGACGCCGATCAGGTCCAGCGCGCGCAGCGCCTCCCCCACCGTCGACGCTCCCGTCACGAGCGCCACGGTAGCCGTCGCCTCGCACGGAGGCGACGACGACACCGACCGGCGGCCGCTCCCGACGGGCTCCTCGGTCCGAGGCGACCCCGAGGTGCGCCCGGCACCGGGGTGGGCGCTACGGTCCTCGGCATGGCCCTCGACCCGAAGCCCGAGCCGTGCGCGTGGTGTCACTGGCCGGTCCGCCTAGTGCCGGCACCCCGGGACGCGGACGAGCCGGCAGCCGAGGCCGAGACCGGACGAGTCCGCCAGTGCACCAACCCGTGGTGCCCGACGCGCCGGCCAGGCTTCGGCGTCGCGCCGTAGCGCTGTTCGCCCGAGATGTCCGCAGCACGCAGACCCGCAGCACGCAGACGCCGTCCGGCGCAGGACGAGCAGGACGAGAAAGACCCCGCCCGACGCGCATCTGCGCTGGTCGGACGGGGTCTCCCGTCGGGGTGGAGCTGAGGGGATTCGAACCCCTGACCTTCTCATTGCGAACGAGACGCGCTACCAACTGCGCCACAGCCCCTTGAGCGGGCTACAGATTAGCACCCACGACGCGCTCGGCGAACTCGGACACGGGCCCGCCCTGGGACCGCGAGGGACCGCCGCCCTCCGGCCTCGGCGGCCCTCACTCCCCCGCCGCGCGCCGCTTCGCCAGCACCGCGTTCAGGTCGATGCTGCCGGTGGTCTGCACCGGCGCGACGGGGGTGCGCACCTCCCCGTCGTCGAGCACGCCGGGTGCCGTGGTGTCCCCCACCCGGACGGCGGTCGACCCCTCGACCTCGCCCAGAGCCGCCGGCTCCCGGCGCGGTGCCGCCGGCTTCATCGTGTACGTCGGCCGCGGCACCGGGATCGGCTCCCAACGGTCGTCGTCACCCGCCTCGTCGGAGCCCGACGCGGGCTGCGCGGATGACGACCGGCGGTCGGCCCTCGCCGTCGCGTCGGCCGACGTCCCGGCCGCCGGACCGGTCGCAGGCACCGCACCGGTCGCGTGCCGCACGGTCGCACCCCGCTCGCCACGGTCGGCGACGACGGTGGAGAACATCTGCGTCGAGGTGTCGGAGGGGTGCACGGCGCGTCCCGTCACCAGCGGCTGGTCGGCGGTGCTGCGGGCGACCCGCGCGGGCGGGGCAGCCGGATCGGGTGCGGCCACGGCGCGCCGCTCACCGGTCACGAGCCCGGCGCGGCGCGCGGCGGCGACAGCACGGGTCGAGCCGCTGCGGGGCGCTGCAGCCAGCTGCTCCTGCTCGGCGATCTGCGCAGCCAGCCCGGCATCCATCCGACGCCCGGAGACGACGGCCCGACGGCCGAGGCCGAGCACGCTCGCCAGCAGCACGGTCGGCACGACGCCGGCCACCAGGCTGACCGCCGGTGCGGCCGCCACGACGCCCCAGCCGACGAGCGTGGCGGCCACGAGAAGGCCGGCGAGGATGCCGCGGCGCCGAGCGGCGGCGGCGCGGCGCGCGGCTGCGGCGGTCCGAGCGGCGCGCGCCTGCGCGGCGCGGCGTGCGGCGTCGGCGGTGCTGCGCTCCGGCGTGGCGTGCGGTCGGTCCACGGTGCTGCCTCCAGTCCCTGCGCCGGCGACCAGCGCCGGAGTGCCCTTGCCCGGGGTCAGCAGCCCCGTCGTGCCCGCATGCCAGGTGCCCGGTCGCGGCGCCCGGGCCGTGCGCAGCACCCGGGCCGACCTGCGGTCGTCGGCCCCGGCGTCCCCGCTGGTCACCGCGACCACCCGGAGCGCCTCGGAGTACCGGTCGTCCACCCTCGACTCGAGGAGCTGCTGGCGGTGCCGCAGCTTGCCCGGCACCAGGTACGCCACCCACAGGCCCACCAGCGCGAGCGCCACCGGGCCTGCAAGATCGTTCACGTCTAGACGGTAGGGGGCGGTCCGGTGCACGCCGGGCACGCGCCCGGCGTGTCGGTCAGCGCGGGTGCGCGGCCTGGTACCGGCGCCAGCGGGCCAGCAGCCCGTCCGGCACCTCCTCCACCGTCAGCGCGAAGCTGCGGTGGTCGGCCCACGTGCCGCGGATGTGCAGGTAGCGACGGCGCAGCCCCTCGTCGCGCAGCCCCAGCTTCTCCACCACGCGCAGCGACGGGCCGTTCTCGGGCCGGATGTTCACCTCGATGCGGTGCAGGCCGAGCTCGTTGAAGCAGTGGTCGGTGGCGAGCGCCACGGCGGTCGGGGTGATGCCGCGACCGGCGACGTGCTCGGACACCCAGTAGCCGATGGCGGCCGACCGCAGCGAGCCGTAGATGATCGAGGAGACCGTCAGCTGCCCCACGAGCTCACCGGCGTACTCCACACCGAACGGCAGCGCGGACCCCTCCCGCGCCTGGGCGGACAGGGACCGGACGAACTGGCCGAAGGTCGGCCGCAGGCCCGGCACCGGCACCGGGCTGGTCGCGTCCCACGGCTCCAGCCAGCCGGCGTTCACCGCCCGCAGGTTCATCCACGCCCGCTGGTCGGTCCGCCGCATCGGCCGCAGCCGCACGTCGCCCTCCGTCAGCACGGCAGGCCAGCCCGGTGCCATCACCCCTCCAGGACCATGCAGTGCACCACCTGACCCGGGTGCACGACGACGTCGGCCTCCGGCACCACGGCCAGCGCGTTCGCCTGCGCGAGCCCCAGGATCGACGGTGCCGCCGGATCGCCCAGCGGCGTGGCACGGTACCCCTCCTCGGGGGCGCCCAGCACCGTGGCCGGGACGAACTGGCGCAGCCCGGCCGGCGACGTCCACCCCGTGTCGACGGCAGCGGCGACCGACGGCCGGAACACCTCGGTCCGCCCGGCCATCTGGCGCAGCGCGGGCCGGACGAACACCTCGAAGGCGACCTGCGCCGCCACCGGGTGCCCCGGCAGCGCGAACAGCGGCACGGCACGGTCACGGCCCAGCTCGCCGCCCACCGACCCGAACCCGTGCCTCGGCCCGGGCGTCATCGCCACGTGGTCCAGCCGGACGCCGCCGAGCGAGGCGAGCACGTCCTTGACCGTGTCGTGCACCAGCTCCGACAGGCCACCGGCGAGCACCACCATGTCCGCACGCACCAGCTGGTCCTCGAGCGCCTCGCGCAGCACCGCGCGGTCGTCCGGCACCAGCCCCACCCGGACCGCGAGCGCGCCCGCGTCCCGGACCGCGGCCTCCAGAGCGTGCCCGTCCGCCTCGAACACCCGCCCGTCGCCGGCCGAGACCGGCGGCACGCCCTTCGTCGGCGGCTCGACCAGCTCGTCGCCGACCGCGAGCAGCACCACGCGCGGGGTGGGGTGCACCCGCAGCCGGCCCCGCCCCATCGCCGCGGCCAGCGCCAGCTGACGGGCGCCCAGTCGCGTCCCGGCGCGCAGCACCAGCTCGCCCGCGGGCACGTCCGCACCGACGGACCGCACGTGCTGACCGGGCCGCACACCACCGGCCAGGTTCACCGTGGCGGTGCCGCGGTCGGTCGCCTCGACCGGCACCACCGCGTCGGCACCCGACGGCAGGGGCGCTCCGGAGGCGATCCGCACGGCCTGGCCCGGGACCTGCCGGAGCCCGGGGGCGGACGACGCGCGCAGGTCGTGCGCCACCGGCAGCGCCGACCCGCCCGGGGCGACGTCCGCTGCGATCACCGCGTACCCGTCCAACGCCGCGACCGCGACCGGCGGCACGGCGAGGCCGGCCGTGACGTCCTCCGCGAGGATGGCGCCCATGGCGTCGTGGAGCACCACGTCGAGGGGGGAGACCGGTCCCACCGCGGACATCACCGCAGCCAGCTGGTCCTGCACCGATCTCATGCGCGGCATTGTGCCCCGCCCGCGGCCGACGGTCGCACCCGCCGCACCGCCTCCGGCCCGCTGCCGCAGCACTCACAGGGCCGACACCCGACGATCCCGCGCCGGGAACGCCGTGGGCGCGACGGCGGACCGCCACCCGGTTTGCGACACTGTGGTCCATGAGCACAGTCGCCTCGCCCGGGAACCACCTGCCGGAGGACGAGGACGAGATCGAGCAGCTCAAGGAACGCTGGCGGCTGCGCATCCGGACCGCCCGCGCGCACCGGTCGGCCCGTCGCCTCGAGGAGGAGGCCCGCGCGCTGGCCGACGTGGTGGTGGCCATCCCGGCCGTCGACGCCGCACGGTGCGTCTCGCTGTACGCCGCCCGCCCCGGCGAGCCGAGCACCGCGCCGCTGCTGGCGCTGCTCGAGCAGCGCGGGGTGCGGGTGCTGCTCCCGGTGCTCGGCACCGGCCTGCAGCGCGACTGGGCGGACTACGCCGGTGCCGACGACCTGCTCGAGCGCGCACCCGGTCGGCCGCCGGAGCCCAGCGGTCCCTCCCTCGGCGCCGAGGCGCTCGCCGACGCGGACGTGGTGCTGGTCCCCGCGCTCGCGGTGGACACCGACGGCAACCGGCTCGGTCAGGGCGGCGGCTGGTACGACAGGGCGCTGGCGCACGCCCGCCCGGAAACCCCGGTGATCGCGCTGACCTACGCCGACGAGGTGCACGACGCCGACGTCGAGCCCATCCCCCGCGCACCGCACGACCGTCCGGTGGACGCCGTGGCCACCCCGGAGGGCACCCGCTGGTTCGTCAGGCCGACGGCCGCAGCGTGAGCCGGGACGCGGCGTCGGCCTGGGTCGCCGCCGCGGAGAACGGCCACGGGAACTGACGCCCGGCGGCCCACGCCGACAGCTGGTCGGCGTAGTGCGGGCTGGCCGGGTGGCCCGACACGCCGGTGAGGTCCACCCACGTCGAGGAGTCGAGGTCGGCGAGGTCGACGACCATCCGCATCGAGGGTCCCGTCGTCACCTGGTACGAGCCCGACGCGGGGTCCCAGGCGGTGGCGTCCACCGAGGACGACCCGCCACCGACCTCCTGGGCCGCGGGGTTCACCAGGCCCCGCAGCAGGGACGGCTCCCCGGCGCCACCGAGCACCGGGTGCTGCAGCCGCACCTGGTGCAGCAGCCCCCACCGCCAGTCGGAGGTCAGCCCGCCGGCCTCGGCGGTCAGCTGCTGCCGTGCCGCGATCATCGCGTTCCGCAGCACACCGTCCCGGCCCTCGACCACGCCGAGCGTCGAGCGGTCGTCCCACCACGGCGAGCCCGGGGTGCCGACGATCTGCCGCATCACCTCCAGCCAGCGGGACTCGTCGCCCGGTGCGTCGCCGGCGGGCAGGTCGTCCGCGAAGGTCAGGCGCAGCACGTTGTTCCAGACGGCGGCGAAGTACGCGGCTGCGGGCGAGCCGGCCGACATC
The DNA here is from genome assembly GCA_027451305.1 of Cellulomonas sp. The sequence continues at coordinate 6,831 of DAIDJQ010000168.1, forward strand.
GAGCCGTCCCAGGTGCGCAGCAGGCGCTGACCGTCCGCCTCGAACCCGGTGCCGAGGTCCACCGCGAGCAGCGCCGGCAGCAGCACGTCCGCCATGGGGCTGTGGGTGTCGTCCTGCAGCGCCTGGGTGCTGGCGACGTCGATCTTCCGGCCCGCGGCGATCTGCTGGGTCAGCAGGGTGCGGATGCGCTGGGAGCGGTAGCCCGTGTCGAAGTCCGCGGTGAGGAACGGGCCCGCGCCCTGCGGCAGGACCGCCTGGTCGGCGGCGACCACGAACCCCTCCGCGGGGTCGAGGACGTGCGGCAGCTGAGCGGCCGGCACCCAGCCCTTCCAGTCGTAGGCGGTGTCCCAGCCGGGGCGCGGCCAGGAGCCGTCGGACGGCACCTGGCCGGCGACGGCTGCACGGATGGGGATGCGGCCCGTCGCCTGGTAGCCGATGTGCCCGTCGGTGGTGGCGAAGACGACGTTCTGGGCCGGCACGTCGAACAGCGCGGCAGCGGTCGCCACGTCGGCAGCCGTGCTCGCGGCGTCCAGCCGGAAGATCGCGTCCGCCGTGCGGCCCGGGGTGCTCGCCGTCCAGCCGATCGACACCTCGTAGCGGCCGGACGAGCCGTCCGGGACCGGCGCCGAGGTGGCACCGGTCAGGTCGAGGACGTCCGAGACGATCGGTCCGTGCGTCGTCGTGCGGACGACGAGGTCCACGCTCGCAGCCCCGTTCACCTTGATCGTCTCGTGCCGCACCTGCAGCGGCACCTGCACGCCGTTCACCAGCTGCGTCGCGGACCGGTCGTCCACCTGCTCGAGGAAGAGGTCGGTGACGTCGGCCCCCATGCTGGTCAGGCCCCAGGCCAGGTGCGCGTCGTGCCCGACCACCACGCCCGGCATGCCCGCGAACCCGAAGCCGGAGACGTCGAACGGGCAGTCGGCGCTGACCTGCGCGCAGCGCAGCCCCACCTGGGACCAGACCCCGGGGGCGGTCAGGTCCAGGTGCGGGTCCTCGGCCAGGACCGGCTTGCCGGACACGGTGTGCGCACCGGACACCACCCACGAGTTCGACCCGGTCCCGCCGCCGTTGCCGAGGAGTGCCGGGACGGCGCGCAGCGCCCGGTCGGTCGCCACCAGCGCGTCCTGCACCTGCCCGTCGTCCAACGGCACCCCGCCGAGCCGGACCGCCGCCGGCTGCACCGACGGGTCACCTCCGGTCGGCAGGATCGGCGCGTTGAGCCGACCCGGGTAGGGCGGGAACAGCTCGTCCACCTTGCCGACGTCACCGATGGTCCGATACGCGAGCGCACGGCCGAGCTCGTCGTCGTTGCTCCGCAGGTCCCAGGCCATCGCCTTGAGCCACGCCAGGGAGTCCACCGGCTGCCACGGCTCCGGCTGCGCCACCTGCACCCGAAGGCCGAGGACGGTGTACTCCATGGCGATCGAGCCGAGGTCCCGTGTGGCGAGGTAGGCGTTGACGCCCTCGGCGTAGGCGGTCAGGTACGTCCTGGAGGTGGCGTCCAGCAGACCCCACTCCTGCTCGGCCACCCGGTGCCAGCCGAGGGTGCGCACCACCTTGTCGGCCTCGAGCGCCTGCGTGCTGGCGCCCACGAGCTCCGAGAGCCGCCCCGCCGCGACGTGCCGGCGGTAGTCCATCTGGAAGAACCGGTCCTGCGCGGCGACGAACCCCTGCGCCCGGAACAGGTCCGCGGCCGTGCTCGCGGTGATGGTCGGCACCCCGCGGGCGTCCCGGGTGACCGTCACGGCGCTGCTGAGCCCCGGCAGGTCGAGGGTGCCCGACGAGGTCGGCAACGGGCGCCGCCGCACCACGACCCCGCCGACCGCCGCGGCCACGAGCACCACCACGACGATCGCCGCCACGGTGACGAGCGCCGTGCGGAGCACGCGGGGACGGGCCACGTGGGCAGGTTAGCCCGCGGGGGCCGTCGGCGACCGAGGTAAGATCTGGCACTCGGGAATGCGGAGTGCCAGATCTGCGCTTCGCCTGGTGACCACCTGCCACCATCACCAGACCATTCCCATCGGGAACTCGACCCCGGGAGACGAGCCAGTGCCCACCTACGCCTACACCTGCACCGCCTGCGACCACGCCTTCGACGTGCACCAGTCGTTCAGCGACGAGGCCCTCACGGTCTGCCCGGAGTGCTCCGGCCGGCTGCGCAAGGTGTTCTCGCCGGTGGGCGTCGTGTTCAAGGGCTCCGGCTTCTACCGCAACGACGCACGGGTCGGATCGAAGGGCGGGCGCACGACGAAGGAGTCGGTGGGCGCCGGCTCCGCGGGCGGCAGGCCGAGCACCGGCGGTGCGTCGTCGACCGGCTCGGGTGCGGCAGGCGGGTCGTCCTCGGCGGCCTCGTCAACGACCGCCTCGTCGGGCTCGTCCTCGTCGGGCTCGTCCTCGTCGGGCGCGTCGTCGTCGGGGTCGTCGAGCACGGCCAAGGCCGCCTCCGCCTGACCGGCCGGACGGCGCCGCCCTCGGGGCGGATGTCGCCCGAGGC
>DAIDJQ010000169.1 GCA_027451305.1 Cellulomonas sp.
CTTCACCAAGGTCGACACCCTGCGTCACTGCGTCGCTGCGTCGACGCGCTCGGTGGCACGCCGCGTGTCGAGGTGGAGGTGAGCGAGGAGACCTTCCAGATCACCTGAACCGTCTCATCGGACGCTTGGCTGTCGGCGTGGTCCTGCTCCGCTGGCAGGGGATTCGGGTGGCCAGGAAATGGATCTTTCCTGGGGTCTGGCGCGCGCCGCTCTGCGGGCATGACCATCCTCGCCGCCCTTGCCCTCGACCCACTGCCCGCCGGCTTGACCGCCGCCGACGCCGCCCGGATCGCCGCGGCAATCGCGGCCGGCCGCGCCCCGACCACGCGCGCCGTCTACGCGTGCGCCTGGCGCGCCTGGACCCGCTGGTGTGACACCCGCGGCCTACCGCCGCTGCCGGCCACGCCGCACGCGGTCTGCGCGTACCTGACCGAACGCGCCGAGCAGGGCGTCAGCGTGTCCACCCTGGAGCTGGCCTGTGCCGCGATCGGCGCCCGCCACCGCGACCTGGACCTGCCCGACCCGATCCGGCACGAGACCGTCCGCCAGGTGCGCCGCGGCCTGCGCCGCACCCTGGGCACCGCCGCCCGCCGTCCCGCCCACGCCCTCGACCTCCCCGAGATCACCGCCATCGTCACCGCGATCGACCCCACCACCCTCACCGGCGCCCGCGACCGGGCCCTCATCCTGCTCGGCTACGCCTCCGCGCTGCGCCCCGGCGAGCTGGCCGCCCTGACCCTGGCCGACCTGCAGGCCCAACCCGGCGGGCTGCTGCTGCACGTGCGTCGGTCCAAGACCGATCAGGAAGCCCGCGGCCAGGTCGTCGCCGTTGCCCCCGGCCGGCACCCCGCCACCTGCCCGCTGGCCGCCCTGGAGGCCTGGCTGCGCCGACGCGGCAGCGCCCCCGGACCGGTCTTCACCGCGTTGCGCCACCAACACCGCATCACTCGAGAGCCGATCTCCGCGAACGCGGCCTCCAAGATCGTCACCCGCCGCGCCCGCGCCGCCGGGCTGACCACCCCGCACGTCACCGGCCACTCCCTGCGCTCCGGGCACGCCACCACCGCCGCAGCCGCCGGCGTGGCCCTGGACCGGATCGCCGCCCAGACCCGCCACCGCCAGCTGCGGGTCCTCATCGAGCACTACATCCGACCCGCGCAAGCATTGGCCATCACCACCAGTCGCGACCTCGGCCTGTGACAGGACTGCGCGTGGAAGGACACGTGTCCTTCCGTGGGTTCCCGAGTCCGGACTCACTCGACGCTATCCGGGTGCCACGGATCGGGCCGGGCAGACCCCGCACGAGGCCGACGCGGGTGCTCGCCGACAAGGGGTATCCCTCGAAGGCGAACCGGGCCTGGCTGCGCGCCCACGGCATCGCCGCGACGATCCCCGAACGCGACGACCAGATCGCCCATCGCCGCAAGAAGCCCGGCCGGCCGATCGACTTCGGCGCCGACCAGCAGGCCCGCTACCGCGGTCGCAACGTCGTCGAACGCTGCTTCAACAAGCTCAAGGCGTGGCGCGGCATCGCGATGCGCACCGACAAGACCGCCCCAACTACCGGGCCGCCATCAGCCTCGCCGCCTCACTGATCTGGATCAAAACCGACTTGATCAACGCGCCCTAGGACGACCGTAGCAATGCCGAGGATGGCCAGCACGGTTAGGGCGGCCCGGTGGGCGTGCCTGGCGGCGACCAGGATGGCGCTGACGATCAGGACCACTCCTGCGGCCGTACCACCGATCCTTCCGGCGGCAGTGGTGTCGGCGTCGACCCAGGCGGCGGCGGCGAGCCAGAGGCCGAACGGAGTGACGACGAGGGCAAGGAGCTCGCGCATGGGGACCTTCCGCTGAGGGGGTGGCTGGGGGTCCACCACGGTGGACCCCCAGCGGGTAGTGCTCGGTCGACCGACGTTCAGCCGACGACGTCGTCGAAGTCGATGCCGAAGTCGTTGAACATGGTCGGTTGACCCCGGCTGCACTCATCGCGCTGCTGGCCTCGGAGGCATCGGCGATCGACGCGCAACTGGGTGTGGACTCCTGAGTCGCGTGCCACAGATCCCGGCGGCGATGGTCGTGTTGCGAGTCACGTAACGAGCGCCCACTACATCCCCGCCCCGACCCGGACGAGGAAGCTGACCTAGGCGACGGCTGCACCGCCGACGATCGACGCCCCCAGGCAGCGAACACGCCCGTGCGCGCCCGCGCGGCGACCTGCCAGGAGCACCGCCGGGTTGCCCGCCCGGAAGACGATCGAAGACTTCGACTTCGACGCCCAACCCGCCGTCCGCCAGCAGATCGCCGCCCTGGCCTTCGGCGCCTTCCTGACCGAGGCCCGCAACGTCGTGCTGCTCGGCCCGCCCGGCACCGGCAAGACCCACCTGGCCACCGCCCTGGGCATCGCGGCAGCCCACCATGGACACCGGGTCCTGTTCGCCACGGCGACCGACTGGGTCACCCGCCTGACCGACGCCCACCATGCCGGCAAGCTGCCCCAAGAGCTCGCCCGTGCACCGTCTTCGGCGACCAAGTCGTCGCCGCCGCGATGATCGACCACGTCGTCCACCACGCCGACGTCCTGACCCTCAAGGGCGCCAGCTACCGGGTCCGCAACCGGGGCATCGACACCCTGCCGTCCATCCGCCAGACCGCAGACCACGAGCCGAACTAGGCTGCCAACACCGTTCACTCTTCGGCCGTCGCAACCGTCCAGTTTTCGAACGTCGTCGACAGGGTCTTCCGCCTTCGAGTTCCGGGCCGGCTTTGAGTTCGCCCACCGCCGACCACCAGACGGGCGCGGTCGTTTCCGCCCTCCATGCCCACGGACACCGCACGGTTTCACCGGGCGGCGCCGGGCCAGTGCTTCAAGCGGCGGGTCACGCACGCGAGCGATCGACCATGCCGGCGCAGGTCACAACTCGGCAACGGCTGGGTGATCGTCCGGGAGTGGATTGCAACGATGCAAGATCGCGTCTATGTTCTCCTTCTGTCGCAGTGACGCCATCCCGAGCGCCGCTGTCCGAGACTCGTCAAAGACGATTGGAGTCGTTATGTCCCAGCCCTTGGCTGTGGGGTCCGGTGGGCCTTCGGGCCGCAGCGGGAACAGGTTCGGGCGCCGGGCGGCGCTGCCGTCGGCTGTCGCCGTGGCGGTGCTGACGCTGGCTGCGTGCAGCGGGGGTTCGACCCCGGTTGCGACGTCCGGTGCGGGTGCTACGACCTCCGTCCCTGCGGCGGCGGCGAACCCGAGCCCGTCGGGTTCGACGTTCCCGTGCGCGTCGGACGCGACGAAGGTGACGTTCTGGGGTTGGTCGGCCGGGTACGACCTGGCTGTCAACGAGTTCAACGCGACGCACCCGAACATCTGCGTGACGATCGAGAACGCGGGTGCCGCGGGCGATGAGTACACCAAGCTGACGGACGCGCTGAAGGCAGGGACGGGTACTCCGGACGTGGCGCAGATCGAGTATTTCGAGCTGCCGTCGTTCGAGATCACGAACAGCCTGGTCGACATGTCGCAGTACGGGGTGGGGGCTGCGCAGGCGAACGAGATCCCGGCGGCGTGGTCGCAGGTCACGTCGGGCAGCGCGATCTACGCGATGCCGGTCGACGTGGGTCCGATGGCTCTTTGGTACAACAAGACCCAGCTGGACACTGCCGGCATCACCACGGTGCCGACCACGTGGGACCAGTTCGCGACCGCGGCGGATCAGTTGCACGCGAAGGACCCGTCGGCTGCGATCACGAACCTGGACCCGGTGACGGCGCAGGAGGTCCTGGCCGTGATGCAGGCGTGGGGTGCGTTCCCGTTCGACTACTCCGGCGGGGACAAGCTGGGCATCCACTTCACCGGTGCGGCCGAGACGGCATTCGCCCAGTATTGGCAGGGCCTGTACAACAAGGGTGAGGCTACCAAGGTGGCGGACTTCTCCCCGACGCAGTGGAGCAACCTGGACACCGGCAAGGACGCGTCGCGGCTGAGCCCGGCGTGGGGCCCGGTCGGTATGCAGGGCAGCATCTCCAAGACGCTTGGCTCGTGGCGGGCCGCGCCGCTTCCCCAGGTGAAGGCCGGAGACAACCTATCCGGTAGCTGGGGCGGTTCGACCCTGGCGGTCATCAAGGGCTCGGCGCACGCCAAGGAAGCGGCGGAGTTCGCGCAGTGGTTCGGCGGCTCGGGCGCTTCGTGGAAGATCCTGGCCGGCCCGGTGGGCGGGGCCTTCCCCGCATATCTGCCGCTGCTGAACGACCCGACGTTCCTGGCGACCACGCTGCAGATCTCGGGTGACTCCCAGCCGAACCAGGTGTTCGCGCAGGCGGCCAAGGCCATCAACTATCCGCAGTGGCCGCCGATCATGACCGCGGCGCTGACGCAGTGGACATCGACGTTCGCGGGCGTCGTCGACGGCAGCAAGACGCTCCCGCAGGCATTCGCCGACTTCCAGAAGCAAATGGTCGACTACGCCACGTCGCAGGGCTTCACCGTCACCACCAACTGACGGCGACCCGGTGCACCCGGCCGGCCCCCGTCACATGAACGGGGGCCGGCCGACACGCAGAAGGAGGACATCTCGTGACGGGACTGACGTCCGTGACGACACCGACGGCCACCGGCGGGCACCCAGCGGCCGGTCGACCGCGCGCACGGCGCGGGCACGCCCGTGAGTGGCCCGGCGCGGTGTTCGTCGCCCCGCAGATGGTCATGCTGGCGCTGTTCATGCTGGCGCCGACCGTGTACGCGACGTACACCAGCCTGTTCACCACCAAGCTCATCGGCGGCGAGCACTTCTCCGGCCTGGCGAACTACGCGACCGTGCTGCGGTCTGGGGAGTTCTGGGGCGGCGTGGAACGAGTGTTCCTGTTCGCCCTGGTGCAGGTTCCCCTCACGATCGCCATCGCGTTCGGGCTCGCCGTGCTGCTCGAGTCCGGGTTGGTGCCGGGGGGCCGGCTTTTCCGGACCGTGTTCTTCCTGCCCTACGCCGTTCCCGGCGTGGTGGCGGCGCTGATGTGGTCGTTCCTGCTGCTGCCCGGGTTCGGCAGCTACGCGCGGCTGCTGGACGCCCTCGGCCTGCACAACCTGAACTTCTTCTCCAGCAAGCTCGTCCTGCCGACGATCATCATCATCGTCATCTGGGAGTGGACCGGCTACAACATGATCGTTCTGAACGCCTCGCTGACCTCGATCCCCAAGGAGGTGACCGAGGCCGCCTTGATGGAGGGCGCCTCGTTCTGGCGCATCGCGACCGGCATCAAGCTGCCGATGGTCATGCCGTCGATCGTGATGCTCGCCTTCCTCAACGGCGTCGGCGCGCTGCAGCTGTTCACCGAGCCGCAGATCCTGGCGACCTTCCAGCCGCAGGCGGTCTCGTTCGGGTTCACCCCGTCCCTGTTCGTCTACCACACCGCGGTCGGCTCCGGCCTGTACAACCTGGGCGCCGCGGCCGCGGTCATCCTCGCCGTGCTCATCGGCCTGGTTTCCCTCGGTGGCCTGGCGATCCGGCGCCGGCAGGGGGAGTTCCGATGAGCCGGCGGCGGGCCCGTGAGGACGCCGGGCGTGTGGATCCGGCGCTGTATGGCATGCACCCGGCTGCGCGTGTTGCACTGACCGGGTTGGTGGGCCTGTTCGCCCTGTTCATCCTCGGTCCGCTCGTCTGGCTGGTGATCGCCTCGACGAAGGACACCGTGCACGTCTATCAGAGTTTCGGTTTCTGGTTCGCGGGTCCGTTCCGGCTGTTCCACAACATTGCGTCCCTGGGTCAGAACATCAGCGGGGCTGGGGTGTTCGTGGTGTGGCTGCGTAACACCCTGGTCTACGCCGTGGTCGGTGCGGTGGGCGCCACTGCCCTGTCGGCGATGGCCGGCTACGGCTTTGCCCGCTACCGGTTCCGGGGCTCGCGGACCTTGTTCTTCATGCTCATGGCCTCCCTGCTGGTGCCGATTACGAGCGTGGCGCTGCCATTGTTCCTGCTCTATGCCAAGACGGGCCTGGTCAACTCCCCGTGGGGGATGATCCTGCCCAGCATGGTGTCGGTTGTCGGGATCTACCTGATGCGGACCTTCATCGAGGCGGCGGTCCCGCAGGACCTGATCGCCGCGGCACGTCTGGACGGTGCCGGTGAGCTGCGCATCTTCCTGCGCATCGCGATGCCGCTGTCCGCGTCCGGCCTGGTCACCGTGCTGCTCATCTCCGTGGTGACCATCTGGAACAACTACTTCCTGCCCCTGATGATCTTCAGCAAGAGCCGCCTGTACCCCCTGACCGTCGGACTGGCCGCGATGTCGACGGCGGCGCAGACCGGCACGAAGGCGGACCTGGTCCCGGTGCTCATCACCGGCGGCCTGGTGACCGTGGTGCCGATCGCCATCTTGTTCCTGCTGCTGCAGCGGTACTTTCGGGGCGGCACGCTGCAAGGCAGTATGACGGGCTGACGTGCACGGTTCCCTCCACGGTGCAGTTTCGACCGCGGGGGGGCGCTACCAAGGAGGCGTAGGCAAGATGGCTGGCGCAACTCTGCGCGACGTCGCCGAACGTGCCGGCGTGTCGATCCGGACGGTCTCAAACGTCGTCAACGGCTACGTGCCGGTCTCGGAGGAGAAGCGTCTGCGCGTCCAGGAAGCCGTGGACGAGCTCGGGTACCGGCCCAGCGTCGTGGCCCGTCACCTGCGCCAGGGGCGCAGCGGCCTGATCGCCCTTGTCGTCCCCGAGCTGGACGTGCCCTATTTCGCCGAGCTCGCGCGGGTGGTGGTGGCCGAGGCCCGGCTCCGCGGCTACACGGTCGTGGTCGACCAGACCGACGGCGACCCCGACCGTGAGCGGCAGCTGATCTCCCGCAGCGGCGGGGCCGAGCTGTTCGACGGCGTCATCCTGTCCCCGCTGGCCCTGTCCGGTGCGGACATCGCGGCACGCGACAGCAACGTCCCCCTCGTCCTGCTCGGCGAACGGGTCGAGGCAACCGCCGACACCCACGTCGTCATCGACAACGTCGCAGCCGCCCACGCCGCCACCGAGCACCTGCTGTCCATCGGGCGCCGGCGGATCGCCGCGATCGGCGACCAGCCCTACGAGACCGGTGAGACCGCCCAGCTACGCACCCGCGGCTTTCGCGCCGCCATGCACGCCGCCGGCGTCGCGATCGACGAGTCGCTAGTCGTGCCCGCTGCACGGTTCCACTTCGCCGACGGCGCCCACGCGATGGCCCAGCTCCTCGAGGCGCCGAGCGGACCGCCGGATGCCGTCTTCTGCTACAACGACCTGGTCGCGATCGGCGCCATGCGCACCGTTCTCTCTCGCGGCCTGCGTGTGCCGCAGGACGTGGCGATCGTCGGCTTCGACGACATCGAGGCCGGCAGCTACACCACCCCGTCACTGACCACGGTGGCCCCGGACAAGGCGGTCATCGGCCGGGTCGCGGTCGAACGGGTGCTGGCCCACCTGCAGGGCGAAGAGCTGCCTGCCCCCGGCTGGGCACCGCACCGGCTCGTGGTGCGCGAGAGCACCGTCGGCACCACCGCACCGGTAGCCGCCCCCGGCGTGTGAACCGTCACCGGTGACCTCCACCGACCCCGGGGGATGGGTCAGCGTGGAGGCCACGGGTCACGGTTCACCCGCGCCAGCCACCGCGCCTACTCGTCGATCACGTCGAGCGATCCGCGCCCGAGGATCCAGCCGGTCGCAGCGTCGGTGAGCAGCACGTGCAGGCGCCGCATCGATTGGTCCTGCGGCAGCGGCCCGGCGACGGACACGTGCTCGCTGAGCACGAACGGTTCGGCGGCCACCCGCGCGACCCGCGTGGCTGGCGTGGCCGGTTCGGCAGCGAACCGTGTGCTCCACGCGGTGCGGACCTCCAGCTCGATGGCGCCCGGGCCGTGGTGCGACACGGCCATCGTGAAGCTCACCTGACCCCCGGTCGAGGTGATGTCTCTACCGGGTGCGACGGGCGTGACGTCGAAGACCGGGACGGTGTCGGCGTTGGCGTCGCGGGGAGGCCGGCCGCCGTTGTCCTTCATCGCCCGCTGCGCGTCGGCCACGCCGGCGCTCTCGTGCTCGACATCGGTCAGCTCGGTCCAGATGTACCCGCTGATACGGTCGTAGCGACGCAGCTCCTGGGTCTGCCAGTGCAGGTTCCAGCCCCGGTCGATCGCCGTGAACCCGCCACCGAACTCGCTGTTGACCAGCGGACGGTCGGCCGGCACCGGGCCGTCCACCATGAGGAGCTTGTCGACGACCCGGTCGACGGCGATCGCGACCGGGAACGTAGGCCGCTCGGACTCCAGCAACGCCTGCACCTTCGTTGCCCAGCCCGCGGGGTGCTCGTCGTACACGTGCCAGTCGACGATGTCGGTGTCCACGTGCGTCCAGCCGGAGTTGTCGACCACCGGCCGGGTGGCATCCAGCAACCGGAGCTGTCGCACGGCCCGACGGATCGCGTCCTGCTTGGCCGGGTCGCCGGGCACGTCCCAGTCCAGACCCCACTCCTCGTTGTAGAGGCCCCAGATCACGATCGGCGGGTGACCGCCGTCGCGGCGGACCATCGGCTCGATCTGCTCCTCGAACGCCTGCGCGGCGCCGGCCGAGAACCGGCCGGTCGACGCCGGCTCGGCCCAGATCAGCATGCCTAGCCGGTCGGCATGGAACAAGAACCGCGGGTCCTCGAGCTTCAGGTGCTTGCGCACCAGGGTGAAGCCCGCCTCGCGGGCCAGCTCGAGGTCCCGGACGAACGCCTCGTCGTCCGGCGCGGTGATACCCGATGCCGGCCAGTAGCCCTGGTCCAGGACACCCCGCAACGCCAGGCGCTGCCCGTTGAGGAAGAACTGG